>NZ_JAUBDI010000002.1:0-346990 GCF_033253735.1 Sporosarcina saromensis | reverse complement strand
TTTACCTCCTGTGAACTTAATGCCCAACAGGAGTGTAAGTATTTTTTCAGATGTTGGCAAGTGGCCTTTTTTTTATACATAAATTAGCTGCCGTTTTCTACATTTCTAGTGTGCCATAAACAATTCAAATGTCTGGAATGAAATAATTTAGGTGCACAGTAAAGGAGTGGGAGAGTTTGAAGCTCGGTATAATAGGGCTCGATACATCACATGTAGTTGCTTTTACGAGACTATTAAATAATCCAAACGAAAGATATCATGTGCCGGGGGGAGAAGTAGTAATTGCTTTTCCTGGTGGATCACCTCATTTTGAACTGAGCATCTCTCGTGTGGAGGCCTTTACACAAGAGCTTAGGAGCCAGTTTGAAGTAGAAATTGTGGATACGATTGAACAAGTTGCCCATGTAAGTGATGCTATTTTTTTAGAATCCGTAGATGGCGCAGTTCATCATGAGCAATTACAAAAAGTAGTTGCGTTCAAAAAACCAATATTTATAGATAAACCTTTTAGTATAAGTTCGAAAGTGGCAAATGACATGATACAACTAGCTGCAAAATATGAAACAGCGATTATGAGTACATCAGCGCTACGCTATGCTGAGAATTTAACAAAAGCTATTCGTAATACGAATAAGGGAAAAATTATAGGTGCAGATTGTTTTGGGCCAATGGAGATTCAAGATAGTAAGCAAGGATTTTTTTGGTATGGCATTCATATGGTCGAAATGCTGTTCACTGTATTAGGTAGCGGTTCAAAGTCGATAAAGACCATCACGAATCCAGAGCATGACGTAATTACGGGCGTCTGGAAAGACGGTCGTATTGGGACCATTAGAGGCAATCGAGTAGGGAATAATCAGTTTGGTGTATTGATTCATTTTGAGCTAGGTACCGAGTATATAGATATTAGTTTGAATGAAAAACCTTATTATGCCAGTTTGTTAGAGCAGGTATTGGATTTTTTTCAAGATGGTATTCCCAAAGTTCCTTTAAATGAAACAAAAGAGATTATCCGTTTTGTTGAAGCAAGCAACGAAAGTAGCCTATCTGGAAAAACAGTCATCTTATAACAAACAAAGAGAATAAAGTGTATATAAAAAAGCCGAAGGTAACAACCCCTATCGGCATCTGTAAGTTAACTATACTCTTCATCTAAAAAACTTAGTCGGTAAATACGGCGGGGTCTTCCTTTATGCGATACTTTCTCTTCACCGATAATCGTTACCAATTCGGCATCCGTCCATTTTAGTAGGATTCTATTAGCACTCCTTATCGTTATATTGAGTGTGGACGCTAATTCTTGACCTGTGTACTCAATTTTTTTATGTCTAGAAACGCGTGCCATTAGCTTTGTCATGTAGGATGCAGACATACCTGCTTTTGCAGCTTTTTCTAGTAGTTGTGGATCGGTAATTACTAAATTATATCTTTCGTATTGTTTGTTAGTCATTACATCGACAGGACCCAAAACACTACGATCTTCCCGTACGATATAACAAACGTTGCCACCTAACTCTTTGGATTGTCGAAGTGCTAAACGAGCGTGATTGCCTGCCTCGGCAGCAGTACGACCAAAGCCAACACCCAGACTTATTGTAATGCCAAGTTCACTTTTGACATCCTGCAGTAATGGGATAAATTTATACCCTCTCGTTTCACGTTCAAAAATGCCACGAGTTGTAATGAATGTATATTCTTCTCCACCTAAATTGAGTAGATACCCATCAAGCTGTTTAATATAATCCAGAAGCATTTGTTGGATACTTAATTTAAATAATTGAACATCATGCTCAGAAGAATAATTTACTGTGACTCCTTTAAAATTATCAATGTTAATGAGGCCGAAAACAATTTGAGATTCTTTGTTTCTTCGTGTAGTCGTTGCTAACAGAGCTCTTTCTAATGAAATAGTCAAATCTTGCTGAGTCGGAGTTACCCATTCATTGGGGATACCTCTAGCGGATAGATGTTTAGAAACTTCTTGAATTCCTGTAAGTGCAATAGAATTGTTTTTTTGATGATTGTCCACATGAAACTGAACGACTTCTTCAATAATCGTATTCGCCGAAGGATTTTTATAAGTAATCAGTTCACAATTATCTTCTTCAAGCTCTATTAAAATTTGTTCAACATACTTAACTTCAACTGTATCAATGGACAAGGATTTTAAGCTATATCCATTTTTAATAATAAATAACGATCTATATAATCCGGTGCCCATAATCGGCATATGGTGCACAGGTATTATAAATTCCACTGCTTGTTTGACGATATTGTATGAATGATATTCGGTAAACATTAGAACTTCAACAACATCCATTAGTTCTCTTGTGATATCAATAAGTAGACTATCAGGATGGATTACACGGAAAACGGGTTTGAAATTAGGAAAGTTTTTTAAGGTTTCACGTGTTTGATTGACAAGCGCTTCTGGACCTATTATCCCGATATTTATTTCTGATCTGTCTGAAATAAAATGATCTTTTTGCATAAATTCATCCCCATTCACCATTTTAGTCATATGAATCTTTGAAATCATGTCCTTTAATATAATATTTAGTTCATAATACTTTCTAATAGGTAGTCTGTCAAAAACAAGGCAATATAAAGTGAAACATTGTTATTGTTCTAATCTATTAAAAGACCACATAAAGACTTGTCTTTTAATGAACGTGTACATACAATTAAAAAGAGTGAAAGTTGAAATATTTAGGTTGCTAGCTAAAAGCAGAAATAATAAATAGGAGTGGTAAAATGAAGACGCTTACAGAACTAGACGATTTTATGACAGCGCCATCACTAGAGTTGATTGAAGATTTAAAATTAGTGGACGGGGATATTATCATTTTGGGTGTGGGAGGAAAAATGGGGCCAACGCTAGCGAAAATGACGAAACGGGCCATTGATCAAGCTGGCTTGGACAAAAAGGTAATTGGTGTTTCTCGATTTTCATCAGAGGATTTAAAAAACGAGTTAGAGGAATTTGGCATTGAAACGATTGCAGTCGATTTGTTAAAAGACGAACAATTGCAATTACTACCAGATGTTAAAAACGTAATTTTTATGGCGGGCAATAAATTTGGTACTGCTGGCAACGAACATTTCACATGGGCAATGAATGCTTATTTACCTGGTAGAATCGCAGACAAATTTAAGAACTCTCGAATAGTTGCATTTTCTTCTGGGAATGTGTATCCACTCACAAATGTTGTGAATGGTAATTGTTCTGAAGATACACCGGCAAGTCCGATTGGAGAGTATGCACAATCGTGTTTGGGAAGAGAGCGTGTTCTGACAAACTTTTCACGAACGAATGACACACCAATGCTCATCTTACGTTTGAATTACGCAATAGACTTGAGGTACGGGGTATTACTTGAAATCGCTAAGCATGTGTTCGAAGGTAAGGCCATTGATCTAACAATGGGGAGTGTCAATGTTATATGGCAAGGAGATGCCAACGAATATGCTGTAAGATCTTTATTGTATTGCGAGAATCCTCCTAAAATATTGAATGTGACTGGGCCAGAGACGATCTCAGTTCGCTGGTTGGCAAAGGAATTTGGAAAACGATTTGACAAAGAAGCAGAGTTTATCAATGAAGAACAGTCGACAGCATTATTAAATAACTCCTCTAAAGCACATCAATTATTTGGTTATCCAAAGGTACCACTACAACAAATGATTGATATGACAGCAGAATGGTTGGTTAACAAAGGAGAAACGCTTAATAAGCCAACTCATTTTCAAGAGCGCAAAGGAGAGTTTTAAATGTTGAATCCTGCGGTTAAAGAAAGTTTACATAAAGGGGCAGTTATACCGGCTCACCCTTTAGCGCTAACAGAAGATCGCCAGCTTGACGAAGCCGGTCAACGAGCACTTACTCGTTATTATATTGATGCAGGAGTAGGCGGGATTGCTGTTGGCGTCCACACAACACAGTTTGAAATACGTGATCCACAGTTCAATTTATTCGAAAAGGTATTAACGATTGCGATTGAAGAGATGAAGAAAGCACAGGTTCCAAATTCATTTATTAAGATCGGTGGAATTTGTGGACCAGTAGAGCAGGCCATCGAAGAAGCGAAGTTTATCAAATCAATTGGTTATGACATTGGTTTGTTGAGTATGGGTGGGTTACAAAACGTTACCGAGGAAGAGTTGCTACATAGGACTGAAAAAATTGCAGAGATCATCCCGGTTTTTGGATTCTATTTACAAACGGCAGTTGGTGGCCGAATACTTTCGTATGACTTTTGGAGAAGACTTGCGAATATCCCGAATGTTCATGGCATAAAAATAGCACCTTTTAATCGCTATCAAACTTTTGACGTCGTCCGTGCGGTTTGCCACTCTGAAAGAAATGAAGAAATCGCAATTTACACAGGAAATGATGACAATATCATTAATGACTTGTTAACAACCTATCGAATCACTGTAAACGGTGAACAGGTAGAGAAACAGATTGTAGGCGGTTTACTTGGGCATTGGTCAGTGTGGACGAAAACAACAGTGGATATTTTTAATACAATAAAAGACATTCGAGGAACAGGGCAGATTCCAAGCGAGCTCTTAACATTGGGACAAGAAATAACAGATGCGAATGCTGCATTTTTCGACCCAAGCAATCAATTTACAGGTAGCATTGCAGGTATCAACGAGGTGCTGTCAAGACAAGGACTTTTAAAGGGGCGTTGGTGTCTACTGGAAAAGGAAAAACTGAGTCCAAATCAATTGGATGAAATAGACCGTGTCTATGCCGAATATCCACATTTACATGATGATGCATTCGTGAAAGAGAACTTGGCCAAATGGTTCAAAGAGTAAGGAGCAAATCAAATGAAATCTATTGTTGCGAGTCATCAAAAAGTCCATATTATCGAGATTGCTAAGCCAACTATCGAACATTCCTACGTATTGGTGAAAACATTACATTCTGTGATTTCACCTGGGACGGAACTTAGCTTAGTCGGAATAAGTAAGGATAGTGAAATATCATTAGGTTATAGTGCAGTAGGAATTGTTGAAGAGTGCGGGGAAGATGTAGAGACATTCCAAATAGGTGATATTGTCGCGTGTTACGGAGCACCCTATGTTGGTCATTCGGAGTTTTTATTAGTCCCGACAACATTGTGTGCGAAGGTCCCAGCTAACGTAGAGCCAAAGGAAGCCGCATTAGCAGGGATTGGCGCGATTGCGATTCATGCACTTAGAGTTGCAAAGCTTGGTTTTGGCGAAACGGTTGTAGTCGTTGGTTTAGGATTACTAGGTCAAATGATTGCTAAAATCGCTGCCGCAGCCGCATATGATGTAATTGCTTTCGACGTTCAATCAGAACGAGCCGCAATGGTCAATGGAGAAATGGGAATTCGTTCATTTTCAACGATGTCGGAGATGGAAGCAGAAATAAAGAAATGTACGCAAAGCAATGGAGTAGATGCCGTTCTATTATGTGCAGGTGGCAAGCGCTCCTCGCTAACAAGCCAAAGCTTAGAATGGATTCGTAAGCAGGGGAAAGTGGTAATTGTGGGAGACATTGAACCGGATTTCCCTCGCCAATTGATGTTTGCAAAGGAAGCACAAATCCTTATTTCGAGAGCCGGTGGTCCAGGACGCTATGATCCGGTATATGAAAAGCAAGCTATCGATTACCCATATGGCTACGTACGATGGACGGAAGGTAGAAACGTAGCGGAATATTTACGGCTAGTAAGCGAGAAACGTATCCATGTACTACCCTTCCTAATGGATGAGGTCGATTTTAATGACGTACCTACTGCATACGATGATTTGATGAATAAAAAATCACTAACAAAAATTATTAACTATATATGTTGACGTTTAGAACTCTAACTATAACACGTGTGGTGCCTGCAGCGATAAGTCGGACAAATATCACGGTGTCTATCTTATAAATTCGATTACACATGTAATCGCTCATTCTGGATTTTATAAAGTATCATTAGTGAATTAAAAGGAGGCTTTACAAATGTTAAAGGTTGGAGTTATAGGGGGAGGTTCTATATCAGCGTTTCACATTAAGCCATACGTAGAAAACGTTGGAGTAGAGTTGGTAGCATTATGTGATAAAAATGCAGAACGTCTAGCGATAGCAGGCGAACTGTATGGTGTAAGTGGATTGTATAGCAACTATGAAGACTTATTAGAGAATCCGGAAATCGATGCCGTTAGTATTTGTACATGGAATAATACCCATGCAGAGATTGCTATCGCTTCATTGGAAGCAGGAAAACATGTTTTGGTTGAAAAGCCATTGAGTATGACTGTCGAACAAGCCTTAGCTGTTGAAGAGGCAGTCAAGAGAACGGGTAAAATTCTACAGGTTGGATTTGTCAGAAGGCATGGGGATAATACGAAAATACTAAAACAATTTATCGATTCAGGTGATTTCGGGGAGATGTATTATGCTAAGGCTTCCTGTATCAGAAGGCTTGGCAATCCTGGAGGTTGGTTTAGTGATCAGTCAAAATCAGGCGGAGGGCCGCTTATCGATTTAGGCGTTCATATGATTGACATATGCTGGTATTTGATGGGCAAACCGCGCCCTGTCTCAGTGAGTGGAAATACCTACTCAAAGCTGGGTAACCGAAGCAATATAAAAAACTTATCATTCTATCAAGCGGCTGACTATGACGCGGCATTAAATAATGTCGAAGATCTAGCAAATGCCCTCATTCGTTTTGATAATGGTGCTTCTTTATTTGTAGATGTTAGTTTTACGCTACATGCTAAAGAAGACGAATTATACGCTAAATTATTTGGGGAAAAAGGCGGAGCAGAAATCGAGCCACAATTAGCGATGGTGACAGAAAAAAATAATACCATTCTAAACATTACGCCGCAAATTGATAATCTTAGTTTTGATTTTGAGAAAGCCTTTACGAATGAAATCAATCATTTCGTTGACTGTTGTATAGAAGGAAAAGAAACGATAGCACCTGTTGCTGACGGCGTGCAAATTATGAAAATGCTAAACGCTGTCTATGAATCAGCAAAAACAGGCAAAGAAGTGTATTTGTAAATGGATACGTTGAAAAAAGATCTTGTCATTATAGGTGCTGGTCTAGGCGGTTGCGCCGCAGCATTATCGGCTTGTGCTAATGGATTAAATGTCGTGTTGACGGAAGAAACTGATTGGATTGGTGGTCAAGTCACTTCACAAGGGGTACCACCAGATGAACATCAATGGATTGAAGAGTTCGGCTCAACACGGAGATACCGGGAATATCGTAGTAAAGTACGCGAAACGTATTTGCGAGCAATGGATGTCACGGTTCAGAACACAGCATTTAATCCGGGGAACGGTTTAGTGAGTAAGATTTGCCATGATCCAAGAGTTAGCTTACATGTATTAAAAGAAATGCTTTTGCCGTACGTCTTAACAAATCAGCTAACGATTCAGTTGAATACAATTGTTACATCGGTTGAAAGAACGGGTAGAACAGTGATGAACGTAACCTATCAAAATACACTGACAGGAAAATTAGGTAAGCTGGCTGCTCCGTATTTCATTGATGCTACGGAAGCTGGGGACCTATTGCCACTCGCCAATATCGAATTTGTAACGGGTGCAGAAGCAAAGTCTGATACAAAAGAGATACATGCATTAGAAATCTCGGATCCGAATGATATTCAAGCATTTACTTATGTACTTGGAATGGAATATAGAGAAGGAGAAGATCACACAATCCCTGAGCCGGAGATGTACTCATTTTGGAAAGAGTTTCATCCGGACATATGGCCTGAAAAATATTTGAGTTTCTTCGCTCCACACCCGATCACGAAAGAGAAAAGAGAGTATACGCTATTTCGTGAAGAGCAGGGGTTTCCACTCTGGGAATACCGACGTAGCTTTGATAGAAAACAATTTACAACTCCTGTTTATACGGGTGATGTAAGTTTAATGAATTGGCCACAAAGTGACTACTTTTTAGGAAATATTTATGATGTCACAGAAGAAGAAAAAGGAAGAAATATATACCAAGCTAAACAGCTTAGCTTATCACTTCTCTACTGGCTACAAACCGACGCCCCACGACCTGATGGTGGCAAAGGATACCCGGGGTTAAAACTGCGTAAAGATTTATTCGAAACGGAAGATGGCTTGGCAAAAGCTGCTTATATAAGAGAGTCAAGGCGAATCAAAGCGGAATACACAATTGTCGAACAAGATGTTTCCCCTGAATTTAATGATGGAAAAACAGGCAAGTTATACGAGGATCGGATTGGAATCGGGTCATATAGTATTGATTTGCACCCGAGTATGACAGGGAGAACGTATTTTGATGTTGATGCCTTACCATACCATATTCCATTAGGTGCGCTAATCCCAAAGGATACTGATAATTTATTGGCAGGTTGTAAAAACATAGGGACAACACATATCACAAATGGCTGCTATCGACTTCATCCAACAGAGTGGAATATTGGAGAAGCTTGTGGGGCATTAGTTTCTTTTTGTATAAAAGCGAAGGCAAAACCAAAAGAAGTACGTGAAAATAGTCAGTTGTTAATGGAATTTCAAACGAAGCTAAGAGCAGAGGGCTTTGAACTTGAGTGGCCAAAAGAGTTCTACAAAGATTGAAATTCTTTAAAGCACGAGTGGGGGGATATTATGAAAATTAGTGTGAGTATGTATAGTTTAGCAACAACAATAAAAAAAGAACACTGGTCGGTTGAACAATTTATTGACTATGCAAGTATGATTGCAATTGATGGTGTAGAGCTACTCGATGTGTACTGGGAAAACAAAGCAGATATAACTGAAGAACTGGACCGAGTAAGAGTTGCATTAAAAAAATATAACTTACGAGTGTCTGCCTATGACATTATGAATAGCTTTGTAAAAGAAACAAGGGAAGAACGCGCTGAAGAAGTAACTGCCGTTGTGAATGCAATTCAAGTGGCAAAAAAACTGGGCACAAATATTGTTCGTATATTTTGTGGAGATGCCAAAGAAGACTTAACCTTTGAAAAAGGATTCGCTTGGATTATTGAAAGTTTAAAAGAATGTGCACGAACTGCTGAAAAAGAGCAAGTATATTTAGCGATTGAAAATCACGGATTATTGGCTGGTAAGAGTAGACAAGTAAAAGAAATTATTGATGCAGTGAATAGTCCGTATGTAAAATCAACATTTGACACAGGAAACTTTTTGCTTGTTCATGAAAAGCCGACAAAGGCGTTTGAGCAGCTAAAAAACGATATTGTGCATGTTCATTTTAAAGACTTTCGTGCAAAAACGGCAAACGAATCTGTTCGTGGGTTTTTATCAACAGATGGTTTGGAACTAATCGGTGTAATACCTGGTGATGGTGAAGTCGATCTGAATTATATTGTAGAAGGTTTAAAAAACATTCATTACGACGGTTGGTTATCGATAGAGTATGAGGGGCATGACGATGCAAAAAAAGCGAATGCAGAGGCGGTTAATCGTTTAAGAAACCTATTGAATTAGGAGGCTTGCAACAATGATGAAAATTATACTTGGCGGCTTGGAGAAACTCGACTTTAGCGCAACAGCAGAAAATATCCGAGTAGTAGAATCAGTAGAACAATTATTGAAGAAAAACAATGATGAAATTACATATTTCTCAACTTTGACAGAAGAAAATAGTAATGCTGTAGTTCGTAATCCAGAAAACGTTTATATTCCGGCAACTAGCCTATTAGAAAGCCATAAATCGTTAGGATTACACATTTATTTTGATTTGGAAAGCTATCCGTTTTATCAAAAGGTGAAAGAAATAATTAGTAAAGAAGATCAACCAAAAGGTGTTTTCCGTTTTAGGCGAACTGTTCAGCATGATCGTAATCACTCGTTACTCACTGGTGATTTATATACCTTGTCATCATTATTTGGCAAGCCACAAGATATCCGCGTAAAACAAACAGACCAATCTGTTACACCATCCCATACGATTATTTTGATGAACTTTGGTGGAGGAACGATGGCCCATATCGAATACACGGTAAGTGATCGGGAGCGCATCGAACTTGAGTGGAGTGGGATAAAAAAAATAATCGAGTTTGATAGTGATCAGATGGTATCCATTCAGTCAACAAGAAAGCCGGCCCAACCATTAGCTTATTCAGTTGACGCTATTTTAGCATGTGCACAGAAAGTAGATCAGGAACTTATTGACCGATTGAATGATTTTAGCAGGCTTATCGATGGAGGTGTCTATTCATGAAGATTGGGATAATGAGTTTCGCACATATGCACGCATATAGTTATGCTAACGCATTAACTAAATTACCAAACGTTGAATTAGTAGGCATTTTTGATGACGATATCGATAGAGGAATAGAAGCGGCCGAAACGTATCATACAACACATTATAGTGACCAAGCTGGATTTCTAGCATTAGACATGGATGCTGTCATTGTTTGTAGTGAAAACAATCGTCACAAAGAAATGGTTTTGCATGCAGCGAAAGCTAAAAAGCACATCTTATGTGAAAAACCAATTGCGACGAATCTTGCAGATGCACAAAAAATGATTCAAGCATGTAAAGATCATAATGTGATTTTGCAAATTGCTTATCCAGTAAGATTCAGTTCACCCATTCAGCAACTAAAAGAAATGATTGATAACGATGAGCTAGGTGAAATTATTGCCTTTCGGACAACAAATCGCGGACAAAATCCGGGTGGTTGGTTTATCGATGAGGACCAATCAGGTGGTGGGGCTGTCTTAGATCATACAGTGCATATGGTAGATATTATGCGCTGGTATTTAAATGAAGAAATCTCCGAAGTGGAAGCGATTGTCGATTCATATTTTCATGGAATAGATATTGATGATGCGGGACTTTTGACTTTTGAATTCGCAAATGGAGTAGTCGCTTCGCATGATGCAAGCTGGTCTCGTTTTACAGAATACCCATCATGGGGTGATGCAACAATTGAAGTCATTGGAACAAAGCAAACTGTGAAAGTGGATGTATTTCAAGAACACTTTAGAATGTTTACCAATGATAATAAATCATTGGAGAATGTTTTTTGGGGAAATGATATGGACTTTGGATTGATACAAGATTTTGTTAACTGTGTGAAAGAGGGAAGAGAACCGTCAATCACGGGTTATGACGGGTTGAAGTCATTAGAGGTTTCACTGGCGGGATACGAATCAAGTAAGTTGAATAAGACGATTCACTTATAATTACCGATAAATAAGGCACTAGTGATTATCAATTTTGATAGGAAACGATAGTGCTTTTTTCTGTTCTTTGCTTTGCGATAGGGCGAATAGTAAATAAAAAACATCTATTGGAAAAGGTGCTGAGAATCATGGACGAAATTATTTATTGGAATCAGCATGAAACAACTTTGTTTGCTGTTGAAGAGTTAAGAAGGTTGATGCGCAATGCTGGATATGAATGTACGATAACAGATTCCGGAAGGTCGTCCAGTCATATTGAAAATAGTAATAGAAAAATTCACTTGATCACAACAAATGAATATCATGCCACTTGTAAAGATAAAAAAATAATCACAATTAACGATGATGGATTTGCGTTGTTTAAGTCTAGCAATGATGTGTGGATTATCGGTAATGAGGCACGTTCGATTCTATATGGCGTTTATATGTATTGTAGAATTCGTTTTGGCTATGAGTGGACTCGTTTGGATGAAGAACGCATTGTGGATAAAGATATACCTACACATGAACAACTGTATATTCATGAGCCGATGTTTGCTAGGCGAGGTAATATTATCGAAACCATTAATGATCCTAATTATATTAACGCTCTTATTGATTGGGGTGTGAAGAATGGTCAAAATGAATACTTTTTCACATTCTTTTTATGGAATGACATCAAATCATACGTGTCCTCTACGTTGAGAAAACGGAATGTTCATGTAACTTTAGGTGGACATAGCTTAAGCTTTTTACTAAATGAAATACAAGAAAAAACAAGTGATAGTGAACTTAAACAGAACGATAAATTGAAGTTTTTTGCTGAAAATACGAAGCTTCAAGATAAGGTTATTCAAAAAATAGTAGACATCTGTATGGAAAATGAAGTGATTACGAGAGTCTCTTTATGGCCAGAGGATATCGGAATTGATGAGAAAAATGGAAGCGAGTTTTTACCGACATATATTCGATTTACCGAAAAATTGAAAGAAGCTCTCCAGAAGAACAAATCACAAGTAGGTGTGGAATACATTGTCTACAATGCAGGTTTGTCTTGGAATATGTTAGAAAGAAAAGAGCAAATGGAATCCTCGTACCATGTCGATGTATTGTATGCCTTTTGGGGAAGGGATTATTCAACCTCAATTGACTCCAACGAACCTAAACAAAAGAGAGCATATGAAACATTGCAGGATTGGAATAAGGAAGCCATTAAAAAAGGCCGATCATTAACTGTTCTAGAATATTATAGTGATCATTTTATGTTATCCGAACTGTTCCCTCCATTACTGACAAGAATTCAGCAGGATTTACATGATTACAAAAAATTGAATATACAAGGCGTTTTAAATTTAATTGTACCGACGCATCAAAAACGAAAACATCCTGAAATAGAGGAAAACTATCCATGGAAATGGATTCACCATTTCAATAATTATTTATACGCTAGAATTGCATGGGGCGAAGAATACAAGGACGTTGTCGAAGAATACTTTAACGTACTGAATGAAGACAAAGAGGCATTTCAACAACTGTTTATCGAACTGGAAAAACTTATTTCACAGCACACGAAGTGGAATGCTCCCCTATTTCCAGCACGGCTTGTTGACCCGGAAAAAGTACAAGACCGGTTAAACTATCCTCAAATTCCATTGTACTTACGTGAAGTTTATAAACGTTTAGCTGAGTGGGATTTAACGGAGACAGAATCATTATTAGCGATTCAAACAAAAGATAACTTAACATCATTTACAACGAAAGAAATGATGTTAATTTATTTTTATTATCTAAAAGAGGTAGCTGGAATTCATGCAGAAGCATGGACATTAGAGGTAGAACATTAATACAAGAAAGGTAAGCGGAGGTCTATAAATGGGTATTAGCAATCTACATTATTACGTACCCACCCAAAAGGTGGACAATCAAACTTTAATTGAAAAAGAGCTTATTATTTACGGCGGTACACCAGCAGGGTTAACGGCAGCTGTTCAAGCAAAACGGATGGGTATAACGGTTGCAATAGTGGAGTTTAGCAAAAATATTGGTGGGATGACTGCCAGTGGATTGGGTGCGACAGATCTTGGTGCGGAAGATGCAGTTGGTGGTCTTTCGCGTGAATTTTATCAAGAAATTGCAAAATATTATCACAAAGAAAAGCAATGGACATTCGAACCTAAAGCAGCTCAATTTGTGTTCAATCAATGGATGAGAATATATGATATTCCAGTATATTTATACCAACATTTAGCTGAAGTAACGGTAGAAAATCAGCAGATTACTGAAATTGTCATGGAAAACGGAGCCCGATATAGTGGGAAAATCTTTATGGATTGTAGTTATGAAGGTGATTTACTCGCCAAGTCAGGTGTTTCTTATTTTGTTGGACGCGAATACAATGCAACATATCAGGAAATATATAATGGCATTCAGTTTGGTGCGCCGCATCATAAATTCGAAAAATGGATTGACCCTTATGTTGTTGAAGGACAACCGAAAAGTGGCGTTTTGCCAGGGATTACAGAAGATGATCGTGAACAATTGGGCTATCAAGGGCAAGGAGATCATCGGATTCAAGCGTATAATTTCCGCATTTGCTTGACAAAAGATCCAGAGAATAAGTTACCTTTCCCAAAACCAGCTCATTATGATGACAAACGATACGGACTTTTACTGCGCTATATTCAATCTGGAGTTTGGGATGCCATGAAACTTCATACGATGTTGCCAAATGGCAAGTCAGATTTAAATAACTATGGAGCGATTTCAACAGATCATATCGGGATGAATTACGATTGGCCGGAAGGAAGTTACCAAAGACGTGAGGAAATCTTTCAAGATCATGTAAATTATGATATGGGAATGTTGTACTTTTTAGCGAATGATTCGCGCGTTCCAGATGCAATACGTCAGGAAGTGAATGAGTGGGGATTGCCGAAAGACGAGTTTATAAAAACGGGAAACTGGCCACATCAGTTGTACATTCGTGAAAGTAGACGAATGATTTCTGAATATGTCATGACGGACCGTAATTGCCTGCAACAAACTTTTGTTGACGATTCAATCGGTTTGGCATCGTTCCATATGGATTCTCATAATTGCAGACGCGTCGTCATTGATGGCCGATGTGTGAATGAGGGGGATGTTCAAGTTCCCATTGGCCCTTATGAAATTTCATATCGATCCATTCGTCCAAAAGCTACGGAATGTACCAATTTACTTGTCCCGGTTTGCTTATCAAGCTCTCATATTGCGTATGGATCCATTCGAATGGAACCCATTTTCATGATTCTAGGCCAGTCGGCGGGTGTGGCTGCAGCTCTTGCTATTCAGCATGAAACAACTGTACAAGATGTCAATTACGAGGAGCTGAAGCAGGAGCTTCTAAAGGCCAATCAAGTCGTTCGATGGGGGACAGGTATGGTTGATGATCCGATAAAACGAATGGAAGAAACGTTTGGTAAATAAAATAATCAAAGAAAGATTATTTATCTAATGGAGGATTCATATGAAGATACTATCTTGGAATCATGATCGCTTGGAAGAGCTAGTTGAGTTGTGGAATAAGGAATTGGCCGAAGACTTTCCAATGCGTAAAGAGTTGTTTGAACAAAATAGTTTTAATGATAAAAACGTTTCCTATGAAGATTCACATATCGCTGTAGATGAACAAGACCATGTCATCGGCTTCGTTATCGCTAAACACTGGAAAGAAGAAATCGATGTTAAAATGGATGACAAAAAAGGTTGGATTCAAGTGCTTTTAGTAGATCGTGACCACCGTGGAAAAGGAATTGGAACAGAGTTACTTGAACGTGCAGAAACAGGATTAAAGGAAAAAGGAGTTGTGACCATGCAATTGGCTGGTGATCCTTTTCATTATTTCTCAGGCATTCCAGAACAATATCAAGATGCACAAAAATGGGCAAAGAAAAATGGTTATGTTAAAAAATTAGCCACCTATGATTTAATAAACCATTTGGACAAAAAGTATCCTTTCCCAAAGATTGATTCTGTTACATTTTCAAAACTAAAAAGAGAAGAGGAAGCAGAATTCATTTCATTCTTAGAAAGGTGTTTCCCGGGAAGATGGGAATATGAAGCCATTAAATATTTTGAAATGAATTGGGAAGGCCGAGAGTTCGTCGTCCTTAAAAAGAAGGGTCAGATTATCGGATTTTGTAGAATTAATGATTCCCACTCGCCATCAATTGCGCAAAACGTTTATTGGAGTCCGCTTTTTACCCGAGAAATTGCTGGGATTGGTCCATTAGGAATAGATGCAAATGAACAAAAAAATGGCTATGGATTAGCGATTGTTCAAGCCGCAATGGCGTATATACAAGAAAGAAATATCGAAACAATTATCATTGACTGGACAATATTAGTGGAGTTTTATGAGAAATTAGACTTCAAAATATGGAAAAGTTATGGGGTTTATTTGAAAGATGTTAAGTAATTATTTCCATAAAGGAGTTGAACAAATCGTCATAATTTCACCTCTTGGTCAACTGAATTTCGATCTCTTTTGCAAGCAAAAAACGCGCGATATAATAATGTTGAAGTAAAGAGGCTCGGATAAAACATAAAAAAATGCATGAAGGCAAAATTCGCCAACATGCATTTTTATGCTTTTATAATGTTTCTTTTTCATTTTCATGAGTGGATCGGAGGGGAAAAAGACCGACTCCTCGAAAATGCTGATGCATTTCCTTCGTTCAATGCTTATTCGACGAAGTCTATTCAATGTCCTGAAGGGTTTAGCGCAGATGTTGAGTCCCGCAGGGAAAGCCGTCACGTAGAACGGCTTTTGCGAGCAAAAGCGCAGAGTTGGGAGCCAATCGAACTCTTCGTTTTTCGATTGGCTCGAGCGCGCCCCGCAGAAAGCGTGTCTTTTGGAGCGCAGAGGAATGGCTATTTAAAGTTTTGTCCCAGCCTTGTTTTGTTTATTACATGTACAAGGTTTCATAGAAAGAAAGGTTGGAATGTGAACGGTCTTCAAATTTGTTGCATATTAAGCAATTCCTTATACATTAACAAGTATTAGTTGTATTAGTACGAGTAAATTTTTGTGATTTGAGAAGCTAGCTAAGAATTTGTAACAAAAAGAGTCATTGCGCGTCTGACTACTATAATACTATTTTAAAAACTAGGAGGAGTCTAGTATGAGCAAAAGCCGCTTTTTTATATAGCGATTGTATCTGTCGCAACAATAATGAATGTGTTTGCCGTTTTATGCATTCTTTTTCCGTTCCTTGCTCAACAAGTACAAAATCTTTCTCCACTTGTTTACGTTTATATGTATCTTGATCATTTACAGTTCACGACGATTGCATGTAGTGTCTTGCTGGCATTCCCTATAATTTATGTACTGTCAAGACGTTTCCGCACGCATAAAGCGCAGTTAATTGTCATAGGTATTCAGCTTGTATTGTTAACGTCGCTAGTAGTTATCGTGTATTTCAACCTGGATTATTTAAATGAAATAATGCTTCGACCGACATATGAATGATTATTGTTTTGTGTAGTCGGTTGTGCAGTCAATTACCGATGAGCTAAGTCATGAGATGAATTTTAGGTAAGTGCAGACTTTCTGCATATTTAGGGGGTAGAGGAGACAGAAACTCAATCATTTCATGAAAGGAGATCTACAGTATGAAAAGTTACGGAAGGTTTGCGATGATGATTGTGACATCCACAGTTATCATGTTTGGATTGATGTATTTGAACACATATGCACTCGACCATGTATTCTTCAGTGAAACACGACTGTATATGGCTTTGCTGATGGGAGCTACAATGGCAATGATTATGATGGCATTCATGTGGAAAATGTATGCGAATAAAAAGTTGAATGTTGGAATTTTAGGCGTAAGTGTAATCATTTTTGCTTTGTCATTGTATTTAGTCCGCAGTCAGGCGACTATTGAAGATACATCTTGGATGAAAGCGATGATTCCGCATCAATCAATTGCCATTTTAACGAGCGAACGCGCAAAGATATCAGATTCACGTGTGAAAGATTTAGCGGACAAAATTATTGAAGCGCAGAAGAAGGAAATTGAAGAAATGAAGGTATTAATTGAAGAGTTGGAGCAACGTGAATGAATTATTTAATATCGTTAATTTAAATATGAGCAACAAAGGATAAAAAGACGTCAATGAAGGCGTCTTTTTGTTTTAATTATTTAGAATAAAAACACATTAGTATAGAACTAAAGAATACGGTAAATTTTTCCGATAGTAATATTGTATGCTAATAACCAATTTGTGTTTTAGGGGGAAAGTCATGTTAACGATACAAACATTAAGTAAACAGTACATTAATGGCTCCTGGAGAGATGGAGGAAGTCGTAATAAGCTTGTAAATGTTGATCCATACTCGGGTGAAGAACTTGCAAGTATGAAGATCGGGACAATAGAGGATGTCGACCAAGCTTATAATGCGTCATTTCGTAGTCAGAAAGAATGGGCGCACGTAAATGCCTATAAGAAGCGTACCATTTTAGAAAATGCGGTCGCTTATATTGAACAGCACGAAGAGGAAATTACAGAGATAATTATTCAAGAATTAGGCGCAACTAGACTTAAAGCGGCTTTTGAGATTGGCCTAGTCAAGAACATGATTAAAGAGGCAGCTACGTTCCCACTAAGAATGGAAGGGAAGATATTGCCTTCGACAGAAGATCATAAGGAAAATAGATTGTACCGTGTACCGGTTGGAGTTGTGGGTGTCATCAGTCCATTTAATTTTCCTTTTTTCCTATCCATGAAATCTGTTGCACCTGCTTTAGGTGCGGGGAATGGCGTTGTCCTTAAACCACATGAAGAAACACCTGTCACTGGTGGGACACTAATAGCTAAGATTTTTGAAGAGGCTGGATTGCCTTCTGGGCTATTAAATGTTGTCGTAACAGATATTAAAGAAATCGGTGATGCTTTCATTGAGCATCCGATACCTCGAATAATATCGTTTACTGGATCGACTCAAATTGGACGACATATTGGTCAAGTTGCTATGAAAAATTTCAAAAAACCTTTGTTGGAATTAGGTGGAAATAGTGCATTCATCATTATGGCGGATGCAGATATTAATTATGCTGTAAATGCGGCCACTTTCAGCAGGTTCACGCATCAGGGACAAATTTGTATGTCTGCAAATCGGATTGTTGTCCATAAAGATGTATATGAGGAATTTATCAAGAAATATAAAGAAAAGGTTTCATCCCTAAAGGTCGGTGATCCGAAAGAGGCTGACACCATTATTGGACCAGTTGTAAATAAGCGACAGGCATCCACATTGAAGTCGTACATTGATAAAAGTATTGAAGAAGGGGCTTCTATTATATTAGATGGTTCCATTACTGGTAACTTGGTTGCGCCAACAATTATAGGAGATGTTACACCGGATATGACGGTAGCTCAGGAAGAGTTATTTGGACCAGTTGTGTGCGTCATGCAATTTGAAACGGAACAAGAAGCAGTTAACATTGCAAATGATACACGTTTCGGATTGAGTGGAGCGATCCATACGAGCAATCTTGAAAAAGGTGTTGAAATGGCTAAGAAAATTCATACGGGTATGATTCACATCAATGATGTAACGATAAATGACGAGCCGATTGTTGCGTTTGGAGGAGAAAACCAATCTGGAATTGGACGGCTAAATGGGCAATGGAGTTTGGATGAGTTTACTACAATGAAATGGATATCATTAAATTTTGGACAACGAACCTTTCCATATTGAAGTAGGGGGTACAGACAATTGACGAAGCATGATACAGCGACGAATGTTGAGATTTTAGATGCTTTCATAAAGATAGCACCTTATTTAAATCGCTTAATACAAGATGATATTACAATAGGGATTTACGATACAAAACAATTGTTGTTAAATATACCAGGGGAAACGTTTGCATTGGATGTGTCTGTTGGTGATCCGTTAGCGCCGGGAGATATTATAACAGAAGCTCTAAGAGAAAATAGTGACAAAGTCGCCATGGTGCCCAAAGAGCTTTTTGGATTTCCATTGATTGCTCGGGCCATTCCCCTTCACGATGATCACGGCAAGATTGTCGGTGGAGTAGGGATAGGGACAAGTCTTCAAAAATCTAATGAATTGTTCATGGTTGCCGATAGCTTATCTGCAATTGTTGAGGAAACCGCTGCTTCTCTCGATGACATTGCAAATTCTGTTACCAATTTAGCAGATCAAGTAGTCGATGCAAATGAAATAATCGCAGAAGTAATGACAGGAACTGATGAAATTGGAAACATCTCTTCGGTTGTTAAAGGAATATCTGATCAAAGCAATCTCCTGGGACTGAATGCTGCGATAGAAGCAGCAAGGGCTGGTGAACAAGGTAAAGGATTTTCAGTAGTAGCTGACGAAATCCGTAAACTCGCAACCAATTCAAAAGAGAATGTTTCGCAAATTGATCAAGTTATCCAACGAATTACTTCTGCTGTAGATGCGTTAAACAAATCATTCTCAACGATTAATGAAGTATCTTCCAATCAAGCGGCAGCGATCGAAGAAATTTCAGCAACTGTTCAAGAAATCAGCCGGAATGCTCAAAGTTTATCTTCCATGGCAGAGAATACATTAGAGAATCAATAATGAAGTACAAAACGACCGGAACTTAACTGCTAAGTTCTTGGTCGTATTTTTTTGCTGATAATAAATTATTTAATAGTCAGTACATGGTGAGAGAGGTAATTTCGCAATTTCCGTTATCACCTATTACGTTTGTACAAGCGACACAACTTTCATTGAATATAGTAAGAAAGAGTAAAGAAGGAGGTGAATTGAATGAGATATCACTATAAACCTATTCGATGTGTGCAAGCTACTCCAGTTGATTCTTGTTTTAATCCATGCAGAGCTTGCCCGCCAGGTCAACGAGGCCCACAAGGTCCTGAAGGTCCACAAGGTCCGGCGGGCCCACAAGGTCCTGAAGGTCCACAAGGTCCGGCGGGTCCACAAGGTCCGGCGGGTCCACAAGGTCCGGCGGGTCCACAAGGTCCAGCGGGTCCACAAGGTCCAGCAGGTCCACAAGGTCCTCCGGGAGGTGTGCTTGGTGCAGCATATATTTATGATACAACACAACAGACACTTGAAGAAGGTGATTCTGTAACTTTTGATACAAACGGAAATATCACACCTCCAGGATTCGTCACACATGTTCCAGGTGATGCGGAAATTACCATTAACGAAACAGGCACATATTTGATTACCTACGAAGTGAATCCACAACAAGGAACATCCGCATTTGCGTTATTTAACGGTAACAGTCAAATTATTGGGACAGCCTATGGGGCAACGTCGGGTAACCAACCTTTCGTCGGTCAACAAATTATCACTTTAACGGCTGGGGATGTTCTAACTGTGAGAAATCTTGATGGACGTACAGTATTAGACAATCAAATATCTCCAGACATTCCAGTCATCAGTGCTTCTATTGTGATTGTGCAATTAGCGTAAATAGTTGACTTGTTTATGTGGCAAATCATACAGAAAGCCGAACAGATTGTATACTCTTATTCGAGTATACAGTCTGTTTTTATCGGTTATATATTTACTCTACCTGTAATAATTTCCTAATTTCTTTAGCTGGTAGTGGTTTGTAGAGAACAAAACCTTGCACAATCGTACAGTTGTGGTCTTTTAAAAACTCTAATTGATCCAAAGTTTCCACACCTTCAGCGATGACTTCCATTCCTAAATTGTGTGTCAAGTCTATGATTGTTTGTACAATGATGGCGTTATGTTGATCCTTCATCATATCTGCAATGAATGACCGGTCAATTTTAATGAAATCGATTGGAAGATGTTTGAGGTAATGAAGCGAATTGTGTCCTATCCCAAAATCATCAATACTAATCGCGATACCGATCTCTTTTAGCTTTCTTACAACGTTAATGGAGGATTCGTCTTCCATAGCTATATATTCTGTAATTTCAACGCCTAAGTATTGAGACTTTAGCCCAGTTTCTTCTAATGTTTGTTCGATGAATTGTACGAGGTTCGTTTTATTGAACTGTTGTGAAGAGAGATTGACATGGACTTGGATGTGTTTCAAACCGTCGTCCTGCCACTTTTTGTTCTGTTTACATACTTCAGCGATAACCCACTCACCAATTTTTGTAATGTACCCGTTTTCCTCAGCTAACGAAATGAAACGATTAGGTGCGAGATGGCCGAGTGTCGGATGTTGCCAACGAATTAACGCTTCCAACCCAACGATCTCTTGCGTACAACTATGAAGTTGAGGCTGATAATACAGAATAAATTCGTTTTGTTCAAGTGCTCTTCGCATGTCCATCTCAAGTATGGAGTCACCCATCAGATCAGTTAACGTATCTGTGGAATGAAGAGCATAGCGATTTTTCCCAAGAGACTTCGCTTGATACATGGCATTATCCGCATAAATAAGAAATTTTTCTTTAGGTATAGGGTGATCGGGATATATTGCAATTCCTATACTCGCTGTTGTGTAAATTTTTTCGTCATGTACATAAAAGGGTTCTTGGAAAAGCTTAATAATCGTATCGGCTTTATTAGCTATATCAGTTGCGTCTTCAAAATCTCGCAGTAACATGACAAACTCATCGCCACCCATTCTGCCAAGTATATCTTTTTTTCCTAAGCACCCAGCTAAGCGTTTGCTTACTTCGATCAAGAGCTCGTCTCCATATGAATGACTAAAATTATCATTTATGATCTTAAAGCGATCAAGATCAATGAACAATAAAGCTAATTCATTACCTTTTCTAAATGCTTTATGTTCTTCAATAAAAGCAGATAGTTCCTTGTTGATGAAGCGCCTGTTAGGTAAATTTGTTAACTCATCATGAAACGCTAAATAGTTATATTTCTCCTCCAGTAAGTATCGTTCAGTAATATCTCTGAACTGTCCATATGCCCCAATTAATTTCGTGTTTTCAAAAATAGGATAGGCGTCAAACAAACAGACAACAGTATTCTCTTCTATGTTTGGAAAAGGTATTTCTTCATCCGTAATGATCTTTTCTTCTTCAAGTACAGCTTTAAAATGGTTGCCGACTAATTGAAATTGATGTATAGGAAGCCCAATTAAAGATTTTTTTTGATTTACGATTTGTTCTGCAAATAGATTGGATGTTGTTACAACTCCATTTTCATCTGTAATGATAATACCGTTTTTTGTTCGTGTGAGGAGAATTTGATTTAATATATTGAGTTTCTTATTTTGTTTTCGAAGTAAAAGCTCTCTCTCAATCGAGTCAACAGTTAGTGCTAACATTGTTAGTAATAATGGGTTTTGAAATGGGAGTGGTGTCATAATGGATATACTTCCAAGTAGTTTCGTCTCGCCTTTTACATGAAAAGCCGTACCATAGCATGCCACATCGTGTAGAACAGAATGGTAATGCTGATCGCCGATAATGCTAACAGGGTGTTTTTGTTCCAAAGAGAGTGTCACCACGTTTGTACCTGTGTCTTCCTGTGAAAATTGACTGCCTGCAACAATCCCAAATTGTTCGATAGCTGCTTTGATTGTTTCGTCTCCAGTTACGTCAATCAAGTAACCATCTGCATCAGAGACAACTACAAGTATAGGTGTTCCTTTTAAAGAATCAAGAAGCTTGTTAGAAAAGAAGCGGACCACTGATAAAATTTCACGATAGAAAGTCAATTTCTCTTCAAAAGCTACTTCGCATAGAAATTTTTTTGGTTTTGCTACTTTGTCTGGATCCATTCCAGCCAATTTACATTTTCTCTTTGATTCTTTTATGTAATGTGGTTCTGTCATGTGGAATGCCTCCATCGTGAGTGATAGGGAATCGTGACGTCGAAGATATTGTTTATTTCTCAGGAAATAAATGTCTGTGTATTTGGTTGTTTTGAGATGTCGTGAAAGCAGTGTATCCACTATACATGGCAACTAAACTGAAAGCGTTCCTAATTCTTTGCTTATAAACAGGATGTAGACTTGTGTATAGACAAATAATGTTCAATCGTAGTTAGTTAATGAATATGAAATTGTGGTCGGTTATTGAATGTCCATCAAACCTTTCTGCATATCTTTTTCATAATCATTTTCTATAATAGATTGAGATGTATTGGGAGGTGAGGATGCTGAAGAGAATTTCCACAAAACTAGCTGCCTACTTTATATTGTCATTTCTTTTGCTTGAATCGATTCTTATGATCTATCTGCACCAAACGATAATTCACGCGCGAATTGAAGAAGAGTTTGAGAGAGTGATGGCTAATGGCTCTAACCATCGTGAGGTGTTAGAGGATTACTATTCTGAAGAGACGATGAATCATATCGTCTTAATGGAATACGGCAAGGAAAGCGAAGTAGTTATCACGGGAGAAAACGATGAGGTTATTCAGAGTTCAGCCGAAAACCTTCTTGCTTTGAATAAGTATTTGAAGCTATTGGACGGTTCTCGCCGAGAAGATGATCAGTTGCTATTAGATGATTGGAAAAACTCGGAGTATATTGTGAGTGTTCATCCTTATCAGATAGCTGATTGGTCAGGTCATGTAGTGATGTTCCAAAAGACTGAACCTATTCAACGATTAGTCGACCGTGTCAACTTGCATTTCGGTTTAGCAGGCGGTGTAAGCATAATCATTTTGTTTGTCATTTATCTTGTCCTATCCAAGTTTTTAACGCGTCCGCTCGTACATATGAAAGAAGCAACTGAAAAATTACGTGAAGGAGATTTTCGTGTTAGTTTGCCGAATGCAGGAAAAGATGAACTCGGAGAACTGTCTATGGCCATTATGGAACTGGCGACGGACTTGGAAACTATGAAAACGGAGCGAAATGAATTTTTAGCGTCGATTTCCCATGAACTTAGCACGCCTCTGACGTATATGATCGGCTACTTGAAAGTGGCGATGAGAAATGAGCTTACGGATGAGGAAAGAATGGAATACTTGAAGATCATTGCGGAAGAATCGAACCGAATGAAGGAACTTGTGAAAGATTTAATGGAGTTAGCGAAAATGGATGAATTGTCTTTTACGGTTGAAAAGACGTATTTCTCGGCACAACGATTTGCAAAGGAATTATATCGTCTCGTACAACCTTCATTTGAACTGAAAAACATCAACCTAACCATTTTATGTGAAAAAGACTTTCAACTGTTTGCAGATCCCTTACGCTTGGAACAAATTCTATTGAATTTGTTGGATAATGCATTGAAATATTCAGAAGCGAATACGGACGTAACGATGACCGTATACGAGGAGGGTGCTAATGCAGTCCTACAGGTCTCTGACGAAGGAATTGGTATTCCTCATGATGAAATTGACCGGATTTTTGACAAGTTGTATCGAGTTGAGAAATCTCGTTCACGTACGTCTGGAGGCTCAGGATTAGGACTAGCGATTGTGAAGGAGCTAGTTGAAGCGCACGATGGTGTCATTTATGTAGAAAGCCGCGTTGGCACTGGCTCCACTTTTATCGTGAAACTATAAGTTGAAAGGGGAGATTACATTGCGAAAGATCCTACTCATCGATGATGAACAAAGAATGCTTAATTTACTTGAATTATTTTTAGCTCCACATGGATTTGCCTGTTTGAAAGCGGAGAGTGGTGAAAAAGGGATTGAAATGATCCAGTCACAACAAATAGATCTTGTCATTTTGGATATTATGATGCCTTTCATGGATGGCTGGGAAGTATGTGAAATGATTCGCCAACAAGTAAATGTGCCGATTATTATGTTGACTGCAAGGGCAGATAAATTAGACGTTGTTCGAGGATTAGATGTTGGCGCTGATGACTACGTTACAAAACCGTTTGATGAAGGTGAACTCGTTGCAAGAGTGAATGCGTTACTTCGAAGAGTGCATAAACAGGAAGACGAAAATACAACGGTAAATGGTGAATTCATCTTAAGTCATTACACGTATTCGTTGAAATATAGGCATGTTGAAGCCTATCTGACACTGAAAGAGTATTCCATTATTCATACGTTAATTAGCAATCCGAAAAGGACGTATACGCGAGAGCAGTTACTGCGTACTGCATGGAATTACAACACCTACACGGACATTCGTACAGTAGATTCACACATTAGAAATCTACGGGAAAAATTGAAAGCGGCTGGTTTTCCAATCGAGGAATTTCTCCATACTGTGTGGGGGATTGGTTATAAATGGGGATAAAGAGATTTTGGTGGAATCGATTACTGAAAAAGTAAAAGAAATAAATCAAGTCGCTAAGAAATATAGGAGGTGTTTTACATTTGTATGGAATCTTATCTGAGATAAGTGTAAGTATTACCGAGCCAATGACTCGACTCATCAATTCATTTGGGAATTACCCCCTAGTTGTTGCACTATTACTAGGTGTAATTGGTGCGGCTGCTCCTTGTCAGCTCACAGGCAATATAAGTGCGATGACGCTGTATGGGCAACGATCTGTACAAACAAAGAGTGATTGGAAAGAAGTCCTATTTTTCATTCTAGGTAAAGTTGTTGTTTTTAGCATATTTGGGCTTTTCGCATGGTTGTTTGGCCAACAATTTGAATCATCCTTAGTAGGCTATTTTCCAATCTTTCGAAAGGTTATCGGTCCCCTCATTGTCCTTACAGGTCTTGTACTTCTCGGGATTGTAAAGATGCGCTTTTTAAATCGATTAGCGATACATGTCCCTCAACGGTTACGTGACGGGAAGCTTGGTTCTTTTCTGTTTGGTGCAAGTTTTTCAGTCGCATTTTGTCCGACAATGTTCATTTTGTTTTTCGGTTGGCTTATGCCTGTTGTCACTGCCACGTCCTATGGCTTAATTCTTCCAGCTGTTTTTGGTATAGCTACTGCATTTCCTCTTATTTTGTTGTTTGTGTTTATTTGGTTTTTTAACGTAGACAAACGGATTATGCGAACAAGTGTCAAGATTGGTGCTGCTATTCAAAAAGTGGCAGGTGTCATGCTTATCATCATAGGATTATTGGATACTGTGACTTACTGGAGTTGAATTTTACTTGAAATGACTCGTGTAAACAGTTCCATCCTCTCAAGTGTAATTCCTACAAATGAGAACTCCTTCCTATTTGTGATGAATTGATTACGATATGCATAGATTTTCCTTATTTATTTGCTACGCTACGTAACGAACGATGGTGAAGGATTGGAGGAAACGATGATGAATAGCAACAAACTCGCACTGATGATGTTAGGGGGCTTCCTAATATTGAGCGGCTGTGTGAAAGAGGAGCCTGCAGAAGTCCGTACGGATCAGACAATGATGAATCATGATGAAATGGAAGACGGTATGAGTCATGGTGAAATGGAAGGCCATATGAGTCATGATGAAGTAATGCAATTAAAAGATTCTACAGGTGAAAATGAATTGATTGTCCCACCGGTTCTTGAGCGGAATATAGATGGTGATGTCACTTACACGGTAAGGGCTCAAAAAGGGGAAACTCAAATATTTAATGGAAGTAAAACGAAAACGTATGGCTACAATGGAACGTTTTTAGGCCCCATGCTCCAGTTTACAAAAGGAGAAACGATTAAAATCCGGACAATTAATGAACTTGATCAAGAGACAACTTTCCATTGGCATGGGTTGGAAGTGGCTGCTGATGCAGACGGTGGCCCTCATGATGCACTACAACCGGGTGAGGAGAGAGTAATTGAGTTTAAGGTGACACAAGAAGCGGCAACACTGTGGTTTCACCCTCATCCTCATGGAAATACTGCAGATCAAGTATACAACGGATTGGCTGGTTTAATTTTTATTGAGGATGAAAACTCAAAGCATCTTAATGTGCCGGATGACTACGGGAAAAATGATTTTCCGTTAATCATTCAAGATAAGCTGTTTGATGAGAACCATCAATTGAATTATCGTGAAGCTCGAAATGAAGACGGCACAATCGGTGATACGTTACTCATAAATGGAACGGTCAATCCCAAGTTGACAGTGGAGAAAGAGAAAGTACGGTTGCGAATCGTAAATGGCTCGAATGCGAGAAATTACACATTGAAGTTAAATAGTGGGGATTCGTTTGTTCAAATTGGTACGGATGGCGGTTTTTTGAACGAGCCTGTAACCGTTCAGGAAGTCACGTTGACACCTTCTGAAAGAGCGGAGATTGTCATTGACTTTCAAGCAATTGATGCAACTTCTGATTTGGCATTAGTGAATGAAGATGGCTCCGTGCTGTTGCCTTTTGACATTTCTCATTCAAATGGAGTGGCAAGCGAATTATCGACACAGTTAAATGATTTCACGCTGACTGCTGAGGAAAAGAACTTGCCAGTTAATAAGACGGTAGAATTATTCGGGATGATGGATCATGTGACGATTAACGGGAAGAAATTCGACCCGGACCGAATCGACTTTACACAAGAGCAAGGCGTTACTGAAGTATGGGAAATTTATAATAAGCCGGACATAATGGGTGGAATGATTCATCCGTTCCATATTCATGGTGCACAATTCAAGATTATTAGCAGAGATGGCGCTGCACCTCCAGAGAATGAACAAGGATGGAAAGACAGCATTGCTGTACATCCCGATGAGACAGTGAAGATTGCCATTCAATTTAAAAATAAAGGGTTGTATATGTTCCATTGTCATATACTCGAACATGAAGATAATGGAATGATGGGACAAGTTTTAGTAGAGTGATCGAAGAGGTTTTACACCTTCTTATGTGGGGAAGAGAGTAACGAACTTCATAAAAGGAGCTGAGCAAATGAACGTGAACTATGAAGAATGTCTCCAAGCCTGTTTGGAATGCTTGGAAGCGTGCAACAGATGTTACGATGCTTGCCTAGGTGAAGAAAACGTGAAGATGATGGCGGACTGCATTCGTCTAGACCGTGAATGTGCAGATATATGTGCGTATACGGCACAAGCAATTACACGTAATAGTCCGTTTGTAAAAGAAATTATGGAGTTGTGTGCGAAAATTTGTGAAACATGTGAAGAAGAATGTGACAAACATGACCATGAACATTGTAAACAGTGTGCAGAAGCTTGCCGTAAATGCGCAGAGGCGTGTAAAAAAGCTGTCGCTTAACAGCAACTTTCGATAGAAGGAAGAAGGGGTAATCCACTTCCTTCTTTTTTCTTGTCAAATGGAAGGAATGAAAGTCCTGTTGTAACGTAATATTCATCGAAAGCTGATGCATAAATCGATTCCAGTTGGAAAATGCTATGTGGTATAGTGGAGAGGATGAAAGAAGGTGAATGTCGTGCGAAATAAGTATGGGAAATTGCTGAAAAAAGATAATATCGTTGTATTTCCAGGCGCATTGGATGGGCTGATTGAAAAAGGACTGGATGCCGTTGAGGATGTGGACTACGAACTTGCGGTTGAATCCTTTGACCAAGTTTATCATTTTGACCCGGACAATATGCGTTTGTTGGCACCGTATGCTGTTTCTTTATATGAAACGAGAAACTTTGAAAAAGCGAAAGAAATCGCTACGAAATTATTACATAGTGGAGCAGCAGAGTATTTAGATGCGATGGAATTGTATTTAGCAATCAGTATTCAATTGCAAGATTATGAAGAAGTGGAAATGACCATCGCTACACTTCTCGAGGAAAATATTGTACCACCAGACATGATACAAAAGTTCAACTATTTACGTGATTTAAATAATCGATTAGCGAGCCGCTACGCTATCTCTGAAGAACCAATGATAGAACTACAAGAAGCACTGACAATTGAAGAGTTTTTAGCGAACACACCTGAAGTGCAACAACAAATAGTAGCGTCAATGGAGAATCGCCAGGTTGAGGCGGAAAGTTTAAAATTACTCGCTGAGATTGCCGAACATGAAGAGATTCATCCTCTAGTTGTTACATATGCGCTCGTTCTTTTACGTGACGCTGCTTGCGATAAAACATTGACTGTGAAGAAATTCGGATTTGAAAAAGCGGTCGTACCCACTGAATTACATTTGCCAAACCAAGATGAAAAAACACGGGAAGTAATTGATCGGATAAGCGACCTTAACGAAAAAGATCCATCGAGGATGCAAATGGCGATTGAAGCGAGCTTGCGTTATGGCATCATTGCATACCCATTCAGTTGGGAAGGCTTTTCTGCGGAAGAAGTTGCGCAAGGCTATATTCATTACATAGATGGTTTGTTTACTGGGGAAAAGTGGATTGATTCGGAACTAATGAACTTGATCCAATCAATTGATGAACAAACTGAACAATAAGTAGCAGTAAATCTGTTGAAAGATCGAAAGACTATGATATACTATAGTGGTTGTAAATGGCGTATTAACATGCGATATTATACTTGTCATAAATGATTCGGAGGTATTTACTAATGTCAGTTAATTGGGAAAAACAAGAAGGTAATAAAGGTACACTCACAGTTGAGGTGCCAGCAGAAAAAGTGAACGCTGCGATCGATGAAGCGTTTAAAAAAGTTGTAAAGAAAGTTCAAGCACCTGGATTCCGTAAAGGGAAAATGCCTCGTAAAATGTTTGATAGAATGTACGGAGTGGAAGCTCTTTATAATGACGCACTTGATATCATCCTACCGGAAGCTTATGGCAATGCACTAGACGAGTCAGGTGTAGAGCCGATTGCTCAACCTGAAATTGAAATCGACGAAATGGAACAAGGCAAAGCGCTTGTATTCAGAGCGATTGTTACATTAAAGCCGGAAGTTTCACTTGGAGACTACAAAGGTCTTGAAGTTACTCGCCAAGAAACGGCTGTGACGGATGAAGAGATTGAGGAGCAATTGAAAGATCGTCAACAAGCACTTGCAGAGATGGTTGTAAAAGAAGATGGAGCAATTGAAGACGGCGACACTGCAAACATCGACTTTGAAGGGTTCGTTGATGATGAAGCGTTTGAAGGCGGGAAATCTGAAGGATACGACTTGCAAATCGGATCTGGTTCATTCATTCCAGGTTTTGAAGAGCAATTAATCGGCCTTAAAGTCGGCGAAGAGAAAGACGTAGAGCTTTCATTCCCTGAAGAATACCATGCTGCTGAATTAGCAGGTAAACCAGCTGTATTCAAAGTGAAAATCAATGAAATCAAAACAAAAGAAATTCCTGAACTAAACGACGAACTAGCTCAAGAAATTGACGAAGAAGTCGAAAGCCTTGAAGCACTTCGCACAAAGTTAAAAGAAAAGACTGCTGAAGAAAAGAAAAATGCTGCTGATGCTGCATTGCGTGACGAGCTTGTCGAAAAAGCTGCAGCGAACGCAGAATTCGAAGTACCTGAAGTAATGGTAGATTCTGAAGTGGATCGCATGATGCAAGAGTTCGGTCAACGTTTGCAAATGCAAGGTATGAACCTTGACCTATACTTCCAATTCTCTGGTCAAGACGAAGCAGCTCTTCGTAGCCAAATGAAAGACGATGCACTTAACCGTGTGCGTGTATCATTGACACTAGAAGCAATTGGCAAAGCTGAAGATCTTCAAGTAACTGAAGAAGAAGTGAACGCAGAACTTGAAAAGATGTCTAAGCAATTTGGAATGGAAGTTGACCAAATTAAACAAACACTAGGTGGAACGAAAGTTCTTGAAAACGACTTGCGTTTGAATAAAACAGTGGAATTCCTCGTTGACAACGCAAAAATCACTGAATAAGTAGACACAATCATACAAGGTGCGGCTTTCCCGTACCTTGTTTTTCATAGGACGAATTGAACCTGTGGGAAAAGAGGATAAGTTCTAATTAGTTGATAAAAACGGGGGAATCTTGTAAGATTGTCACTTGATAGGGGTGAGCTTGATGTTCAAATTTAACGATGAAAAAGACAACTTGAGTTGTTCATTTTGTGGTAAAACCCAAGACCAAGTAAGGAAACTTGTTGCTGGTCAAGGTGTTTATATTTGTGATGAGTGTGTCGAGCTCTGTGCTGAAATCGTTGAGGAAGAAGTAGGCCTTGAAGAGCACTTTGAGCTTAAAGACGTACCGAAACCACGTGAAATACAAAGTATTCTTGATGAATATATTATCGGTCAAGATAGAGCTAAGAAATCATTGGCTGTGGCGGTATATAACCACTACAAACGGATTAATACGAACAGTAAAGTAGATGATGTGGAAATTGCAAAGTCAAACATTGTCTTAATAGGACCTACTGGAAGCGGGAAAACATTATTAGCTCAAACGTTGGCACGTATTTTGGACGTTCCATTTGCGATTGCAGATGCAACTTCCCTAACTGAAGCCGGCTATGTCGGTGAAGACGTGGAAAATATTTTGTTGAAGCTTATCCAAGCTGCAGATTTCGATATTGAACGAGCTGAAAAAGGAATTATCTATATTGATGAAATCGATAAAGTTGCTCGTAAATCCGAAAATGCTTCGATTACACGTGACGTTTCTGGTGAAGGCGTACAGCAAGCGCTTTTGAAAATCCTTGAAGGAACGGTAGCAAGTGTACCGCCACAAGGAGGAAGAAAGCATCCACATCAGGAATTCCTGCAAATCGATACGACAAATATTCTATTTATCGTAGGTGGAGCATTTGACGGGATGGAAGAAATCATTAAGCGTCGTACGGGTCAAAAAGTGATTGGATTCGGAACGGATATTGAGAAAGCTGATGAAGAAGCTTCCTTACTTTCTAAACTGATTCCTGAAGACTTACAACGCTTTGGATTGATTCCGGAATTTATCGGTCGTCTACCGGTTATCGCTACTTTGGAGCAATTAAATGAAGATACGCTGTATCAAATTTTAACGGTTCCAAAAAATGCAATTGTCAAGCAGTACCAAAAGATGGTTGAACTCGATGGCGTTGCGTTACGTTTTGAAGAAGATGCGCTTCTTGAAATCGCTAAAGAGGCGATTGTTCGAAAAACAGGTGCTCGTGGATTGCGTTCTATCATTGAGAATATCATGTTAGATATTATGTATGAACTTCCTTCTTTGGAGGAAGTAACAGAATGCATCATTACGAAAGACGCTGTTCTAAAAAAGTCCAGCCCGATTCTTTATCGGGAAGATGGATCTGAATTTGATTTGGATCCAGAAAAGAACACGGCATGATAACAGGAGGGACAAAGCCGACTCCGGCGAGGCGATTCATTCGCTCATCGGTTGTCGGCTTTTTCCACCTTATATGAATTGCGAATATTGGACATACATAAGATAGGAACTTTCGGAGGTGACTACTGCATGGATATTGAAACAAAAGCAAATGTTCCACTGTTACCATTGCGCGGAATGTTAATGTTTCCGAAGATGGTTTTACATATTGATGTGGGGCGCGAACGCTCAGTGTTTGCAGTCGAACACGCCATTGCAAATGGCAATATCATCATGCTCGCTTCTCAAAAAGATACGAGTGTCGAAATACCTGAAGCGGATGATCTGTACACAATTGGTTTGTTGGCCCATGTAAAATCGTTGAATGAACTACCGAACGGTACATACCGAATCCAACTTGAAGGCTTGGAACGAGCGGAATGGAGCAATTATGAAGAAGCAGATCTATATCCTGTCGTCGATGTGAAGGTTATTCCCGCAAAGGAAGAGAACGATGCAGAAATGATAGCGCTAAAGCGTACATTGCTCCCGTATTTCAAGAAGTACGCCAAAAACTCATCGAAAATCTCCCAAGAGACGTACGATTCGATTGCATCGATCGAAGAACCAGGAAGATTCGCAGACACAGTTGCTTCCCATCTACCGTTAAAGTTGGCAGCTAAGCAAGAAATTCTTGAAATGAGTAATGTCAAAAAACGATTGGAATTTCTCGTACACAAACTCCATGATGAGCAAGCGATATTAGAATTGGAAAACAAAATAAACAATCGCGTAAAGTTGGCGATGGAACGGACTCAGAAAGAGTTTTACTTACGTGAACAAATGAAAGCCATTCAAAAAGAGCTTGGTGATAAAGATGGAAAAAACATTGAAATTGTTGAGATAACAGAGAAAATTGAAGCTTCAGGGATGCCTGAACATGTAAAAGTTGTAGCCTATCGTGAATTGCAGCGTTATGAAAAAGCGCATTCGGCTTCAGCCGAAAGCGGTGTAATTCGTAATTATCTTGACTGGCTTGTGGCACTGCCTTGGACAGATGCGTCTGCAGACCAACTTGACATTAATCGATCTGAAGAGATTCTAGATCGTGATCATGAAGGGCTTGAATCTGTTAAAGAACGTATTTTAGAATACTTAGCTGTCCGTCAAATAACAAATTCACTAAGAGGACCAATCCTATGTCTGGACGGACCACCAGGTGTTGGTAAAACTTCACTTGCCCGTTCCATTGCAGAATCGTTAGGCAGGGATTTTGTGCGTATTTCCCTTGGTGGCGTTCGAGATGAGTCTGAAATTCGGGGTCATCGACGGACATACGTTGGGGCCATGCCTGGTCGAATCATTCAAGGGATGAAAAAGGCAGGAAAGATTAATCCTGTTTTCTTGTTAGATGAAATTGATAAAATGTCAAATGATTTTAGAGGAGATCCTTCTGCAGCGATGTTAGAAGTGTTAGATCCTGAACAGAACCATTCGTTCAGTGATCATTATATTGAGGAACCATATGATTTGTCAGGTGTTTTATTCATTGCAACATCCAATGATGTCAATGCCATCCCGGGTCCATTGAGAGATCGAATGGAAGTCATTTCAATTCCAGGTTATACAGAGGTTGAAAAGCGGGCAATAGCAAAAAATCATTTGATTCCTAAACAATTGAAGGAACACGGTTTAACGAAATCACAAGTTCGTTTTAATGATGAAGCGATTATGCATATCGTCCGCTACTATACACGTGAAGCAGGCGTCCGTGGACTTGAACGTGAAGTGGCGCGCGTATGTCGTAGGGCAGCTAAAAAAATCGTGACAGGCGAAAAGAAAAGTGTGACCGTAAGTGCCAACACTTTGGAGTCACTACTTGGTAAGAGAAAGCACGATTATGGTCAAGCGGAACTGAAAAATCAGATTGGTGTTGCGACCGGTTTAGCGTATACATCCGTAGGCGGAGATACTTTACAAATTGAAGTTTCATTATCGCCCGGGAAAGGTAAACTCATCTTGACTGGGAAATTAGGGGACGTCATGAAGGAATCTGCCCAAACAGCGCTTTCGTATGTCCGATCGAAAGCAGAGCAGTTTAACATCGATCCGGAATTTTATGAAACGAAGGATATTCATATCCATGTTCCACAAGGGGCAGTACCAAAAGATGGTCCATCTGCAGGTGTGACAATTGCAACTGCGCTTGTCTCTTCGTTAACGAACAAGCCTGTTCGACGTGAAGTCGGCATGACAGGCGAGATTACGCTAAGAGGACGAGTTTTACAAATTGGTGGTGTGAAGGAAAAATCGCTCAGTGCCCATCGAGCAGGTTTAACAACCATTATTTTACCGATGGCGAATGAGCGTGATATTGAAGATATACCGGAAAGTGTACGTAGTGAGCTGTCATTCAAGCTTGTTTCGGATGCTGAAGAAGTATTAGCAATTGCATTAGAGGAGGCTTCCGAATGAAAGTCAATCAAGTAGAAATGATTATGAGTGCCGTAAAACCTGAGCAATATCCAGATGATGGATTCCCGGAATTTGCATTAGCGGGACGCTCCAATGTTGGAAAATCGTCTTTCATCAATAAGATGATCGGTCGAAAAAGTTTAGCGAGGACATCTTCCAAACCAGGAAAGACACAAACGCTGAACTTTTATAAAATCGAAGAAAAATTGTTTTTTGTAGATGTACCTGGATATGGCTATGCAAAAGTGTCAAAATCCGAGCGAGAAGCATGGGGCAAAATGATTGAGCGGTATTTGACGGGACGAGAACAACTACGTGCAGTTATTCAAATCGTCGACCTTCGTCATCCCCCAAGCGCTGATGATTGCGTCATGTATGATTTTTTAGGGCATTACAATATCCCTACCATCATTATTGCAACGAAAGCTGATAAAATTCCAAAAGGAAAATGGGAAAAGCACAAAAAGATTGTCCGCGATACATTACATGTAAGAGCTGGAGATCCGATTGTTTTGTTCTCATCTGAAAAAGGGATTGGTATGGAACAAGCTTGGAGCGAAATTGAAAGTCGGATGTAAAGATAACGTTTCATAACAGAAAATCCGGATTAGCATTTGTGGTCCGGATTTTTTTCTGCCAATCAGGTCACACTAATTGATAATCATTATAAATATTGCCATTCAACCATTGATGGTTCAAGAGTTGTTCACAAAAACTACAGAATTCGACATCGTTATATGGTATAATCGATATGTTTAAAAGAACGGGAGAGGTGTGAACACCCAATGTATACAATCGTAGTCGGTGTCAATCACCGGACGGCTCCAGTAGAAATAAGAGAAAAGTTATCTTTTGTTGAGACTGACTTGCCGCGGGCAATGCAAACTTTGCAAAAAGAGAAAAGCATATTGGAAAACATCATCATTTCTACGTGTAATCGGACGGAAATTTATGCAGTAGCGGATCAAGTCCATACGGGACGTTACTACGTAAAGCGGTTTTTAGCCGATTGGTTTAACATGGAGCTTGAAGATCTTTCCCCTCATTTGCTTATTTATGAAAATGATGCAGCAATCGAACATTTGATGAGAGTAGCTGCTGGAATTGATTCGATGGTTCTTGGTGAGACACAGATTTTAGGACAAGTCCGTGACAGTTTCTTGAAAGCACAAGAAATTGGAACGACTGGAACAGTTTTTAATGAACTATTTAAAAGAGCGATTACGGTGGCTAAACGCGCGCATTCCGAAACGGCAATTGGAGATAATGCAGTATCCGTTTCCTATGCAGCTGTTGAACTTGGAAAGAAAATTTTTGGTTCATTACAACAGAAACATATCGCCATTTTAGGTGCAGGGAAAATGGGCGAGCTTGCTATTAAAAATCTGCATGGTAGTGGTGCAGGAAAGGTCACGGTCATAAACCGAACACTTTCTAAAGCTGAAGAAATGGCTGAACAATTTGGTGGTGTTGCCAAATCGATGCAAGAGTTACAATGCTCATTACTTGAAGCGGATATATTGATTAGTTCTACAGGTGCTACAGACTACGTCATTGACTTTGAACTGATGCAAATGGTGGAGAAACTTCGTAAAGGGAAACCATTCTTTATGGTTGACATAGCAGTTCCTCGAGATCTGGACCCGCGTATTGGAGAGTTGCCAAATGTCTTCCTGTATGACATTGACGATTTACAAGGGATTGTTGAAGCGAATTTAGCAGAGCGTAAACGGGCTGCGGAAGAAATTGGCCTCATGATTGAAGAGGAAATCGTAGTATTTAAAGAATGGATTACAACTTTAGGTGTTGTACCACTTATTACAGCCTTACGGGAAAAAGCGAATGCAATCCAATCTGAAACGATGGATAGTATACTAAATAAAATGCCTAATTTGTCAGAGCGTGAGAAGAAGGTATTGAATAAACATACGAAGTCAATTGTCAACCAGCTCTTAAAAGAACCGATTCTTCAAGCGAAAGAACTGGCAATGGATGGACAGGCAACAGAAAAGTTGGCGTTGTTTAAACAGATATTTGGTTTGGAAAATGAGCCGGTTTTTCAAAACGTACGACAAGCAGAGGAACACGTTAAAACGACAAAAAATGTAAGCGTACAAGCAAATCCAATTGCATAAATCTTTACCTGTTAGTGGAAGCGAACACAATGATGATGCGAAGAACTTGTTGCATTTCCATCTATTTTAAAAACATGAGGGATGAAATACGATCTTCATGTGAAAGGCAGAGAGTGCATCATGGCTGAATTAACGATGGCGAGATTTCATGAAGTGATCGTCATTCTTTATGCGGTGAGCCTTGTTTTTTATTTTGTTGACTACTTGAATAAAAACAGATTGGCTCACCGCAGTGGTTTTTTCATTTTATCGATCGTATATATGATGCAAAGCGGCTACCTGCTATGGCGACTTGTTGAGACCCAACGTTTACCAATCCTTTCCCTTTACGAAGGGATTTATTTTTATGCATGGCTACTGATCAGCTTATCAATGGTTCTTCAACTTGTTTCGAAAGTCGGTTTTGCCGTTTTCTTTTTGAATGGAATAGGCTTTGTATTTATGACGATCTATACATTTGCACCTTTACAGCTTGAGCAGTCGCCAATTGGCGATTCACTTATATCTGAATTATTAATTATTCATATAACTTTTGCAATCTTTTCTTATGCAGCTTTTTCCATGTCTTTTGTTTTCTCAATTCTCTACTTGTTAGTTTATAAGTTGTTGAAACAGAAAAAATGGTCTAAGCAGTTTGGACGCTTACCTGCACTTCAAACTTCTTTGACAGGTATGAAAGCCTCCATTTATGTAGGAATACCAATCTTATTTGTTAGTTTGATCTTAGGGACACAGTGGGCATTTGTTGCACTGGATGATTGGTCACTTACAGATATTAAAATTATTGGCTCATTTTTTATCATTTTCATTTATAGTTTAGTATTGTTCTTACAACGAAGAGGTAAACTGACAGCAAATGATTTTGCTTGGGCGAACGTCTTCGCTTTTCTATTTGTTATCGTCAACTTTTTCTTAGGGAGCAAGTTGTCCCAATTCCATTTTTGGATGTAAGACGCAAACAGAAACACTTACTCGTTTTTATGAGCAATTAATAAACTTACCACCGGAAGGAAGATACAATTGAGAAAAATCATCGTAGGTTCACGAAGAAGTAAGCTTGCATTGACACAAACAAATTGGTTCATCGATCAGATGAAGGCCGCAGGAGCTCCTTTTGAATTTGAGGTGAAGGAAATCGTCACAAAAGGTGACCAAATCTTGGATGTTATGCTATCCAAAGTCGGTGGTAAAGGCTTGTTCGTAAAAGAAATTGAACAAGCATTGTTTAACAAAGAGATCGATTTTGCAGTCCACAGTATGAAAGATATGCCAGCCGTTCTTCCGGAAGGATTAACGATTGGTTGTATACCGCCACGTGTTGATGCACGGGATGCTTATATCGCAAGAGGGCATGTTAAGTTCATGGACTTGCCGGTCGGAGCAGTTGTCGGTACATCCAGTTTACGTCGTAGCTCACAATTACTCTTGCTACGACCTGACTTGGACATTAAATGGATCCGCGGCAATATTGATACGCGTCTTAAGAAAATGCAAGATGGCGAGTATGACGCGATTTTATTGGCTGCAGCTGGTTTGAAGCGTATGGGCTGGAGTGACGATGTCGTGACAGAGTATATGTCGATTGAAGACTGTATACCTGCAGTTGGACAAGGAGCTTTAGCGATTGAATGTCGCACAGAAGATACAGAGTTGCTAACGGAATTGAAAAAAATGTCAGATGACAAAACGTGGAATGAAGTTGATGCTGAGCGAACGTTCTTATCCGAAATGGATGGATCTTGCCAAGTCCCAATTGCAGGGTTTGCACACACTGTTGGAGAGGAAATAACTTTTACAGGTTTTATCGCTTCTCCTGATGCGAAACAAGTCTATAAAAAAACAGTCAGTGGAAAAGATCCGATTGCGTTAGGAAAATCTGTTGCATCTACTTTGCGTGGGGAAGGTGCTGCTGAAGTCATCCAGAAAGTGAAGGCTGAAATGGATGCCTAAACGGTACCCTTTGCAAGGTGAAACGGTCATATTTACCGGGACACTAAAATCACCAGATGCGCTAGAACTTGTGAAGGAATATGGAGGCAATCCTCATTCTTTACCACTCATCCAGGTGAACGAAATCGAACAAACAACAGATAATGAGCGACTGTTGGAAGCCGCACACTATGATTGGCTTATTTTCACAAGCCAAAATGCGGTTCAGGTGTTTCATGAAAAAATGCTTCGTCATGCTATAAAACCTGCACAAATTCCATGTAAAATTGCTGCGGTAGGTAGCCAGACTGCTTCTGCTTTAGAGAAGATCGGGTTTACTGTTTCTTTTATCCCTACAACTTTCAGTGCGGATGTGTTTGTCCAGCAGTTTAAACCAGAAGGAACAAACCTCTTAAAAGTACTGTTTCTTAGAGGCTCTCTCGCAGGAAGTATTCTACGTGAGGAACTGCCGTTTCAAGTGGAGGAATGGACAGTTTATGAAACAGGTGCAAAGCCCGCTTCTATCATTTCCATTGTGGAATTGTTAAAAACGGAGAAGAACTGTACAATTTTATTTGCTAGCCCATCTGCCGTGCATGTTTACGAGCAAGGCGCTGCACCGATAATCGGTTGGGAAGGGTTCACGATAGGCGCAATAGGGCATGTAACAGAAAAAGCGTTGCTTGCTGCAGGAGCGACCGTTCACGTGAAACCAGAGACCTATACGTTAAAGGAACTCGTCAACGCTTTGGCGAGGCGAAAGGAAGTAATTCAATGACACAGCTACAATTTCGACGCAATCGACGTCTTCGTAATTCTTCTACATTACGTTCGATGGTAAGAGAAACACACTTACGTAAAGAAGACTTCATTTACCCTCTATTTGTAATTGAAGGGGAAAATGTTAAAAACGAAATCAATTCAATGCCCGGTATTTATCAATTATCACTTGACCGACTACTAGAGGAAATAAAAGAAGTACATGCATTAGGCATTCCTTCCGTCATTCTTTTCGGTATCCCGGCAGAGAAGGATGCAGTTGGAACAGGTGCCTACGCCGCTGAAGGAATTGTGCAACAGGCAACACGTCTCATTAAAGAAGCGTATCCTGACCTTGTCGTCATTGCAGATACTTGCTTATGTGAATATACCGATCATGGTCATTGTGGTGTTGTCCATGGCGACAAAGTATTGAATGACCCATCGTTAGACTTATTAGTAAAGACGGCAATTAGTCAGGCTGAAGCGGGTGCCGATATTATTGCACCATCCAATATGATGGACGGATTTGTCATTGCGATCCGACAAGGATTGGACGCTGCAGGCTTTGAACATATTCCAATTATGTCCTATGCAGTAAAGTATGCTTCTGCATACTACGGTCCTTTCCGTGATGCGGCTGACTCTGCTCCGCAATTCGGTGACCGGAAAACGTATCAAATGGATCCTGCAAATCGTATGGAAGCGCTTCGAGAAGCGGAATCAGATGTTGTAGAAGGTGCAGATTTCTTAATCGTCAAACCTGCATTATCGTACTTGGATATTATGCGTGATGTGAAAAACAATGTGTTGTTGCCTGTAGTCGCTTATAACGTCAGTGGAGAATACTCCATGGTGAAAGCAGCTGCACAAAACGGTTGGATTAACGAAAAAGAAATTGTGCTGGAAACGTTGACGAGTATGAAACGTGCAGGTGCAGATCTCATTATGACATACCATGCTAAAGACGCAGCGCGTTGGTTGGAGGGAAACTGAATGGGTAGAAACTATGAACAATCCAAACAAGCTTTTGCTGAAGCGGTTCAGCTAATGCCTGGAGGGGTGAATTCTCCAGTTCGTGCTTTTAAATCGGTCAATATGGACCCGATTTTCATGGAAAGCGGAAAAGGACCAATCATTACCGATATCGATGGGAATGAATATATCGATTATGTGTTATCATGGGGTCCGCTTATTTTAGGTCATACCGATGAGGATGTCGTTGAGGCTATTAAAAAGGTTGCTGAAACGGGTACGAGCTTCGGTGCACCGACGCTATTGGAAAATGAATTGGCACAAATCGTTATCGATCGAGTTCCATCCATCGAAGTTGTTCGTATGGTATCATCGGGAACAGAAGCGACGATGAGTGCATTACGTCTTGCTAGAGGGTACACAGGAAGAAACAAAATCTTGAAGTTTGAAGGATGCTACCATGGGCACGGCGATTCATTGCTTATTAAAGCGGGTTCCGGTGTTGCAACACTCGGTCTTCCAGATAGTCCAGGGGTTCCTGAAGGAGTAGCAAACAATACAATTACGGTCGCATACAACGACTTAGACGGTGTCAAGCAAGTGTTTGAACAATTTGGTGATGACCTTGCAGGTGTTATTGTCGAACCGGTTGCAGGGAACATGGGTGTTGTTCCACCAGAACCTGGTTTCCTTGAAGCATTGCGTGAAATGACAGAAGCAAATGGCACGCTACTCATTTTTGATGAAGTAATGACCGGCTTCCGTGTAGATTACAATTGCGCACAAGGATATTTTGGCCTAACACCTGACCTTACTTGCCTTGGTAAAGTTATCGGTGGAGGCCTACCAGTCGGCGCATATGGTGGTAAACGCGAAATTATGGAAAACATCGCGCCAGCAGGAACGGTTTATCAAGCAGGAACACTTTCAGGAAATCCACTCGCTATGACAGCGGGTATCGCGACATTGAAAAAATTGACGCCTGCCTCCTACGATCATTTTAAAAAGCTTGGCGATCAATTGGAAGCAGGTTTCCGTGAAGCAGCGACGAAATACAATATTCCGCACACTGTAAATCGTGCTGGGTCTATGATTGGCTTCTTTTTCACGAACGAAAAAGTTTACAATTATGACCAGGCAAGAACATCGGACTTGGAACTGTTCGCAGAATACTTCCGTTTGATGGCGGAAGAAGGCATATTCCTACCGCCATCCCAATTTGAAGGCATGTTCTTGTCAACTGCACATACAGAAGAGCATATTGAAAAGACGGTTCAAGCTTTCCATAAAGTGTTTGCACAATTAGCGAAGTAAGATAAGCTAGAGCACGCATTTGAGTGTTGCGTTTGATACTTGAGACTAAATAAAACCGTGTGAGAATCCAAGACATGAAAACTTGGTTTCACACGGTTTTTGTGTTGCTGCAAGATGAACCATATAGATTTCTTAGTTAAATTTAAAGTTAAACGTGTCATTCTTTTCCGCGCAACTTCTACTTTCAGTTACTTCGCATATAATGGCAAAGGAACGATACTGGGGAGGGAATCGGAGAATGAAAACATTACAATGGAACATGGAAGAAATATTTTATTTCCCATCTGAAGTTGGCGTCCCTTCAGAAAATGGGACAGTCAAAGTGAAAGCAGGATTTACTGAAAATCGAACGGACGATGCTGTGCGATTGACAGGGATCTATCATATTGCTGCAAATGTCGATTTTGCTGAAGGTCAACGACAGGACGTCTTACCGGAAGAAACCGTCTATGTAGATGATGTGGAATTGGACGGTCAAACAGGGTATTTTGAGTATGCTGTGCCATTATACGTGGATTTACCACCTGAAGTGACGCAGCCTTTAAAGGTGGAGGCGACGGATGTCCAAACTGCAACCGATGAAAACGGTGCATTTAAAGTTTCTTGGTGTGTTACATGCTCGTACGATGATGCGGTCGCTGAAGCGGAAATTGAAGAAGAGGCGGTGGAGGACAAGGCGACAGCGCAGCATTCAGCAGAAGCAACTCAAACAGAAGCCTTTGACCAAAAGCACCAAGCGAGTCGGGAAGTGGCAGTGTATGACAGCAGTTCGCTAACGACAAAAGATGACGTACTGTCATACATCGCCACATTGCCTGATGAATGGACGTCAACCACTTTTCGTTCAAATGATGTCTTTGTACAGCAGGAAAGCTAATCCTGCGAGTATGCATAATAATAAAAAATCACCTGTCGTCGGTACGATTAAAAGGCGGATCAATTGAAAAATGGCAATTGGGATAATGATCCCTTTGCAATAAAATCTTGTTTTTCGTAACCATGGCGGTAGTAAATACGGGTTGTAACCTCGTCTCATCATTTCATCCTTTCTAATTGGACTTGACGCAAGCTCCTCCATTCAGCTACAATAAGCGTAACTAGATAATGATGCGTTGATTGGGATAGTACGCAACATCATTCATTTCAGAGAGGGTCTGGTCGCTGAGAGGGCCTATGAATGGGTTGAAGAAAGTCACCCAGGAGCAGTTTCCGTGAAATTACGTAGCGGGAGCCGGTTTGAAGCCGTTACTTGTTATTGAGGTGCAAATGATCGCTATTTGCACGAATAAAGGTGGTACCACGGATAACTCCTTCGTCCTTTTCGACGAGTGGAGTTTTTTTGTTGCCGTTTTTATGCAAAAGCGTATCAGACAAGTCACAAGGAGGAGTTTACATGTCAACAGAAAACATTTCGATGCCAACAAAATATGAACCGCAATCAATTGAAGCAGGTCGCTATGAATGGTGGCTTCAAGGCAGTTATTTTGAAGCGCAACCAAAGAGCGGAAAAGAGCCGTACACAATTGTCATTCCACCACCGAACGTAACGGGTAAACTACATTTAGGGCATGCTTGGGATACGACGCTTCAAGATATTTTGATCCGTATGAAGCGTATGCAAGGCTATGACGCGTTATGGTTACCAGGTATGGACCATGCGGGCATTGCGACACAAGCGAAAGTGGAAGAGAAACTCCGTGCCGATGGAATTACACGTTATGATTTGGGACGTGAAAAATTCCTTGAAGAGACATGGAAATGGAAAGAAGAATATGCAGGGCATATCCGAGCACAATGGGCAAAATTAGGCCTTGCACTTGACTACTCAAGAGAGCGTTTCACGCTAGATGAAGGTCTTTCTAAAGCAGTACGAGAAGTGTTCGTAAAGCTGTATGAGAAAGATTATATTTACCGTGGCGAATACATTATTAACTGGGATCCAGCGACAAAGACGGCGCTATCTGACATCGAAGTGATTCACAAAGACGTGCAGGGTGCATTCTATCATATGCGCTACCCACTCGCTGATGGAACAGGTAGTATTGAAATTGCTACGACACGACCAGAAACGATGTTAGGGGACACGGCAGTAGCGGTACACCCAGAGGACGAAAGGTATAAGCATTTAATTGGCAAGAGGGTGAAATTGCCGATTGTCGGAAGAGAGATTCCAATCGTTGCGGACGATTATGTCGATATGGAATTTGGAAGTGGCGCTGTAAAGATCACACCTGCTCACGACCCGAACGACTTTGAAATTGGAAACCGTCATGACCTTCCTCGTGTACTTGTCATGAATGAAGACGGCTCTATGAATGAGCTTGCTGGCAAATATAACGGAATGGACCGTTTTGAGTGCCGAAAAGCAATCGTTAAGGACTTGCAAGAGATGGGTGTGTTATTCAAAATCGAAGACCATATGCATTCTGTTGGACACTCGGAAAGAAGTGGGGCAGTCGTCGAACCGTATTTGTCGACACAATGGTTTGTACGCATGGCGCCTCTTGCAGAAGAAGCGATTAAACTCCAACAGAGCGAAGGGAAAGTCAACTTTGTTCCAGAGCGTTTTGAAAAGACGTATTTGAATTGGATGGAAAATATCCACGATTGGTGTATCTCGCGTCAATTGTGGTGGGGCCATCGAATTCCTGCTTGGTACCATAAAGAGACAGGTGAAGTATATGTAGGGCATGACGCACCAGCTGACATCGAAAATTGGCATCAGGAGGAAGACGTACTTGATACTTGGTTCTCCTCTGCGTTGTGGCCGTTTTCAACGATGGGTTGGCCGGATGTAAACAACGAAGAATTCCAACGTTATTATCCGAACGCTGCCCTTGTAACAGGATATGATATTATCTTCTTCTGGGTTTCTAGAATGATCTTCCAAGGACTGGAGTTTACGAATGAACGTCCGTTTAAAGATGTGTTAATCCACGGTTTAGTGCGTGCTGAAGATGGTCGCAAAATGTCTAAATCACTTGGTAATGGTGTCGATCCGATGGATGTGATTGATCAATACGGTGCAGATGCTTTGCGTTATTTCCTGGCAACAGGCTCTTCTCCAGGTCAAGATCTTCGTTATTCAACAGAGAAGGTTGAAGCAATTTGGAACTTCGCCAATAAAATTTGGAACGCATCCCGTTTTGCGTTAATGAATATGGATGGCATGACCTTTGACGAAATCGATTTGACAGGTGAGAAATCCGTCGCGGATGCTTGGATCCTTACACGACTCAATGAAACGATCGAACAAGTAACAAAACTTGCAGAGCGTTATGAATTTGGGGAAGTGGGCCGTGCATTGTACAACTTCATCTGGGATGATTTCTGTGACTGGTACATTGAAATGGCGAAATTGCCATTATACGGTGAAGACGAAGCGGCGAAGAAAACGACTCGTTCGGTACTCGCATATGTTTTAGACAACACAATGCGTTTGCTACACCCACTCATGCCGTTCATTACAGAAGAGATTTGGCAAAACTTGCCTCATGAAGGCGAGTCCATCACAGTTGCGGCATGGCCGATAGCTGATCCAGCGTTGACGGACACTGCGAAAGCGTCAAATATGAAGTTACTCGTCGATCTCATTCATGCGGTACGAAACATCCGTGCTGAAGTGAATACACCGATGAGCAAGAAAGTTCCACTTTATATTGCGGCGAAAGACGAAGTAGCAGTAGCTGTTTTGGAAGCGAACCGTAATTACATCGAGCGCTTCTGTAATCCAGAAACACTTGAAATTGGCGTCGGCATCTCGGCACCAGGTAAATCAATGTCAGCTGTTATCACTGGCGCTGAACTATTCCTTCCACTCGAAGGTCTTCTCAATATCGATGAAGAAATCGAACGTTTGAAGAAAGAACTCGCGAAGTGGGAAGGCGAAGTGAAACGTGTCCAAGGCAAGTTATCGAATGAACGGTTCGTCTCAAAAGCGCCTGAAGCTGTCGTTGAAGAAGAACGTGCGAAAGAGAAAGATTATCTAGAAAAGAAAGCAGCCGTCGAACGCCGTATCGAGGAACTGCAAGAGATTTAAATGGAATGAGAAGTCGAAGTTGAGTGCATTTGCTCAACTTCGATTTTTTTGATTCGCGAGAGAGTGAGTCGTAAGTTTATAGGCTTGTTCCGCATGCATCCGTGTGTCTCGTGCCGAACAACGTTGGCAGTCTCTCGGATAAAGCAGTCTGTCCCATGCCCACTTATTAATTTGCCAATCAAAAATCGCATGAAACTAATTTCCCGTTAGCTTCATGCGATAGATAAGACGAACTAGTATTACACACTGTCCAATTTCCGAAATGCAAGGAATGAAAGAATTACGCCTAAAAAGAGGAGTCCATAGGGCAAAACAATCTGCTCAATTCTAGGGTCTAACACGAGAATGCCACCGACGATTGAAAGATGCAGTCCAAACAACATTGCGCCTACTGGCGAGTTGGACTTTTTCATTGTCCGGAAGAAAAAGATTGTTGCAAAAACGAAAAGTGGTACGCCGATGAGAAGTGTTACAAACACAGTAACCATGGGGCTCATTGTATCATCCTTTTCTAAATAATCATCAATTACTTCAACGTATTCATGATGTATGCAATTAATTTCTCAGCAACTGAAAAATCATGCGTTACATACAGAGAACGTGCGCCGACGGGGTCTTCAATTTCATTTAAGAGCCAACTGCCATCGGGACGTAGCAAAAAATCGATTCCAATATAATCGCTTTTTAATGCACGAGCAATCTGTTGTACTTCTGTCACTTGATCGTACGACAAACAATATTTTTCTACAGTTCCGCCTAACGTAAAATTTGATTTAAAAGATTGCACGCCTGTGCGTTTTACCGCACCAAGCACTTCATCACCAAGCATGAAAACACGTACGTCTTGCGCATTCGTTTCAATGAATGGTTGATAAATGAATTGTAACTGAGGGTTTTGTGTAGAGACATCTAATGCTTCTTGTCGCGAGTGACAAAGGTAAACGTTATTTCCGCCATAGCCATCGACCGATTTTAGGACAACCGGGTACGAATCAATTTCGTCAATTGTCCGTAATTTTTTTGTCGGTACACTACGTATGCCAAGCAACGAAACGAATTCATACGTCTTTAACTTGTCATTCGCAATTTCATTCACTTGCGAGCGATTAATAACCCGATGGCCCATTGACTCCCATTTGTAGGCTAAAGCAGGTGTGCGATCGCGGAAAAGAACAAAATCTGCTCCTTCACTAGGTTGTTCATCATCTACAATTAATTGTAATGAAATTCCTGCAGACTTGGCGTGTTGTTGTAAATCTTCAATGAAGGCGTAATTGCGTTTTGCTTCAATGGAAGAGTAGTAGAGATACCCTTTCATGAAAGCTTCCTAAGGATGTAGGCAATCATCCGGTCCGCGACGTTAATGCCTGTAACGGTGTAGATGTTGCGAATATGAGCAGCTGCATTCACTTCACAAACGAGTGGCTGTTCATTCTCTCCAAACAATAAATCCACGCCTGCAAATTCAGCACCGACTGCTTCTGCTGCCCGAATGGCTATTGTCTGTTGTTCCTTTGTCAATTCGATGACTGTTGCGACCCCGCCATTTGTAATGTTTGCACGAAAATCTGTTTGAGATGAACGATGCATAGCCGCAACAACTTCGCCACCAACAATATTGACACGAATATCTCTTCCTCTACTCGTTGCGATGAATTGCTGAAACACATAATCAACACCGCGCAATGCATCCACTTTTTCAAAGAAATCTTTTTCTGTTTCAATTAAATACACTTTCATCCCGAAAGAACCGTGACCTTCCTTAATGATTAACGGTAAGCCTAATGTTTCAAGGACTTTTTCGTAATAACCTGAACCTTCAATTGTAAAATTCGGATACACTTTTGGGGCAATAATTGTTTCAGGCATTGGGATGTTATGCGTTGCCAATTGAATGTATTGTTTCGCTTTATTGTCACATGTTTCAATGACAACAGGGTCATTAAACACCGCAATTCCAGCATTTTTTAAGTAGGTTGCTAATAAAATATCCTTATCTAAAAAAACTACAAAATGAGGGGGGGAGGCCAACTCTTCATGCAGATTCATTAGGACTTCATAGTTCTTTTTTATAAATGCTTGCACACCTGCGCGCTCAGCAGCTTCTTTCATCAGTTCCGCTTGATCGCGAAATTTATCGCTCGTCAAACTACCATTATAAATAATCCAACAACTTTTCATATCAATTCCTCCGCACATGCTATACTTTACCTAAGCTGATTCTATCATAAGGAGCGAGACAATTGATTCCTAAACTTAATGAGTATAAAGAACGATTTAACATACAATGTGCAAATGAAATTAAACCTGGCTTAGCAAGTATTCAAGAAGCGTTGCAGAAAGTAGGGAATCCTCAAAGAGATTTACAGTTCATTCACGTCGCAGGCACGAATGGAAAAGGGTCTACTGTCGCGTTCATGGAGTCGATTTTAAGTGAGCATGGTTATACGACAGGCGTGTTTTCATCACCGGCGATACAGGATGTACATGATCAAATTCGTATTGCGGGTCGTCCAATTGCAACAGAAGAAATGGACTGCACCTTTGAGAAGATTAGAAGAGCAGGTATTAGTGGGATGCTGACAGACTTTGAGTTGTTGACTGTAGCTGCATTCGTTACGTTTGAACGGTTGCGACCTGATTATATCCTTCTCGAATGCGGGATGGGAGGGTTGCTTGACAGTACGAATGTCGTTACTCCACTTGTGTCGGTCATCACGTCCATCGCGAAAGATCACGAAGCTTTTTTAGGCACAACGATTGAAGCAATTACTACACAGAAGGCAGGCATTATTAAAGAAGGCATTCCCGTTGTAGTAGGAGAGGTGCCCGAAGAGGCGGAGCAAATCATCCGATTGAAAGCTTTAGAAACGAAGAGTGAGGTTGTTGTATACGGAGAAGATTTCTATATGGATGAAGACAAGCACTTCCATGGGTGTCTACGGGTCTTTATTCCAAAAAGAGAGATGAAAGGTCCGCATCAAGCAATTAATGCTTCACTTGCAATTGAAGCATTAGGGAAAGCGGGTATCTCATTGCATGAAAAACAAGTCGCAAAAGGCATTGCAGAAACGTCTCTACCTTTTCGTTTTCAAGAAATCAAACCGGGCGTGTTTGTTGATGGGGCCCATAATCCAGCCGCTGCAAAAAGATTGACCGAAACAATCGAACGTCAATTTCCAGGTGAAAAAGTGGATTTTGTTGTGGGGATGCTAAAAACGAAAGATATAAAAGCGACGTTAGATGAACTTATACCGGTCGCAGCAAGCTTTACGTTTGTTACATTCCAGCATCCACAAGCTGCAAGTGCAGAGGAATTATTGGAGAATTGTCAATATAATAGAAAAAAGGTGACAAACGCTGACGATAATACTATAATACTAGTAAGGGAAGGTTCAAGAAAGAAGATAGTAGTAGGTTCTCTCTATTTACTTACAAGTCTTTTGGACTATAAATACTAATTTACTTCGTAGAATGATTCTTAAAGGTGAGGGGTGTTTGGTAGTTGTCTAAGGAGACGAAGGTTACACTTTTTCATTTCATCGTGTGGTTGCTAATCGTGCCACCTGGAATCACATTTCTTTTGGCGACACAAATGCCTAAAACGGTTTCACCATTGTATGTCACGTTGTTTGTCTTGTTTGGTTTGTTGACTGTTCTGTTTCCGATTAAGAAAAATGGCAATACGGTTACATTGTTAATGTGGATTACGCTCCCTTCGTTTTTATTATATGGACTTGTAATCGAAGTTATTGTTATGCAACTATCCATACTGGGCGCAATAATTTCTACAAAAAATCGACAGCAAACGATTCAACGTTTCTTTGTAAACTCAACAATGATGTTCATGTTATCGCTTGCTAGTGCGGCTGCTTTTCATCTTGTTGGTGGACAAATCGGTTCGCTTGAATTTTGGCCAATGTTGCTGAGTGTAATTGTTTATCGTTTGACATACACAACAACAAACTTAGGGTTTATACAACTGTATATGAGGTTGCGAAAAATGAAATTGCCTTTCTCCGCTAAAGAGATTGGTGATGAATATGCTACAACCGTGCTTATCCTACCTTTAGCTCTATCCTTGTACTTCATGTTGCAAATTGTCGGGATTGGCACATTTTTATTAATGGGTTTACCGTTTTTTTGTACAATTGGTATGATACGGATGTATAGTCAATCGGAAAAAGTGAACGGGTTACTTGAGAATGCCGGAAGTATCGGTACAGAACTATCGTTGTTAACGGATAGAAAACGTGTAACAGAGCAATTCGTTCAACAAACGTGCAAGTTGTTCAATGCGGATAGTGTGTTGTTTTTTAAGTATTATGAAGGATGGTTGGAATTGGAGATTGCATTTGCAAAAGATCGATTTGTCGAGTTGCATTATGGTTCGATTCCAGTAGGTGAGGGTGTGGTCGGGAAAGTTCTCGAAACGAATGAGCCGGTCATTTATTCCAAAAGAAAGGAATGGCAAAATTTCGCCACAGAATTTGTACCGATGGAATTAGAGAGTATGCTATGTATTCCGCTATCACATAACGGTCTAACGATAGGCGTGTTATCACTAGGTTCTAATCGTCGAAATGCATTTAAAGATTACCAACTAAAAGTATTAGAGTTATTAGGATCGTATTATATTGTAGCTCATGAAAAATCGGGTTATGTACAAGAGGCAAAAGTAAAAAGTGAGCGGTGTGCTTTAACAAATCTTTATAACTACCGCTACTTGGAAGAACAATTGCGTATAGAAATGCAGCGTATCCATACGGGGGAACTCGACCAATTGTCACTTGTCATGTTGGATATTGATCGGTTCAAAGGGGTCAACGATACATACGGCCATCAAAGTGGGAATGATATACTTTGTCAACTCGCGAGCATTCTAGAAGAGGAAATTCCTCCAAATGGTACCGTAGGGCGATACGGAGGAGAAGAATTCGTTTTCATTTTACCGAATTATTCAAAGCAGGATGCATTGGAATTTGCTCATGCGATACGTCACCGCATAAAGGGTCATCCGTTTACGATAATCCAGGACCTAGCGGAGAACAAGCAGACGATTGAGTTATTCATTACAACAAGTATTGGTGTTTCAAATGCGCCAACCGACACAGACGATGCCATTTCGTTGTTTCGAAATGCAGATCGAGCATTATATATTGGTGCAAAACAATCGGGCAGGGACAGGGTTGCGGCGTATAGTAAATAATTGGTCGGGGGGTCTCGTGAATGAAGATGACAACTACACAAAGACGAATCATACATGTCATGTGGCTTTGTATTGTGCCGACGGCGTTTTACGTGGCCTATCAGTTTTATCCGGCCAATGAAATTGACTATTCGAACTTACTGATGCTTGCATTCGTTCTTCTTGCAATTATGAATTTGCCGATTGCTTGGCAACATGTATCCATGACGCTGGAACGGTGGGTCGTCTTTACTGTGTTTTTTCAGTATGGAATTATTGCGGAAATGGTTTTCATGCAAGTTGGAATGATCATGCTGATTTTTACATTGAAATCTTCAACCCCTAAACTATTACGATTTACATTTAACTCTATTAACTTTGCAGTCACTTCGTTACTCAGTAGTCTTGTTTACTATGCAGTTGGCGGTTCCTTGGAGTATATGTCGTTTAGTACATTCATGATCGCCGGGTTCATCTATGCTTCGGTCTATTCATGGTTCAATAGTTTATTGCTCACCGCTTTCTTTCGGATCTTCAAACAAGAGACAGGGAAAATGGGCAAAATTATCATCTGGGATTATGTAACGTCTATTCTTCTGTTGCCCTTTGCGATCATTAGTTGTTATTTGTTTCAGCAGTTTGGAAACAAATCGATGTTATTAGTTGGTATCCCTTTCATCCTTGTACTCCTTGTTACAAGAAGTTATTTGAGGTCGAACCAGCAAAACGAAGTATTATCATCTGCGGCCATGATTGGACATGAACTTGCAGAACAGTTACGTGTGGATGAAGTGCTTCAATCGTTCCTCGGAAAAATAAAAACGGTCATCCCTTATGAAAGTGCGTACATTATTGACCGTCGTATCGGTGAGCAGTTGGTCCTTCTCACTTCGACTGAGTGTGTGGACTACGTGGAAGGCCCTCAAAAGGTTTTGGTCCCTCCAAAGAAGACAGAGCAGGATGGTTTGAGTAGCGGACGCACGAAGAAATATTCTACACGCAAAGATTTACAAACACTACGAGGATTTACATTCCCAATTGCTGTTGAAAGTGCCATGACTGCACCCATTGTTCGATATGGAAAAACGGAAGCCTATCTTCTCGTAACGTCGACACGGGAATATGCTTTTAACGATGTTCCTACTAAAATTGTGGATTTGTTAACAGGTTATTTAGCTGTAGCCGTTGAAAAAGCACGTTATTACGAGCGGACAGTAGAGAAAAGTGTGAAATGCGGGTTAACGGGTTTATATAATTTCCGTTATTTAGATGAAAAGATGGACGAAGAACTCGTACGATACCATACAGGAGAAATCGGAACTCTGTCGACAATTATTTTAGACATTGATCGATTCAAAGGAATTAATGATTCATATGGTCACCAAAGTGGAAACGACTTATTAGTTGCTTTTGCTACCATTTTGCAGAATTATACTCGTGACGGAGTGACATTGGCGCGTTATGGTGGTGAAGAATTTGTCTTCATCTTGCCAGATTGGTCAAAGGAAGCAGCAATTGCTTTAGCGGAAACAATACGAAAAGAAGTAGAAGAGACGACGTTTACCATACTTCCGGACTTATCGCCAGATCGGGAGCCGACAATTGTCCAAATGACTTGCAGTATCGGAGTTGCTTCCCTTCCTGAAGATGCTGCGGACGGCAAAGATCTTTTACGGAACGCAGATCGCGCTCTTTATATTGGTGGTAAACAAGCAGGAAGAAATAAAGTAGGCGTGTATGAGGAAAACCCGAAAATCAATGCAGCAACATAAAGTGTGTCGATAAACAGTGTAAGACCAATTACGGATTGTAATGGTTTTACACTGTTTTTTTTGAATGAAAGCTTATACAATTTCATCCGTCTTGTGTCGTTCATTCTATGAATAAATAACTAATTTCGTTGTGTAGTTGCTAAGTTCAACCAAGTTTTGTATGCTGTAAGTAATAGATTTACAGAAAGGGCGGATTCCTGTGAAAAGTAGAAGGAATGTAATGAATTCACAAGGAATGACACTTGTAGAAGTGTTGGCAGCTCTCGTGTTGTTAGGCATTGTCTTCGTCGGTTTTATGACCATTTTTCCACAAATGACGATCTTTAATAATAAAACCGAAACAAAATTGAAAACGATGAATGAAGCTCGAATTCTGTTAGACGATTTTAAACAATCCAGTCATACATATAGCGATTTTAATAATGGAAGTAAGTATGTGGAGCAAGAGGGGACTTGGACCAAAGTCGTTCCAAGTGGAAATGGTTTATCTACCACTTACCGAATTACAAAGTCCCGTGATGTAGCTTCGGATGGGTTAACTGGACAAGTAAATCTCCATCAGGTCTATATTGCCATTCAAAAGGATGGGAAAGTAAAAAGTGAAACATTTGGCTACATTGAAATTGCAGATGAGTAAAAAAGGGGGGGCGATGATGGCTAAACAACAAGGCATGACGCTCATTGAAGTCCTCGTTACGCTTGTTCTAACGTCTTTAGTCATCATGCTCATTTGGACGACCATTTTGACGAGTATGAAATATAACGTGATGGAGTCCAAAAAGATTCGGATGCAACAGGAAGTTAACTACCTCATTACAAAAATTCAACAAGTACACCGTAAAAACGATTGTTATGAACTGCAAATAGAAGAGACACGTGTAGAAATGTCAAGCTGTCAGGGGGAGCTCCTTTATGGAGAGACGTTTAGCAATGGCTTTGGCTTTGAACCACAAAGCATCTCAGACATTCAACCGAGAGAAGTCAATTTAGATTTGTCGATCACGATTTTTGACTTGACGAATGAAGCGCAAGGCAAACAAAGAAGTCTCACAGTGGATACAGTCTTTGCTAGATATAAAGACCAATAAGTTAGGAGGAGCGACGATGAAAAGGACAACCAATGAACAAGGTTACGCATTATTGCTCGTTCTATTTTTAATATTTTTTATTCTCCTCGCGAGCGCTGTATTCATCAAAGGTTCTATTAGCAATGCAAAGCAAGAAAAGAAAGTAGATATGAATCATTTATCCGTCGTGGCGGCTGAGATGGGTGTGGATTATTATCAAAATAAGTATAAAAATGTTTTCTTTAAAGAAAAAAAAGACGTATGGAATCATTTATATGAACAATTTACAATAGATAAGCAAGAAATTATGAGTAAAAAGATTAGTGAAGTCAGGAAAATAGAAGAGATACGAGCTAAATCAAACGAATATGAAAGAGAAGTTGCTATAAGTCTGAAAAAAAAACTTGAAGGTCTTGAAAATTTTATTTTAGATGAAGGAGAGGAGCTAAACAGCAGAATTGTTAATAGTAGAGATTCAAAGATCACTTTTTCAGATTTGAAACTTTTGGACAACCAAGGTGTTCGAGTACAATCTATCAACAACAACAATAATCTAACTTATTATCTGGTTATTGAAGGGGAGATAGAAGGTAATTATAAAGGGGAAGAAAGTTTTCTCAATCTAAACTTGATATTCTATATTCCTGATATGTTTGTAGAACAAGGGACGGAATTACCAAGTAATATTAATATACTTGAGAATCCCCTATCATTTATTGAAAGACCTAAAGTGAATTGTGATAAAAGTATTACTAATAGCCCTTGTGTTGGAACCTCAAAAACTCAATTGGAATCTGCCAATAATTCACAAATTTATTTTGTTGGAAATAAAAATTGGAACGGGGCTATTTCACACCACTTTAATAATAGCGAAATCTATGTTGATGGTAATATTGAGAATATTATGTTGAAGGGTGCGACTGGAATAAAGATATATTCAAAAGGTGAATTTTATCTTAAGCAAGGGGAGCCTTTGTCTAACTCGATAATCGTAACTGACTCGAATTTAATTACAGATAAACTCAATCGATTGGAAAGTAGTAAGCTTTTTGTTAAAGGGAATTTAATTTATACAAACAAGTTAAACATATTTAAATCTACTGTATATGTTGGGGATGACCTAGAGGTATCTGGAAACGGCAATACTGACGTAAAATTTAATAATTCTAACGTGTATATTAATGATAACTTCAAACATCCAAAAGGGAAAACGATAATCAGTGGAAATTCAAGAGTATGCGTTGGGAATGATTTTATTTATGGTTCAAAAGGTTTGGAAATTGAAACAGGGAGTAAACTTTTTATAACAAAAAATATTATTACAAATGGTACAATAAACAGTTATATAAATGACAAACGCATCGAAAAAGTAACAAAAGATGAATTGAAATACTTATGCAATTCAACTCCCAATGAGCAAAATTGGGAATATGATTTGGATGTAAACTATTGATTAGAATTGAAATATCGTCTTTTAAGCTTTTAGTATAATTCATCTTTTATATAATAAGAGAGGTGTATGATGAGAAAATCAATCATTGGAGTTAGCATCGTGGTCATTATAGCTTCAGCAATATACGCACTTAACGCCACAAATGTGCTTGCTAGTTCTATTTTTTCAACAAAGGAATTTTCTGATCATACGTATGTTGGTCCGTTCTCCGTATCCAATGTGAAAGTAAAGAAGGCAAAGGAGCAGCTTGCCACAGATTTTGCGTTGTTACAACAACAAATGCAAGTCGATGTCATGTACCAAGACTATTCGTTCGTACTTCCTGAAGAGCTCATTTCTTTTGATGTTGAGCAATCCATCGAGCAAGCTGAATCAGGGAAGGACAATCCAATCATTGCGCACGTGAATCAGGAAGGACTAGAGACGGTATTACGCAATGAACTTGCAATTTTGTCGTTATCTGACGCATCCATCACGGCAATTGCTAAAGGAATTGAAGGGGAATTGGTAACAGGAATTATCCCTCAAACAGTTGACTTGGTCGACTACATACAAGAAGAAGATAAGAGAATGGCCGAGGTCGCTACAGCTACTTATGAAATGAGTCATGTGAGTCCATCTTTTAGTCGAGCAATAAAAGCGCTAAATGAACTGACGATTGAACCTTTTGAAACCATTTCATTACTTGAACTGCTCACACAATCTAGTGTAGGTGCACTAACAGAAGATGAATTGCACATGATTGCCTCTTCCTTGTATACGGCAGTCCTTCAAACAAATTTTACAATCGATGAAAGAACGATTGGTACCAGTCTATCCAATGATGTGAAAATCGGTTTTGATGCAACGATCAATGAAGCATTGAATCTGGATTTGAAATTTACAAACCCGAATCGCTCAACTTTCATTCTAAAAACAACATGGCAGAATGGGGACTACCATCTGTCCATTGAAGGACTTCCTTTTTATTACACGTACGAACCATTTGTTTTGGAGGAAGAGAAATTCGATTTTCGAACGATCATACAATACAGCGCGTTCGTTAATCGTGGACAAGTCGTTCTTGCGAAAGAAGGAAAAGAAGGTGTGGAAGCGACTGTCCATCGCACAATTTCACATAATGGCGATGTCGTAACAACAGAGCTAATTGCAAAAGACTTTTATGCTCCCCAAGCACGCGTTGAACTACATCCATTACAAAGTGAGAAAACCTCTTCGAATACAAATAACACAACGAATGAGAATTCTTCAGCTACAGGGGAAAGTGGACAAAATGAAACGAGTGGAGGGTCTGCAACTGTGGACGAAGGTAGCAATGACGGTGGGCAGGATAGTTCTTCAGTAGGTAATCAAGTTGATAGACCCGTTGAAAAACCACCTGCAACAGGTGAAAACAATCAACACGGCAACAACGAGCCGGAATATGATAAAAGCGGTCTCCCGCTGACAAGTAAGTGAATTAGAGGGGGTTGCAAATGGCGACAACACGAAAACGGTTAGGCGATTTACTCGTTGAATCCGCACTGATAACAGACGCTCAACTTCAAACTGCATTGGCAGAAAAACCAAGGGATCAGAAGCTAGGGGACGCGCTTTTACAAAGAGGCTATATTACGGAACAGCAATTGATTGAAGTATTGGAATTCCAGTTAGGCATTCCCCACGTCAATCTATTCAGATACCCTTTCGATCCAAAGTTGTTCAATGTTGTCCCTAAGGACTTTGCGAAACGCAATTTACTCGTACCCCTTAAAGCGGAAGGAGATCGATTGTTTGTCGCAATGTCTGACCCGATGGACTATTTAGCAGTAGATGATTTGCGATTATCAACAGGATTCCATATTGAAACCGCCATCGCGTCGAAAGACGATATATTAAAGACAATTTCTAAGTACTATGACGACGATTCATTAGAAGAGTTTTTCATCGATCAGCCGGATGATGCAAAAGAGCAACAAGATGAATTGACGGATTTGGATTCGCCGATTGTTCGTCTAGTCAATCAAATTCTATCTTCAGCAATTACACAAAAGGCGAGCGACATACATATTGACCCCCAAGAACATCAAGTTGTCATCCGTTTTCGCATAGACGGTATGCTGAAAACAGAAAGGTATTTGCCGAAACATATGCAAGCGATGCTCATCGCCCGGATTAAAATCCTTTCGAGTCTCGACATTACGGAACACCGTGTACCACAAGACGGGCGCATTAAAGTGACGATTGACTTCAGACCGATTGATTTGCGTGTGTCTACTTTGCCGACTGTTTTCGGAGAAAAGGTCGTTATGCGGATTTTGGATTTAAGCAGTTCATTGAACGACTTGACGAAATTAGGATTCAGTGATGTGAACATGAAACGATTTTTACAAGAAATCGAACGGCCAAATGGGATTGTCTTAATTTCAGGGCCAACGGGTTCAGGGAAATCATCGACATTGTATGCGGCACTTAATCGGCTCAACCAAGAAGAAGTGAACGTTATCACCGTCGAAGATCCTGTCGAATACCAGCTTGAAGGGGTCAATCAAATTCAAGTGAATGCTACGGTCGGATTGACGTTTGCAAATGGTTTACGTTCAATTTTAAGGCAAGATCCTGATATTGTGATGGTTGGTGAAATCCGTGATCGGGAAACTGTTGAAATTGCAATCCGCGCTTCCCTCACTGGGCATCTCGTATTAAGTACGATTCATACGAATGATTCCATTGCGTCAATTACGCGTTTAATTGACATGGGTGTGGAGCCGTTTTTAGTAACAGCTTCTGTCAATGCAATTGTCGCGCAACGTCTTATCCGGCGCGTCTGTCGGGATTGTGGCAAGCCGATGCCAGCCTCAAATCGTGAAAAAGAGATTTTTGCAAAACGTGGGAAGTCGATTGAAACGATTGTTCGAGGACCTGGTTGCGCAGCTTGCAATATGACGGGATATCGCGGCAGAATTGCAATTCACGAAGTACTTGTCATCAATGATGAAATGCGGGAAGTCATTAATAATCATGGAACACCTGCACACCTTCGTGAAATTGCAATGCGTAATGGCATTATCTTCTTAATAGACGACGGACTCGAAAAAGTACAACAAGGTATGACAACAACCGAAGAAGTGCTTCGTGTAGCACTTATCGAATAGAGGCGATAGTATGACTGAAACACTTAACGCAGTGTTAACAAAAGCGGTAGAATTGAAAGTTTCCGATATTCATTTAACTGTCGGACAGCCACCTGTTTTTCGGATGCATGGTGAATTGAAGCGTTATGGCGATGTACCGGTCGACGAAACGTATACAGAAGCAGTGGCGAAAGCGACCATCCCTGCGAAGTTGTATGAGACTTTCGTAGAAAAAGGCCAAATCGATTATTCGTATGAATTAAAAGGAATCGCACGTTTTCGGGTAAATGCTTTTCAGCAAAGAGGCGCGATCTCACTCGCATTCCGAACGATTCCAACAAATATACCATCCATTGACGACCTGCAAGTACCGAATGTTTTAAAACAATTGGCACAAACGCCTCAAGGACTCATTTTAGTAACCGGTCCGACTGGTTCAGGGAAGTCGACGACGTTAGCAGCAATGATTCGTTACATGAACGAAACGATGCGCAAACATATTATTACACTGGAAGATCCGATTGAGTATGTCCATACCCACGAATCGTCCATCATTGATCAACGTGAAGTCGGTTTTGACACACAATCGTTTGCAGATGGATTACGTGCTTCGTTACGCCAAGATCCAGACGTCATCCTTGTAGGAGAAATGCGTGATCTTGAAACGATTTCTACCGCAATTACAGCTGCAGAAACCGGGCATTTAGTGTTGGCGACACTTCATACGTGGAGTGCAGCTTCGACAATCGATCGGATTATTGACGTGTTTCCACACGGACAGCAAGCGCAAATACGCGTGCAACTGGCCGGCGTGTTGACAGCGGTATTGTCTCAACGGTTGTTTCAGACGGCAGACCGAAAAGGACGGAAAGTCGCAACCGAATTAATGATTGCAAACCCTGCAATTGCCAACTTAATTCGCTCTGAAAAAGTACACCAAATTCCAAACGTCATCCAAACAAACCGTGCGATGGGTATGCACATGATGGAATCTTCCGTAAAACAGTTGCTTGAACAAGGAGCAATTTCATATGAAACCGCCATGCCCTATTTAAAAGGTGATGAGTAACGATGGCTCGCTTTAAATATGAAGGCCGAGATGCCCATGCCAAAAAGTCAGGTGTTATAACGGCTGCGAATAAAAGAGAAGCGGCGATGAAACTAAAAAGCCAAGGAATCCGTGTAACTGACTTGACGGAGCAAGCGGAAACCGTATTGACGAAAGAAATTCATATTGGCAAACCAATCAAACGAACACAGTTCATTATGTTCCTCCGTCAATTTTCCACACTGCTTCGAGCAGGTGTGACGATTGTTGAATCAATCCGCATCTTGTCCATGCAAGTGGAATCCAAACCGTTTCAAAAAATCTTAGTGTCGATTGGCGATGATTTACGCGGCGGCGGTTCATTATCGGAATCACTTACGAAGCATCCGAAAGCATTTGAACCATTGGTCATTAATATGGTAAAAGCAGGAGAGTTATCAGGTTCTGTTGACGATTCATTGGATCGGTTGGCAGAGCACTACGAAAAGGCTCACCGTACAAAACAAAAAGTCATTTCAGCGATGTCTTATCCAATTGTCGTTGGAATCGTCGCAATCGGTGTCGTCATATTCCTCTTATCGTTCGTTGTACCGATGTTTGTCGACTTGTTTGAGAGTATCGGTGGAGAATTACCATGGCTCACACAATTTGTGCTAAAAGCGAGCGACTTCTTGTTGGCGTACTGGTACTTATTTGTGCTACTAGTCGCTGGACTCATTGTTGGTTTCTTACTGTTACGTAGCAATAAAGAAGGCAAATTCCTGTTAGATTCATTTTTATTACGCATTCCGATATTTGGAGATTTATTAAAAAAATCCGCACTTGCAACCTTAACACGAACTTTAAGTTCATTGTTTACAAGTTCAGTGCCCATTTTACAAGCATTATCCATGACGGAGAAAATCGTCGAAAACGAAGTAATAGCGCGTGTCGTGGCACAGTCCAGGTTGTCTTTAGAACGGGGCGGCTCATTAACCGACCCGATGGCCAAACACTGGGCATTCCCGCCCTTAATTCCTCACATGATTGCAATCGGCGAGCAAACAGGTTCACTCGACGCCATGCTCGCAAAAGTGGCGGATTTCTATGAAAAGGAAGTAGAAGCGGCAACCGATCGTTTAAAAGCACTGATTGAACCGATAATGATTATTTTACTAGCCGGTCTAGTAGGCACAATCGTCCTTTCGATTCTCTTACCGATGTTTACAATTTTCACTGAAATAGATAGTATGTAGCGGATGCTGTCGAAAAATAAATAGTTTCAAAGAAATCTAGGAATTTAGTTCCGTTTTTGTAGAAAGTTTGCTATTCTTAAAAGGTACACAAAAGTACGCACTTATAGGGAGGAATTCATAATGAAAAAGTGGTTACAAAAACGTTTGAAAAACGAAAAAGGGTTAACACTTGTCGAGCTTTTAGCCGTCATCGTCATCCTGGGGATCATCGCAGCAATCGCAGTACCGTCGATAGGGAAAGTTATTGATAATACTAAAGATAAAGCAATACTAGCGGATGCTTCCAATATCTTATCCGCTACAAAATTAGCAGTTACGCAAGGTGATTGCAAGAGTGCATCAGAATGTGAGCAATCAGATCTATCAGGCTATCTAGAAAATATTGGTGGCACTTATTCTACTAAGAAGAATGAAAGTGGTGTTTGGACAGTCACTTATTCTAAAATAGGGGATATTAAGAACGATAAATACAAAGCTACTTCAGGTAATACAATGACTGAAGACGAGTTACTAAAGAAAATGGGAAGTAAAGAGTAATATAAAGGAGTCCTACCATGCAATTATTCTCCCGCCGCAAACAACCGGCTACACTCACAATTGAAGAAAACGCAATCCGTTACGTCCGGTTGAAGTCGCGGGAACCCCTTGTGATCGACACGGCTGAAGAAATCCAGCTCCCGCCGAACACAATCGTCGAGGGCAAAATTGTCGACTCCGAAAACATAACGATGATTTTAGAAGGGGTCGTAAAGGAATGGGGCATCGCCAAGCGTGAAGTCCAATTTCTTGCCCCTGATACATATGTAATGATCCGTAAAGTACCGTATCCTGAAGACATCCAGCCCGATGAATTGAAAGGGCATTTTTTCATTGAAATCGGTTCAACGATTTATTTACCGTTTGATGATCCTGTTTTCGATGTGGTCCCTTGCGATTTGAACCCTGCTGCCCATGAGGCGATTTTAATCGCGTCCAAGGAGAGCATTCTTGACCAGTATGAACACGTACTAAAAGAAGTAAAGCTCCATCCAGTCGTTGCCGATATCGGACCGCTCGCGCTGTACCGATTGGCGCATAAAGTGCATGCATTCACGGGTGATGAACACGTCATGCTCGCGGATCTCGGTGAAGGCAAGTTAACGGTTTCTACTTTCCACCACCATTATCCACTGTTCATGCGTCCTGTAGACCTTCAGCAATCTGCAGACCTTTCCGTTGTGACAGATGGACACGTGGATGCATCAATCATTACGCCGACGTCCATCGTGATGGAACTAGAAAAACTAGTGAATTTTTATCGCTATAATTTACAGAATGGGACTGCCTCCATTACCCATCTACTCGTTAATGGGGAGTATGATCATATGGATGCACTACTAGAAGCTATTCGGCAACGGTTTTCAATCCAGGCTGATCGTTTGTTGCAACAGCCATTTCAACTGGCAGATGGACGCGACCTACCAGCAACATTCAATCGTGCGATCGGATTGGCATTGAAAGAGGTGTAAAGATGCTCGTTGATATTAATTTATTGCCCGAAAAAGAGAGGGAGCGCTCTACGCTACTACTTGCTGCACTTATACTAATTGGTGCGGCTCTTCTTTTATGGGCTGTTTTTTTTATAAGCTCACTTCAGTTGGCGAAGTCTACCACACAAGTAGAGGGCCAAATTGTTGAGTTGCATGCTAGACAAGAAGCTATCCGTGAACGCTTGCAACCAACAGATACAGTGAGCGACCGTGATCAGTTAGCAGCAACTGTGACATGGGCAGAATCCTATCAGTTTGCAACTTTACCATTGCTGCGAGAAATGATTGCCTTAATGCCGGACAGAGGCTTTTTTGTTACTTTCCAGTTTACTGCTCCGAATCAGGCCACAATCGCGGTTCAATTTGATGATAAACAGGATGCGGCGCATTATTTGACACGTATTCAAGCTTCATCGCTTGTGAACACAGCGATGATCGAATCTTTAGTTGCCGAGGAGTTGGAGGAAGGTGACGGTAAGAATGAAAACGTCCTTCCGCGTTTCCTTGCGACATACGTTGTCGAATTTGTAGACGAGCGCGGAATGGTTATTGAAACAGAGGACGCTAATCCGGATTTGGAAACGGAGATAGAGGAAACCGACATAGAGGAAGTGGATGGAGAGGTGGACGCGGATGAGTAATTTGACGAAACGGCAAAAGGAAAAAGCACTCATTGGATTAGCTGCCCTCTTTCTACTAGCACTCGGAGCATATTCGTACGGTAAACTGTACAGTCCTGCAAAACAGGCGAATGAACAAGCAATTCAATCGTTGACTAACGAACGAGATATCCTTTTCGCATTGCAACGCCAAGAAGCACAACAGGTTGGAGAGAAAACGTTTAGTTCAAGAACCTTACAAGAAAGAGTTCCTGTCAAACCTTTGGAAGACCAACTACTTCTACAAGTGCATGAAGCAGAAGTTAAGTCTGACACGTTCGTACATGAAGTAAATTTCACTTTAGATGAAACCGTGTTGGACAATTCTCCTGAAGAAGTCGAAAAAGTCCACGCGTTGCTGACTGAAGTGCATTTACAAGCTGATGCTTATTCCAAAGTGGATCGCTTTATCGAGGAAATTGAAGCATTGCAGCGAATTGTTGTTGTGGAATCGATTGAATTCTCTGCGCCTGTTGAAGAGCGTACGAGTAATGACGACGATGTGCTAATGGATTTGACAGTCACGTTTCGCGCATTTTATCGACCAGACCTTGTGGAACTTCTAGAAGAGTCGCCGAAAGTCGATGCACCGGAACCGTCCTCTAAAAAAGATCCTACGCCTATCAATCCAATTCCGTCGATGGAGGAAGAGTAATGACTGTATTATGGGGAAGTGTATTTTTCATTTATGGATGCATCTTCGGCTCCTTTTTCAACGTCGTTGGCTTACGTGTCCCGAAAAAGGAATCAATCATTACCCCTCCATCGCACTGTACACATTGCGGGAAGAAGCTCGGAATGATCGATCTGATCCCTGTTCTCTCTTTTATCTTTTTAAAGGGGAAATGTCGTCGTTGTGGGACAAAGATTAGCCCGATCTATCCATTTATGGAGTTCGTGACGGGAGGATTGTATGCACTTGCGTATGTGCAAATCGGTTTTAAGTTGGAGTTAATCATTGCGATTTTATTCATTTCATTGCTCGTAATCATTACCGTTTCGGATATTGCGTACATGCTTATTCCTGATAAAGTGCTTCTTCCGTTCGCTATTACTTTTCTTATCGGTCGATGGATCATTCCGACGAGTCCGTGGTGGGACAGTTTGCTTGCGGCAGCCGTTGGATTTAGTGTGTTATTTCTAATAGCGATTGTGTCGAAAGGTGGCATGGGTGGCGGAGACATTAAACTGTTCTTTGTCATTGGTCTTGTGTTAGGTACCATCAATACACTCGTTACGCTATTCCTTGCCTCACTCATCGGTTCTGTCGTCGGGATTTATATCCTTAAAAAGACGGGTAAAGGACGAAAAACGCCAGTGCCATTTGGTCCTTCAATTGCAATTGCGGCCATCGTTGCATACTTTTGGGGAGCAGACTTTGTCGATTGGTATCAGCATTTATTCATTTAGGTCGATAAATTTCTTTGGACAAGGCGACATACGTCTTGTTCTTTTTCATGTTTGTTTTGATATGGTTGCTTAAAACGAGGTGAGCAGACGTGAATTTTAAGAAGAAATATTCGAAAATGACAGTTCTGGCAGCAATGATCCATGGAGTAGTGATTGGCATTGCGGCTGTTGCCATCGTTGGCTTTGTCATTGTCGGGACAAGTGGAATAGGGAAAGAACAGGCAGTGGAGAAGGGAGTTGCCACGCAACCGGAAAAAAAGGGAGAAGAGGAGAAGACTCCGGTTTCAGGTGATGTGGTACCAACTGGCGATCCGTTGAAAATGGTTGCGAAACAACATGGTGTTTTCTCATCAGCAGACGCGGCAAAAGAATTCATTGCAACAGACGCTGCATTAGCAAAAGCGGCTGTCATTGAGGCGGACGGTCAATTTTTTGTTTGGAGTGCAATCGGCCTTGCGGAAGATGAGTTGATTGTCAGTGAAGCGGAAGGGACATTCAGAAAACCGTTTTATGCTGAAACATCGGCTTGTTCAGCAATCGGAGCTGGGAAATTGACGAAAGCGTTAAGTGAGACCGATTTAGCGCAAATTAAAATTTTGACGACCTCAGGAGAAGGGGAGTCTGACGAAAAAGGTGTGGCAGACTTTAGAAAGAATTTGGTTGCTGTGACGGCGTTTACGTCAGATTTGCAAGTGATTCGTTTGCAATTATTAGCTCATTATACACATAAAGATGGGTGTGCCAAAATCAGTTTTTGATAAGTTTTCCAGTCCATTATTAATTTTTGGCCGTTTAGAGAAAATTTTCATTTGCCACCTCCTCGTATATGATAAAGAAAAAGGAGGGAGTAAAGTGAAGTTCACTGTACAAAAGCCAATCATTTTAGCATCTGGCTCACCAAGAAGGCAGGAATTGTTGACGTTAGCAGGTATTCCTTTTGACGTGCAAGTCAGTCATGCAGAGGAAGATATCGAATTGATTGAACAAGATTTTGGTAGGTATGTGGAGCAGTTGGCAGTAAAGAAAGCTTCCGTCGTTGCAGAAAATCATCCCGAGGCGCTCGTCATTGCTGCAGATACGATTGTCGTCTATGAAGGAGCGATTTATCCGAAGCCTTCATCAGCAGAACAGGCGGTAGCGTTTTTGAAGGAATTCTCCGGTAACACACATTCAGTTTTTACAGGTGTTTGTTTACTGGAAGGTGGAAAGTCGAAATTATTTTCGGTAGAAACGAAAGTGACGTTCCGCTCCATTGACGAAGCATTAGTACATGCTTATGTCCAATCGGGGGATCCAATGGACAAGGCTGGCGGATATGGCATCCAAACAGCTGGTGCATTGCTCGTTGAAAAAATAGAAGGCGATTATTTAAATGTTGTCGGTCTGCCTTTGTCGAAGCTAGTTGAGCTGTTAAGGAAAGAAGGGCACATCCGTTTGAAGGAGGGTGAACATTTCCTTGACAGTTGACGTGAAAAAACAAATGATGATCCGGGATGTACATATCGCTGACAGACCGCGTGAAAGGCTGATTCGACAAGGGGCGGCAAGCCTTTCGAATCAAGAACTTGTTGCGATTCTTTTGCGGACAGGTACACGAGAGGAATCCGTTCTCATGCTTGCAAACCGCATCCTAAAAACTTTTGATAAAATCCAAGATTTAAGAGACGCGACCGTCGAAGAGATGATGGCTGTTAAAGGTATTGGACAAGCAAAGGCTGTCCAAATTCTTGCTGCCGTGGAAATCGGAAAGCGACTTTATCAGAAACATTCCGAGGGGCGTTATGTCATCCGGTCTCCCGAAGATGCAGCAGCTTATTTGATGACTGATATGTCTTCGCTTTTGCAAGAACATTTTGTCGTTTTGTTTCTGAACGTGAAAAATGAAGTGTTGCATAAACAGACAATCTTCATCGGTAGTTTAAATTCATCGATTGTACATCCACGCGAGATTTATCGCGAAGCTGTAAAACGTTCAGCAGCTTCAATCATTGCTGCGCACAACCATCCTTCCGGGAATCCCGCGCCGTCACCCGAAGATATCGAGGTGACGAAAAGGTTAGTGGAAGCAGGTTCGATCATCGGCATCGACTTGCTCGATCATGTCATCATCGGGGATCATAAATTCATCAGCTTGAAGGAAAAAGGATATATGAACTAGAAATAAACGCCTATTTTGGTAGATTACAATTCGACATAAAATCACAAAAAACGTCATAAAGCCAATAAATAAAAGGTTTTTTAACTAGTCTAAGAGTAATGGAAATCGTTCACACACTTATTAATCTGTCAGCTAAAACGATTGACACTGTGAATTTGTTCGCCAATCCGTTATAATGTGGTTTATGATTTGAAGAAGACCATATTTAAGCGGTCGAATAGAAAGGAAGAACAAATTTGTTTGGATTAGGATCTAGAGATGTCGGTATTGACCTCGGCACAGCTAATACATTGGTTTTTATTAAAGGAAAAGGGATTGTTCTTCGTGAACCTTCTGTCGTTGCAAAAAATACTGTTACGAATGAAATCGTAGCCGTCGGTTCGGCTGCTAAAAATATGATTGGCCGGACACCAGGCTCCATTGTAGCAACACGTCCAATGAAAGATGGTGTCATTGCGGATTTTGAAATTACGACAGCGATGATCGAGCATTATATGCGTGAAGCGACAAAAGCTGCGGGTAGTTCTTGGAAAAAGCCCAACGTAATGGTTTGTGTACCATTTGGTATTACATCTGTTGAACAACGTGCGGTTATTGACGCTGCAAGACAAGCTGGCGCAAAAGATGCGTATACAATCGAAGAGCCTTTTGCAGCAGCAATCGGCGCTAATTTGCCTGTTTGGGAACCTACAGGAAGCATGGTCGTCGATATAGGTGGGGGTACGACTGAAGTAGCGGTTATTTCACTTGGCGGTATTGTCACTAGCGAATCAATCCGCATTGGTGGAGACTCCATGGATGGTGCAATTATTAGCTACATTCGTAAAGTGTATAATTTGACGATTGGTGAACGCACTGCTGAAGCCATTAAGATTGAAATCGGTTCAGCGAAAGTATCAAACAAAGCTGAGAAGATGGAGATTCGTGGTCGTGATTTATTGACTGGTCTGCCGAAAACGTTGGAAATCTCTTCAGATGAAATTGTTGAAGCGCTCCGTGAGTCGATTCTACAAATTATCGAAGGTGTTAAGAAAACGTTAGAAGCGACACCACCGGAATTGTCTGCAGATGTCATGGAACGTGGAATTGTGCTGACTGGTGGCGGTGCGTTACTCGACAATTTGGACAAGGTTATTTCTGATGAAACGAATATGCCTGTTTTCATTGCTGAGGATCCATTGGATTGTGTGGCAATCGGGACAGGGAAAGCACTCGATAATTTTGAGTTGATTAAGAAAATGCAAGTTCGATAATTTGAGGGAGGATTTATGCAATGCCACGATTTTTTTCAAATAAACGGTTGATTTTATTGCTTGTAGGCGTAATCGTCCTAGTGGCATTGATTTCCTTCTCTCTTCGGGACAGGCAGAATGCCACCCTTCCAGAAAAAATTGTTAAAGATGTTGTCGGTTTCGGTCAATCGTTGTTCTCGAAACCGGCACATTACTTAACCGGCACTTTGGATAAGATTGATGGACTATTGAATACATATGAAGAAAACAAGAGTTTAAAAGCAAGACTACAAGAATATGCCGCTACACAAGCCGAATTATTGGACGTGAAAGCGGATAATGAAAAATTGCGTGAAATCGTCGGTAAGCAAGATAGTCTACGGGATTATAATCCGATTCATGCGACCGTCATTTCGAGAAACCCTGATCAGTGGGAGGAAAAAATTATCATTGATAAGGGAATTGAACACGGCGTCCGACTGAATATGGCTGTCATTACAGCAAACGGTTTAGTTGGGAAAGTCGTACTTGAAAGTGCGTTCACGTCTACGGTTGAATTACTATCCACGGAAAACCCAAATTTCCGGGTTTCAGCGATGATTCCGGGAGAGACACCTATTTTTGGCTTGATTGAAGGATATGACACGACGCGTGGCGAATTGATTATGAAACGAATCGATTCCAACTTTGAAGTGAAGGAAGGTCAAAAAGTTGAATCGTCAGGACTTGGTGGGATTTTCCCTAAAGGTTTATACATTGGAGAAGTGACTGAAGTATCCACAGATGACTTTGGGTTGACAAAATTGGCATATATCCGTCCGGCTGCCGATTTTTCGATGCTCGATCATGTGATGGTGGCAGATCGGGTATCCACAACAGAACCAAAAGAAGGCACTGACGGAGCGAGTTCTTCGGACGGCAAGGGGGACGATGGATCGTGATTAGGTTCATAATCCCTCTTATTGCTGTCGTGTTATTTTTTTTGGAACCTGTTTTCAGTCTGTTTTCGCCGGTTTCGATTGGTCATGTAGAATATACCCTTGTACCACGATTAGTCATCGTCTATTTAATCTTTATCGCCGTTTACTTCAATCGTAAACGAGCAATCTACTATGGAATCGTATTTGGACTCTTGTATGATATGTATCACATTGATATTATTGGAGTATATACTTTTTTATATCCGGTACTATGTTATCTTGCGTATTTGATTATCCGACAAGTGCACCGCCACATTTTGACGGTGATGGTGCTGTCTTTAGTGATGATTGCATTGCTTGAGTTACTTTCTTATTCATTCGCAAGTGTCATTGCCCTCACGTCAATAGGGTTTGAAGAATTCATCGTGAGTCGACTCGTTCCTACAATGATTGCTAATACAATTTTTGTTGGGATGTTTGGGTACTTCTTCAAACGACTCCTAATAAGAGAGAGCTACTAAACACCGGTCTATAAACAAGAAATTGTGAGGGACGCAAATGACGAAACAGCACTATGTAACGATAAAAGGGACAAAAGACGGACTTGTCCTCCGACTAGACGACAAATGCGCTTATTCGGACATGCTTGCAGAACTCCGCAATAAAGTGAGCGAAAATAGTCTGGACGGTCTTGCTGAAGTGAAAATCCATATTGGAAATCGCTACTGTAACGAAGAAGAACTAAAGGAAATCATGAATGTCGTCCATGAATCACCGCATTTACAGGTTTCGAAGATTCAAAGTGAAGTCATTTCAATTGAAGAAAGCAATCGAAAAATTTTGGAGAACCAATCCGAAACGTTCATTGGAATTGTCCGATCTGGGCAAGTGGTGAAGGCTGACGGAGACCTTGTCGTTATCGGTGATGTCAATCCGAATGGACGTGTCGTTGCTGCTGGAAGCATTTATATATTAGGACGACTGAAAGGGATCGCTCATGCGGGTGCGAACGGCAATGAGGAGGCTGTCATTGCAGCATCTTGGCTAGAAGCAACGCATTTGATGATAGCAGATAAAATGGAAACGATGACGGATGAACTGACAGTATTGTCTGAGCAACCTGAGATGGAGTGTGCGTACATTCATCCAAATGGCTTCATCGCCATAGATCGTTTGCAGGAGCTTCGGATTCTCCGACCTAATTTGTCAACATTTAAAGGAGGGAGCTAGTGTGGGAGAAGCAATTGTCATAACGTCTGGAAAGGGAGGAGTCGGAAAGACGACTACCTCTGCTAATCTTGGGACTGCATTGGCTCTGCAAGGTAAGAAAGTCTGTCTCGTTGATACGGATATCGGACTGCGTAACCTGGATGTCATTTTAGGGCTTGAAAATCGGATCATCTATGATCTCGTGGATGTCATTGCAGGTAGGTGTAAAATTCACCAAGCACTTGTGAAGGATAAGCGGTTTGAAGAAGGGCTGTTTTTATTACCCGCAGCGCAGACAACCGATAAAAATGCGGTTACTCCTGAGCAAATGAAGGAATTAATTACCGAGTTGAAGAGAGATTATGATTACATTTTAATTGACTGTCCAGCCGGTATTGAGCAAGGGTACAAAAATGCGGTTGCAGGGGCTGACCGTGCAATCGTCGTCACGACACCTGAAATTTCTGCTGTCAGAGACGCTGATCGGATCATCGGTTTATTGGAGCAAGAAGAGATCGAGCCACCTAAACTGATCATCAATCGGATTAAAAGCCGCCTCGTCAATAGTGGAGATGCGTTAGACGTCAATGAGATTACGACGCATTTATCCATCGACTTACTTGGAATCGTGTTGGACGATGAAAATGTCATTTCTTCATCAAATAAAGGGGAACCAGTCGTGATGGACCCTTCCAATCCTGCTGCAATTGGTTACCGGAATATTGCCCGCCGTATTTTAGGTGAATCGGTGCCGCTAATGTCGCTGGATGAAGGGAAAGCAGGCTTTTTCGGGAAATTAAAATCATTATTTGTAAAGTGAACACAAATCCTTGACATGACCTGTCAGGGGTTTTTATTATTGCGCTAAAAAATTGGCAGGCTTTATGAAGTAGATTTGCTAATAAATTTTCTGACAAAAAGATTGTTTCAAGTCTTTTGCCCATAATATTCCCGAACGTCCCATCATATACTGAGAAAAAAGGTGGTGTGACGGGGTGAAATGGAAGACGAAATGGATTCTTGCTATTCTTTTGGCAATTGGTGTGTTCAGCTTTGCTAAGTTGGAAGAGATGGGCGTCGTGAACAAACCGATAACCCAATATATAACAACTGGAAAGGACTTTATCGTCATGAAAAAATGGGTATCTTCATTGATAGATAATGACGATGAAGATGCAATTGTTGTATCCGCGGAGCCGGTGGAAGAACTGCCATTTGCTGCATACGAATCGATGCAACCGTATAAAGACGGGGTAATTGTCTCGTATACACACGCGATGCCGATTACAGCTCAAGGTGACGGACTTGTTGTGTTTACAGGTTCTACGCGGCAATCCGGTAAGACTGTAACCGTGCTCTATGATGATGGTGATGAGGTGACATATGGGTTTGTAGGATCCATTCAAAAGTTGCCGTATTCAACTGTGAAAAAAGGGGACACGCTCGCTTTGATGGATGAAGAAGCCATCTATTTGAAAGTGAAAAGAGAAGGGGTTATTTTAGAAGCGGGTGTATTAGCTACTTATTTCTCGGATACGAACGAATGAAGTTTCGTTTACATCCGATACTTGCCCCATTTTTTCTCTTCTTAGCTTTTACTGGAGGTCTGTCCTATTATGCGCTCATTTTCATATCGCTACTTCTCCATGAAGCAGGTCATTTAATTGCAGCACGAATGTGTGGAATGAGCGTGCAATCTTGTACAATAATGCCTTATGGTGGAGAGTTACGAATTCATAATCGCTTTATGCATGGAAAGATGCAACGGATTTTTGTAGCGATCAGTGGACCACTTGCTACCATGATGGTCCTTCTCCTAGCAATGGTGTTTTCATTTCCAGGAGATGAGCAAGTTGTGCATATTCAATTCGCAATTTTACTCATAAATTTACTACCCATTTTACCACTTGACGGTGGACAAGCTATAAGTGCGCTTCTTGAAACGGCAGACAAAAAATATGAAGTGAGAACGGGGTACTTGCTTTTCTCAATTTTCGCGCTGCTATTCAGCATTGCTTTCATGTCTTTTAGAATGCCAGAGACGATTCTTTTCCTATTACTAGCTCTTTTTCTACTGAGCCAAAATGTGTCCGCTTTTCAATTTCGAAAATATGAACAAGCTTATGAGAAGTTGATACGAAAACAGTTGACGCCATAGCGTAGACGTGATAATATTTTACTGTTATTGTTTGTAGCACCCGTGCTACAACCGCACTGATAAGGTACAAGCATCTTTCGGGATCACCTTTGAAGGCGAGTCTGAGTCTATAGAGGAGGTGCAAGTATGTACGCAATTATTGAAACTGGTGGAAAGCAAATCAAAGTCGAAAAAGGCCAAGAAGTCTACATTGAGAAAGTAGTCGGCGAAGCTGAGGAAACTGTAACATTCGACAAAGTTCTATTCGTAGGTGGAGATGACGTGAAAGTTGGCGCGCCATTCGTTGAAGGTGCTTCTGTAACGGCTAAAATCGTTAAGCATGGTCGCGGTAAGAAAATCACGGTATTCAAATACAAGCCGAAAAAGAACTACCACAAAAAGCAAGGTCATCGTCAGCCATACACTAAAGTTGTCATCGAAGGCATCAACGCGTAAGCCGGCATGATCAAAATCATGATTAATGAACAACCATCTGGCCGGATCGCCTCTTTTGAGATGAAAGGCCATGCCGATTACGCTGAACATGGAAAAGATCTCGTCTGTGCAGGTGCATCTGCAGTTTCTTTTGGAGCTGTCAATGCAATTATTGCACTCACTGGCATCACGCCTGATATCCGACAAGGCTCGGACGGAGGGTATTTGAAAGTGGAGTTTCCCGAAACGGAAAAAGATGAAGAAATCCAATTGATCGTGAAGGCGATGATTGTTTCATTACAGACGATTGAACAAGATTACGGGCAACATATAAAACTTATTTTTTCCCGATAGGAGGTGGCACTTATGTTACGTTTGGATCTCCAGTTTTTTGCATCGAAAAAAGGAGTAGGTTCTACAAAGAACGGTCGTGACTCCGAATCGAAACGTCTTGGCGCAAAACGTGCTGATGGACAATTCGTTTCAGGCGGCTCTATCCTTTATCGTCAACGCGGAACAAAAATTCACCCAGGTGAAAACGTTGGTCGCGGTGGTGACGATACACTTTTTGCAAAAGTTGACGGCGTTGTTCGTTTCGAACGCTTTGGCCGCGACAAGAAAAAAGTTAGTGTATACCCTGTAGCTCAAGAAGCTTAATGGTATCGTATTTAGAAAGGACTGCATTTTACCATGCAGTATTCAGAGTGTAGACAAAGTTGATTTGGACTTTGTCTACACTCTTTTTTACTGAAATTTATAGTACATAGGAATCCTTCAGCCTGATTGAAAACGCTTGTCCGGTAGTAGGCAGTCTAAGTTCGGGACGTCCTGTCCCAACGACTGCATGACCTGCGTCGTGCAGGCCCGCGCGAAGGCGAGCGAAGACGCGAATAGAACTAAAGTTCATGAGCGGACGAGCGAGACGAGCAACAACGGATGCGAGCGTTTGTCAACAGGCTGAGGACTGCATTTTACCGTGCAGTCCTTTTTATTTTTTGACGAATCACAAGGTCAAAATGCTATACTGTATAGTATGAAACTCTGGCGGTGATAAAATGGGGTCCGAAAATCTTACAATAGGAAGTGCATTGAAATTTGCACGGCACGATTTTTTGAATGAGTTACAGCTCATGCTTCTTTATTTGGATCTTGGAAAAACAGCTGAAGCAAGAAAGACGTTGTTGGAAACAACAGAACGCATGCGGCACGTTTCCTTGTTAGAGAAGCTTCAATTGCCTGAAACGGAACTTTTGCTAAGTACATTCGATTGGATGTATACGGTTTTTTCAAAATCACTGACGTGTCATATTGAAGCGGGGCCACGGGCTGTCGAGGATGAAGCCGTTGTGTCTTATTTGAAAGCTTTATTGAAGACGATTGAAGAAGGCGTCGATCCACTCAGTGACTATCATATCGATGTACTCGTCAAAGCTACATCTGAAGAATGGTCGATTCAGCTGACAGTAACAGGATCACTTACACATATCCCGCAATTCGTACATGAACAGAGAGGGTTTCTTGTACGCGAGTCGAAGCAAGAGCAGCAATGGACGTTCACGCTAAGTGGACGATAGGAGGAAAATACATGTTTGTCGATCACGTAAAAGTATATGTAAAAGGTGGAAATGGCGGCGATGGGATGGTCGCATTCCGCAGAGAGAAATACATCGCCTATGGAGGACCTGCTGGTGGAGACGGAGGTAAAGGTGCGGATGTCGTTTTTATCGTCGATGAAGGATTGCGTACGTTAATGGACTTTCGTTACCAACGTCATTTTAAAGCGACACGAGGGGAACATGGAGCAACGAAGAATATGCATGGAAAAGGTGGCAAGGATCTTGTTGTCAAAGTACCACCTGGGACGATTGTCAAAGACGCAGAGACGGGGCATATCATTGCCGATTTAGTGGAACATGGTCAAACTGCTGTTATCGCCAAAGGAGGCCGCGGTGGGCGAGGGAACTCCCGTTTTGCGACACCTCAAAACCCTGCACCTGAGCTTTCGGAAAAAGGAGAACCAGGGGAAGAGAAAGAGATCATCCTTGAATTGAAAGTATTAGCGGATGCCGGATTAGTCGGTTTCCCAAGTGTAGGGAAGTCCACGTTGCTCTCTGTCGTTTCAGCAGCAAAACCGAAAATTGCTGATTATCATTTTACAACACTTGTCCCGAATCTTGGAATGGTTGAGTTGGAAGATGGCAATACGTTTGTTCTTGCGGATTTGCCAGGCTTAATTGAAGGGGCGCACGAAGGGATTGGTCTAGGTCACCAGTTTTTACGTCATATTGAACGAACACGTGTCATTATTCATGTTGTCGATATGTCCGGTTTGGAAGGACGAGACCCGTATGAAGACTATGTCACCATTAATGAAGAACTGGAAAAATATAATCTTCGCTTGATGGAACGTCCGCAAGTCATCGTTGCAAACAAAATGGATATGCCGGATGCTGAAGAGAACCTTGTTCAATTTAAAGAAAAATTGAATGATGAAGAAGCATTGATCTTCCCGATTTCTGCGATTACACGCGAAGGATTGGATCGGTTATTGTTCAAAGTTGTTGAACTTCTTGAGACAACACCTGAATTTCCGATGCACGAAATTGAAGAGGAGGATGAAAATCGCTCTGTTCTTTATAAACATGAATCTGAAACGGCAAACTTTAAAATTACACGTGATGATGATGGAGCGTTCGTTCTATCCGGTTATGCACTTGAACGCCTATTCAAGATGACCGATTTCAATTTCGATCAATCTGTTCGGAAGTTTGCACGTCAAATGCGTGGTATGGGAATCGATGATGCACTTCGCGAACGTGGCGCAAAAGACGGAGATACGGTACGGATTCTCGACTTTGAATTTGAGTTCTTAGAATAAGCATTCATGTTTGATTGAAACACTGCTAGGAGGCATGACATGAAGCCATTGGGGGAAGGGCAGTTTTATTTAGTACGAGAAGATGTACTGACCGAATCGATGCAAAAAATGCTTGAAGCGAAGCGTCTGCTTGCAAGCGGGGAAGAGAAGACGATTCAGGAAGCAACGAGACGTGTTGGACTCTCTCGTAGTGCCTATTATAAATACAAAGATACAGTCTTTCCGTTTGAATCGATTGCACGTGAACGAGTGTTGACAATTTTTATTCAAATGGAAGATCAAAAAGGGTCGCTTGCAACATTGCTTCAACTAATTGCTGAAACGAGATGCAATGTTTTGACGATCCACCAGACAATTCCTGTGCAAGGCCGTGCGAATATCACATTGTCATTGGATGTTACCGAAATGCTCATCAAGCTGGAAGAATTCATGCAAAAATTAAAAACACCGAGTTTTATCGACTCGGTCCATTTAGTTAGTTCAGGTGCCCTTTAAAAGCTGAATGGAAAACACTTGTCAGCCCACCTGCTTGTAAAAGCGGGTGGACATGCAAGTGGAACAATAGTACAGCAATTTCTATTTACAATAACTTTCATCAAATGAATTTACTACATAAGGTGTTCTGGATTTGGAGGAAGATAGACGATGCGAAACATTGATTATAAGCCAACTGTAGCGTACTTAGGGCCTGAAGCATCTTTCACGCATGTGGCAGCATCATATTTGTTTGGAACAGACGGATTGGTGCCTCAACCGACGATACCAGATTGTATTGAAGCGGTGACAGCGGGACGAGTGGCATATGCAATTGTCCCACTCGAAAATGCATTGGAAGGCTCCGTGCCAATGACGATCGATTATTTATTTCATGGAAGTGAATTATACATAAATGCAGAAATTTCCACGCCGATTGAACAGCATTTAATGGTGAACAACTGTCAGAAAGATGCAGTAAGCAAATTGGATTCTATCCAGTCGCATCCACATGCACTTGCACAATGCCATAAATATTTGCAATACCATTACCGTCGTACACCGCTATTGCAAACGACTTCGACGGCAGCGGCTGCTAAATACGTTGCTGAAAATCCAGATTTACGCATCGCGGCAATCGGTAATCGTTTAGCGGCAGAAAAATACAACTTACATATTGCGGAAGAAAACATTCACGATTTTCATTTTAACCACACACGTTTTGTTGTGTTGTCATTACGGAAAGGGTTTTTGGAAGTTGAAGGCCATCAGGAAAAACCTAAAACGACCTTCATGGTAAAACTGCCTGAAGATGATCGTTCCGGGGTGCTTCATCAAATCTTATCTGTATTTGCATGGCGGAAATTGAATTTAAGTAAAATTGAATCACGGCCGTTGAAAACTGGCTTAGGAAACTACTTTTTCATAATCGATGTGTTGGAACACGAAGACCATCCGATGATGCAAGGTGCCATGGAAGAACTGGCAGCGTTGAATTGCAACGTCCGCTCATTCGGTTCCTATTATTCGTTTGAACAGCAACCTTCACGCTAATGGTAAATTAGCTTGGAGGTTTTTCATTTTTAGCGTCCAATAAGTTTCTTAATGAATAATACCCCTTCCTCGTTAATATACATAGTAAGAGAGAGGGCGCCATTCATGAATTTGCGTCACATAGTCGGGCGTTCGTTCATACGATGAATTGATGGAAGGGGGATTTTTTAAATGGATGTCCATATTGTAGTAAAGGGAGATACATTGTGGAAGATTGCACGACAATACGGTATCTCTTTTGAAGATTTAAAAAGAGTGAACGCTCATCTGGCAAACCCTGATTATATTGTACCGGGGATGAAAATATTTTTGCCGATGAAGAAGAAAGACCAAATGCCCGGAATGAAGGTGCCTGATAAAAAAACGGATCAGGTTAAGCCTACAAAACCGATGAGCAAACCGGTGACGGAGACAAAGCCTGTAAAGCCAAAAGAACCAATCCCATTGCCGCAGACAAAGCCTGAATCAGTAAAACCAACACCAACGCCAAAACCTACACCGATACCGCCTGCAACAAAACCGACGCCACCACCTGTACAAATGCCGTCTGGGGAACAAAAACCCGCACCACAACAACCTGCACCTCAGATGCCGCAAATGGTGATGCCGCACTATTACCAGCCAATTATTCCGGTACCTTGTGGCTGGATGCCGATTTACGATGCCGATTGCTATCCAATGCAACATCATCAGTTTACACAACCTATGCAAAAGCTGGAAATGTCCATGCCGGCCGAACAAGCAAAACCATCGCAACCAACTACTCCTGCACAAATGTGGATGCAACCTCCAGCAATTGATAGGAGTGAAAGCATGGACGAATCTGATATGGATGAATCACCAATTTCCCCAGGGATGGGTATGGGAACACCGCCAGCCTATCCGACGAGCGGCTGGGAGATGATGGAGTCCACCATGATGGATCAGATGGAATCTTCCAATCAGATGGTTTACAGTCCACCAGGTCCAGGCTATGTCCCGCAAATGATTTCACCAGATTATCAACAACCGTATAACATGATGTATCCTCAAGGTGCTTATTCGCAATGTTATCCATGTCCACCGATGGTTCCTTACGGATGCCATCCTCATCATGGTTATTATCCAATGATGCCTATGCAAGGCATGTATATGCAACCAATGCAACAACAAATGCCAATGACAAATCCATACGGCCAAATGGATAACAACGGCTGCGGATCGTGCTGACCGGCGTATGACGCTGGAAAAAAACATCCGAAAGGTAAAAGAGAACGTTTGGAAGTTGGTCGAAGGAGAAACAGCCTATTCTTTAAAGAAATACAAATCCCGGTCCACTGCCGTCAAAGTGGAATACATCCATCGGCAATTGCACGCAATCCGATTTCCACACATCGTGCCACTCATGACGACAGAAGATCCGTTATTCATCATGCAACCATGGATCGAAGGAACAAAGCCGGTCAATTTCAGGAAAAGAATTGACCGGACGGATTCGTTGCTAGCCTTGCATGCATTGCATAAGACAATCGAACAAATTGATTGGGATGCATCGCCATTTTTGCATAGGTATCAATTGCTTGATAAATGGCAAGATCGATTGGATCGCTTTGTAGAATATCGCCCTGCTTGTGAGAAGTTTCTCGATCAACATGCAATTAATGAAATGATTGCTTTTGGAAACAATGCCATGTCGGTACTTAAAAAGAAAGTTAAGAATCAGGCAGGACACACACTCCTACATGGTGATGTCGTTCATCACAATATATTACGGGATGAAAATGGCCTGATCCGTTTTATTGATTTTGACTTGGCATGCACAGGGCCACCAGGGACTGAATTAGCGCTATGGACACATCGTGTCATGCCGAACATCGGATATAATGTGGAGTTTTTGTTCGGTGAGCAAGTCGCGTTGAATGATATGGACAATGCATCCAAAGCGATGTTGCTTTATCCGAACGAAGTGTTTAGGGAGTGGTTGCATCTTTTCTCCTTGCCGCCAGATAGCCAAGAGCGACTGGCGAGAAAGCTGATTCCTTTTACTGAAAATGCGGTCTCAGCGTGGCCGAAGTTATGGTATGATATTATGCGTATGATGAAATGAAACAATTGTTAGTACCATTTATGTTGGAAGACAATTGTCTAACGAAAAGTGAACAGATATGCGCGTTATTAAATGAATGTGTAGTAATTTGCGGACCTTTTATAGCTACGTGTGAAGCCAGGTTTTCAACACTATGGTTTCATGCGTTTTTTATATGGATCAACGATTTTGTCAGTCGTTTTCGGAAATTCAATTTCACTTTCGAAACATAGACAAATGCTCTCAACTCTAGGTAGAAAACGCGTTCGTATGTTATAATGTTTTCTATACAGTAGGGGGAGAATAATTTGTACGATTATATTAAAGGATATGTCACACGGGTAACACCGGAATACATAACACTGGAACAAAGTGGCGTCGGCTGGCAGATCATGACGCCAAATCCATACGCTTTTCACCAATCCGAAGAAGTGCAACAAGTGTTTACCTACTTACATGTACGAGAAGATATGCAATGGCTACTCGGATTTAAAACGTTGGAACAACGCGAATTGTTCAAGAAGCTCATTACGGTTTCAGGAATCGGACCAAAAGGCGCATTGGCGATTTTAGCAAGTGGTGTGCCAGCGCAAGTTATCGGGGCAATTGAGCGCGAAGATGAGACATTTCTTGTGAAGTTTCCAGGTGTCGGAAAAAAGACTGCCCGACAGATGATTTTAGACTTAAAAGGCAAGTTGGGCGATTTGTTCACGGAAATTGAAATGCCGGATACAGACGTAACACTCCTATCAATGGCGGAAAATGATTCGTTGGAAGAAGCGATGTTGGCATTGCAGGCACTTGGCTATTCCCAACGCGAACTATCGAAAGTAAAACCGACATTGCAAAAAGAAGAAGAGCTGAATACGGAAGCTTATATGAAACTTGCCTTAGGTTTGTTATTAAAGCAAAAATAATCGTCATTTCTAGGAAAGGAGGAGGGTAAAAAGATGGAGCGTGTCATATCTAGCGAACAATCCAATTATGATGACAACTTCGAACAATCATTGCGTCCACAAAGGTTGCAGCAATACATCGGTCAAGAGACAGTGAAGGACAACCTCAGTATTTTCATTGAAGCTGCGAAAGGACGAAGTGAAAGTTTGGATCATGTCTTGTTATATGGCCCGCCAGGACTAGGAAAAACGACTTTAGCTGCGGTCATTGCAAATGAAATGGGTGTCAACGTCAAGATGACAAGTGGGCCTGCCATCGAACGTCCGGGAGATTTAGCGGCCGTGGTTTCGTCATTGGAGCCAGGAGATGTGTTGTTCATCGATGAAATCCACCGTTTGAATCGTTCGATCGAGGAAGTACTCTATCCGGCGATGGAGGATTTTTGTTTAGATATCGTTGTTGGAAAAGGTCCATCTGCCAAATCCATTCGTCTGGACTTGCCTCCATTCACATTGATCGGTGCAACGACAAGGGCGGGTTCGCTATCTGCACCGTTGCGTGACCGTTTTGGTGTGCCCTTACGCCTCGAATATTATGGTGTGGAGCCTCTAAAAGAAATCGTCATACGCAGTGCGACACTTTTTGAAGTGGAAATTGATGAGGCGGCAGCGGTTGAAATTGCAAGACGGTCTAGAGGAACGCCCCGTATAGCGAATCGTTTGCTTCGAAGGGTTCGGGATTATGCCCAAGTGAGAGGCGATGGAAGTATCACAATGGGCATCTCAAAAGAAGCGTTAGAAATGTTACAAGTCGATTCGCATGGTCTTGACCATATTGACCATAAGCTAATCCGAAGTATGATTGAACGGTTTACAGGCGGGCCGGTAGGCATTGATACGATTGCGGCAAGCATCGGTGAAGAGTCCGTAACAATTGAAGATGTGTATGAACCGTATTTATTGCAAATCGGTTTCATTCAACGGACGCCGCGCGGAAGAATTGCGACACGTCTTGCATATGACCATTTCGGATATGCTGTACCTGAAGGTCGAACGTAAGAAAAAACGAAACTATGATAGAGGGAGTATTTCGGAATAATGGATGTAAATGATTTTGATTTTGAATTACCAGAAGAGCTGATTGCCCAAACACCACTCATTGATCGAACAGCGAGCCGGTTAATGGTGCTGGATCGAGTTACTGGTGCAGTGAAGCATCGGCAATTCCGTGACATCATTGATGAATTAAACGCGGGAGACGTTATCGTACTAAATGATACACGTGTCCTCCCAGCGAGATTAATCGGTGTAAAAGAGGAGACAGGGGCTTCCATTGAAGTACTTCTTCTGAAAGAGAAAGGGTCCGATGAGTGGGAAACGCTCGTAAAACCTGCAAAACGAGTTAAAGTTGGAACAGTTATCACATTTGGTGACGGCCGGTTGACGGCACAGTGTACAGCGACGATGGACCAAGGTGGGCGGGTATTCAAATTCCGCTATGATGGGATATTCTATGAAATTTTGGATGCTTTAGGGCAAATGCCATTGCCTCCTTACATCACAGAAACATTGGACGACCAATCTCGCTATCAAACCGTATTTGCAAAAGAACGGGGTTCTGCTGCCGCACCGACTGCAGGTCTACATTTCACTGAAGAGATTTTACAGGCAATCAAAGAGAAGGGCGTCGGTGTTGAATTCATCACCTTACATGTCGGCTTGGGCACATTCAGACCGGTTAGTGCAGATACGATTGAAGAACATACAATGCATGCGGAATACTACAACGTAAGTGCGCATACAGCTGAAGCCATTAACAAGGCGAAAGCAAATGGTGGTAAAGTGATTGCCATTGGTACGACTTCTGCCCGAACGCTCGAAACAATTGCAACATTACACGATGGGAAAATTGTGGAATCAAGCGGTTGGACTTCCATCTTTATCTATCCGGGCTATACATTCAGCATTCTTGACGGGATGTTGACAAATTTTCACTTGCCGAAATCAACATTGATCATGCTCATATCCGCATTAGCTACACGTGAACATGTATTAGCAGCTTATCGTGAAGCGGTTCAAGAAAAATACCGTTTCTTCAGTTTCGGTGATGCCATGTTCATTAAACCACATACAAAGTAAGAGGGAAAAAGCAAGATGCCCTTTGAGAAAGGAAATTATTCATGCCAGCAATTACGTACGAACATATAAAAACGTGTAAACAGACAGGTGCGCGCCTTGGGATTGTCCATACGCCACACGGTTCCTTTGAGACACCGGCATTCATGCCTGTTGGCACACAAGCGACCGTGAAGACGATGTCTCCTGAAGAACTGAAACAGATGGGCGCAGGCATCATCTTAAGTAACACCTATCATTTATGGCTCCGTCCTGGCCACGAAATTGTGAAGGAAGCAGGTGGTCTGCACAAATTCATGAACTGGGATCGACCGATTTTAACGGATTCTGGAGGATTCCAAGTATTTTCTTTGAGTGATTTTCGTAAGATAGAAGAAGAAGGTGTGCATTTCCGCCATCATCTTAACGGCAGTAAATTGTTTTTAAGCCCTGAAAAAGCGATGGAAATTCAAAATGCTCTCGGCTCCGATATTATGATGGCGTTTGACGAATGTCCTCCTTTTCCGGCTACCTTCGACTACATGAAAGCAAGTGTTGAACGGACGTCCAGATGGGCTGAAAGATGTTTGACTGCACATGCCCGACCAAACGATCAAGGACTGTTTGGCATCGTGCAAGGAGGAGAATTTGAAGAGCTGAGAAAACAAAGTGCGAAAGATCTCGTTTCTTTAGACTTCCCGGGGTACGCAATTGGTGGATTATCGGTCGGCGAACCAAAAGATATTATGAATCGCGTACTGGAGTTCACAACGCCTTTATTGCCACAGGACAAGCCACGCTATTTAATGGGGGTTGGTTCACCAGATTCATTAATTGATGGAGCAATCCGCGGGGTGGACATGTTTGACTGTGTATTACCGACTCGAATTGCAAGAAACGGTACGCTGATGACGAGTGAAGGCCGAGTTGTCGTGAAAAATGCAAAATACGAACGTGACTTTGGACCGTTAGATCCGAATTGCGATTGTTATGCATGCAAAAACTATAGCCGAGCATATATCCGTCATTTAATTAAGGCAAATGAAACCTTTGGCATCCGTTTAACGTCCTATCATAACCTCCATTTCTTATTGAATTTAATGGAGCAAGTAAGGGACGCGATCCGCAACGATCGTCTCGGTGACTTCCGGGAAGAGTTTTTTGAACAATACGGATTTAATAAACCAAATGCAAAAAACTTTTGAATCTTGTATAATAACCAAGAGAAGAGGGGGGAAACGAAATGAATGATATGTTAGGTACTTTACTACCAATTATTGCTATGTTCGCAATCATGTGGTTTTTATTGATTCGACCAGCGCAAAAGAGACAAAAGCAGACAAAGCAAATGCAAGATAGCCTTAAACGTGGCGATAGAGTCATTACAATTGGCGGTATCCATGGAACAGTCGACGCTGTCGATGATAGTTCCGTGTTCTTGAAAGTTGCTGATGGCACAACTTTGCAATTCGATAGACAAGCTGTCGGTCGTGTTGTAGAATCTAGTGCTCTTTAAAACAATTTAAAGAGCTTTTCTGAAAACGAGAAGAGGTGGTCTACAGGTACTCCCTGCAGACCGCCTCTTTTGTGTATATTCCTATTCAAGTAAAGGCATCCTTCCAACTAGGGAGGGATTTGAATGAGTGACTTGCTCATTATTAGCTTAAGAACGGTATTAATGTATGCCTTAATTGTCGCCATCTTACGCGTTATGGGAAAACGTGAAGTAGGTGAGTTAAGTGTCATCGATGTCGTCATCTTTGTCATCATGGCGGAAGTTGTTGCGTTTTCTTTAGATTCGCCAGATAAAAAACTAAGTCATTCAATCGTACCATTGCTACTCTTGTTAGCGATTCAGTTATTGACTTCACTGATCTCTTTGAAAAGTAAAAAATTCAGAGATTTAGTGGACGGCGATCCGACCGTCATTATTGAGGACGGCATCATACAAGAAGAAGAGATGCGCAAGCAACGGTATAATTTAGACGACTTATTTCAACAACTTCGTGAACAACAAATTGGTTCTGTCCGTGAAGTTTCCTATGCCTATTTAGAGCCGTCCGGTAATTTGTCAATCTTCAAATATGAAGACACACAACCTGTTTTAGCACTCATTTCTGACGGTATCATTCAAAGTCGACATGTAAAACTGATTGGTAAGACGGAAGAATGGTTGCTCAAAGGCTTGGAAGATGTAGGCGTCAATCATGTTGAACAAGTGTTTTATTGTTCCTACGAAGAAGGGAAGCTCCATTATCAATTAAAAAATAAGTATCAGTAAACCTTTGTGAGTCTTTTTAACATGCGTACATCGTTTTTCTTCACTTGACCGAACAATAAAAGAAGTACAAGTAAGAAAGCCGTAGTAATTAAGCATTCCACTAGTAATCCAAATTGGCCAATCGGTATGAAAATTGGTCGCATGACGGCTGTCATGATAAAGGACACATAAGGTAGAGCAAACATTGTAAATCCAGCGCCAGCAGCCTTATTTTTACGCAATGTTGCAATATGAAGGAAAGAAGTGACGAGCACACCAAAGCCGATTGCTAAAACGGCTCCTGTTTCTTGCAGTCCTGCTTGGGAAGCTAATACAAACATGACACCTAATTTTGCGATGCCTCCGTAGACGGAGTTCATCATACCGGCTTTCGCATCACCAGTCGCTTGTAAGATGGAATAGAGTGGACTTTGAATGTAGTAAAAAAAGAAAACTGGTGCGAGCAAGGACATATAGGAACCGCCTTCAGAAATATGAAAAAGCTTTTCTGCTAAATCCTGTCCATGAATGTAAAATACAGCTGCAGCAAATGCGCCTGTCAAAGCAGAAAGCCTTAATGCCAATTGAATCCGTTCTTGGAGTTTTTTGCGATTGCTCGTAGCTGCTGCCCCACTGACAGCTGGCACGAGGACAACGGATAATGCATATGGAATGAATGATGGGAATAAAAGCAAAGGGATTAACACACCTGAGATAATGCCGTAAAGAGAAGTCGCAGCTACAGCACCTACACCGGCAAGAGAGAGTGCACGTAAAAAGATGATCGGTTCTAAAAACCATGTAAATGTTCCGAACAACCGACTGCCGGATGAAGGGAGCGCGATGGAAAGAATCGGGTTCATCGGAAACTTCTCTTTTTTGTCACTTGGTTTACGTTCACTACGTTTATGTTGTGCGTATTTAAAATACAAATAAGCTGCAGATAGCATTTCTGCAAGTAATGTAATGCCCATAGCATAAGCTGCATTTAATCCCGTATTTTCCGGTACGAGTACCATTGGCAACAGTAACGTGATTAAAATGATCCGGAATAATTGCTCAATGATCTGAGACCAAGCCGTCTCTTCGATTCTGACAATCCCTTGGAAATAGCCACGAATTAATCCACCAATTGCTGCAATTGGAATGATCGCAATTCCAACATAGATTGTCGTGGATGAAGCCGCGTTTCCAAGTAACGTTTCAGAAAGATAAGGTACGAAGAGGATGGATAGTGGAATGAAAACAGCGCCAGTAAAGATTGTAATGACGGTTGCAGTTTTCATAACTGCCGGTAGTCTCGCAGTTTCACCTTTCGCTTTCAACTCTGCAATCACTTTTGCGACAGCAATGGGTACGCCTAATTGGACGAGTGATAAGAAAAAGATGAAAGCAGGGTATGCAGTCATATAAATACCGACGGCTTCTTCACCTGCAACACGCATGAATTGGATGCGATAGACGAATCCTAATAGCTTTGTCATGAATACTGCGATCATCAAGATAGCTGTGCCACGTATGAAAGTGGACATTCGTAAACAACTCCTTCTCAATTCCGGTCATATCGTATACACTAAACCTATGCATAGGTTTGTCTATTTACGACTGAACGGGAAAGGAATGGTGGAGATGACGATTCAATTCGAGCAACTATTCAAGCAAGCGCTACCTGCAGTTCAAAGTAAGCGGAATGAACTTCGGCTATATGGTTATCCAACTGTAACCGATGAAGAGATTTGGAAATACTGCATTCAGAAAAAGTGGCGGAAGAAAAAAGTGGAAGATATGCCCATTCATGAAGTGGTCAGTGGCATCTTACGGTTAACGGCTGCGGAATTTATGACGTATACACAAATTGAGCAACAACGAGACTCAAACTGGTTTTCGGATTTAAACAGCGATGAACTCCAATTGCTTCTTTCACCAAAGAAAGCAGAGTGATTTGACGTTTTTTGGATGACCAACTATTTGACAGATGCTAGACTCTGTCTCATAATTGGAGTGTTGTATTTTATAAACTGTACATAGGTATTGCACCATCGCTCCACGTACAGAGGGGGAACGGAATCGATGAAAAAAAGAAGCCGGATTGTAGCCTTTTTATTATTGCTCGTCATGCTAGGCTCTCTAGTAGGAACTACAGCTAATCCGATACTTAAAGATGTTAGACTAGGCCTTGACCTACAAGGCGGATTTGAAGTGCTTTATGAAGTCGAACCACTTCGGGATGGACAAAAGATTACGGAAGATATCGTCAAAGATACTGCTGGGGCATTGCAGAACCGGGTGAACGTCCTTGGTGTCAGTGAACCAAGTATCCAAGTGGAATCGGACAACCGTATTCGGGTTCAGTTAGCAGGCGTTGAAGATCAGGAAGCAGCTCGTGAGCTTTTATCAACACAAGCAAACCTGACGTTCCGTGATGCGGATGATAACCTACTTTTAGATGGTAATGACCTGAAGGAAGGAAAAGCGAAAGCGAACTTTGGCGACACAGGAAATCCAATTGTCACTTTACAAATGAAAGATCCAGAGAAATTCGGGGAAGTAACGGCTCAAGTGTCCAAAAACCCTGAAAATGTTATGGTCATCTGGATGGATTTTGAAGAAGGTGTGGACTCCTACAGAGAGGAAAGAATGAAAGCGAAACCGAAATTCATTTCAGCTCCTGGAGTAGACAAGGCGATTTATTCATCAAATGTTGAGATCTCAGGTAGTTTCACGGTGGAAGAAACAAAGAACTTGGCAGGTATTTTGAATGCCGGTGCACTTCCTGTTCACCTTGAAGAAATCTACTCAACGTCTGTCGGTGCACAATTCGGTACACAAGCGTTGGATAAGACGATAACAGCAGGTATCGTAGGGATATCACTCATCTTCTTATTTATGCTGATCTATTACCGAGTGCCTGGTTTTGTAGCGGTCGTTACATTATCGGTCTACATTTATTTAATTTTACTCGTCTTCACGAAAATTAATGGTGTCTTGACATTACCGGGTATCGCAGCGCTTATGCTCGGAGTCGGTATGGCGGTTGACGCGAACATTTTGACATATGAACGGATTAAAGAAGAGTTACGTGTCGGAAGATCCGTACGTACATCGTTCTTAACAGGGGCGAAGTCAGCATTTACAGCGATTTTGGACGCGAACATTACGACATTGCTTGCGGCGGTTGTCTTATTTATCTTCGGGACAAGCTCTGTTAAAGGGTTTGCGACAATGTTGATCATTAGTATTCTTGTCAGCTTCTTAACGGCTGTATGGGGTTCACGTCTATTACTTGGATTGCTTGTACACAGTGGGATGCTTGACGGCAAGACAGGTCTGCTGGGCATTTCGAAAAAACGGATCCATTCTCCGGCAGAAGAGTTAGATACGTTTGACTTGTCCACTAAGTTTGACCGTTTCGACTTTGTTCATTCTCGTAAAAGATTTTATGTGCTTTCCGTCGCGTTGATTGTTTCAGGCATAATTGCGCTTGGCATTTTCAAATTAAACTTAGGAATCGATTTCTCAAGTGGTACGCGAGTTGAAATCTTATCCGATAAGTCATTGACGACTGAACAGATTTCGAAAGAACTTGATAAAATCGGTCATCCATCTTCTGATATTGTCATTTCAGGTGATACCGATAATATCGGGGTCGTCCGTTACAAAGACGATTTTAGTAAAGACACAGTCAATACTATTAAGCGTGATATTAAAGCCCAATTTGGTCATGAGCCAAACGTTTCAACCGTTTCTGACACAGTTGGTAAAGAATTGGTGAAAAATGCATTGTATGCATTAATGATTGCGGCATTGGGCATCATTATTTACGTAGCTTTCCGTTTTGAATGGCGTATGGGCGTATCGTCCATTATTGGATTGGTTCATGATGCATTCTTCATGGTAGCCGTATTTAGTATTACTCGTCTTGAGGTCGATATTACGTTCATTGCGGCCGTCCTTACGATTGTCGGTTATTCCATCAACGACACAATTGTAACGTTCGATAGAATACGTGAGAATATGAAAAAGGTCGGTAAGATTGACAATGCAAATGAACTGGCTGACATTGTGAATAAATCACTTCGACAAACGCTTGGCCGTTCGGTCAATACTGTATTGACAGTGGTTTTCGTCGTCGTTGCTTTAATTGCCCTCGGTGCAGAAGCAATTCGTCCTTTCTCCATCGCGTTACTAATCGGTTTAATCGCGGGTACGTATTCTTCCATCTTCATATCGGCACAAATTTGGTATGACTTGAAGAAGAAAGAATTGCTGAAAACGGGTGGTTTGAAAGTCGAGAAAGAGAAAAAGCAATGGGGTTCTGACGAGCCGGTTGTGTAAATACATGTGTTTCAACTTTTTACCGAACAGGGTATACTTTGTGTATACCTTGTTTTTTTAGGTAAAGGGAGGGTTTAGAAATGAAGCAACAATGGGCCATTATTTTAAGTATTCTTTTTGCAATTCTCATCGCATTTTTTGCTGTATTGAATGTGGAACCAGTACGTGTAAACTATCTATTTGGCACTGCACAATTACCACTAATCCTTATCATCCTATTCACAGCGTTACTCGGTGCAGCAATTAGCGGATTCATGGCGATGATTAAAACGATACGGATGAATCGACAAATTAATGAACTGAAGAAAGAAATGACCGCAAAAGAAATTACAATTGCTACTCAACAAAACGAGTTGGCTGCTTATCAGCAAACAGATGAACCGAGTAATCGTATTCAAACAAACGATTAGACGCTAGCGAGGCTGGGACAAAACTCTAAATAGACCGTTCCTCTGCGCTCCAAAAGGCACGCTTTCCGCGGGGCGCGCTTGAGCCTCCTCGTCCGCTGCGCTTCCTGCGGGGTCTCAACATTCGCGCTACAATCCCGCAGGAGTCGGCCTTTTTCCGCTCCGACTCACTCAAGAATTTGAAAAGAAACATTGGAAAAATATAAAAAAACTGCATGACGGCGAATTAGCCTACTTAATGCAGTTTTTTTTATGTTATGTCCCAGCCTCGTTCTATTGGATAGCATATTTTTCATTAGACCGTTCCTATCGGTTTACCTTTAAGTCCCTCTGGTTATTCGATATAATGAAAGATAAGGAAGTGAGTCAAATTGATAGAATCGGCTAAAACGTGGACAATTAATCGTCCAGATGAACAAACTGTTACGGCACTAATGAACGGCCTTAGCTTACCTTCAGTCCATGCGAAAATCCTAGTATCCAGAGGACTTACTGATGTCGAGCAAGCTAAGTCCTTTTTACATATGAATGAAACCAACTTGCACGATCCGTTTTTACTGCATGAAATGGACAAAGCTGTTGAGCGGATTCGACAAGCGATAGAAGGTCAAGAGAAAATAACGGTGTATGGTGATTATGATGCCGATGGCGTAACGAGTGTGACAGTCTTGACGACTGCATTGGAACGGCTTGGTGCTCTTGTAGACTTTGCAATCCCGAATCGGTTTGAGCATGGTTACGGACCGAACACGGAGTTATTCAAGCAACTTCATGCATCTGGCACGTCGCTAATCGTTACAGTGGACAATGGGATAGCTGGTTTGGATCCAATCGCATACGCGAATTCGGTAGGGATGGACGTCATCGTTACCGATCACCATGAAATCGGACTGACAATGCCTGATGCATTGGCAATCATTCATCCACGTCATCCAGAGGGAGAGTACCCATTTGGAGAATTGGCAGGGGTTGGTGTCGCTTTTAAACTGGCCTGTGCTTTACTAGGTGAAATTCCTGAAGATCTTTATGAGATGGCTGCGATTGGCACCGTAGCAGATTTGGTGCCTTTGAAAGATGAAAACAGATTCATTGTTAAAGAAGGGTTAAGAAGAATGCGAGCGTCGAAGCGCCCGGCGATTCAAGCGCTTGTGAAAGTGAGTGGAACCGAGCAACAAAGTCTTTCAGAAGAGTCGCTCGGTTTCATGATAGGCCCACGGCTAAATGCACCTGGACGTCTTGGGAGTGCAAACGATGCAGTCCATCTCTTAAAAGCTACAGATGCAATGGAAGCGATGACGTTAGCAGAAAAGCTTGATACGTTGAATAAAGAACGTCAAGCAATCGTCAGTCAAATTGCAGAAGAGGCTGAACAAGCAATGATAGAAATGTATGGCGACATGCTGCCATATGTCATTGTTCTAGCAGGGGAAGGATGGAATCCAGGAGTAGTAGGCATCGTCTCTTCCAGGTTGACTGAAAAGTATTATCGACCTTCCATTGTACTATCGGTAGATATTGAAACGGGAACCGCAAAAGGTTCTGGACGCAGTATCGCCGGTTTTGATTTATTCAAAGAGTTGTCTAAAAACGCATCCATTCTTCCGCACTTCGGCGGGCATGAAATGGCTGCTGGTATGTCGTTGTCACTTGATGATGTAGATCAATTGAGAGAGAATCTAAATGAGCAAGGAAAAATGCAGTTAACGGATGCATTACTCACGCCAACTCTACAGATCGATGTACCGTTAACGATTGAAGAGATAGACGTTGAAGTCCTTGAAGAATTAGAACACTTGCGTCCTTTTGGCATGTCTTTTGAAAAGCCGGTATTTCTCATTGAAAACCTTTCTGCTTCATCCATCCGAAAAATTGGAGCTGCAAAGAATCATTTGAAGCTCGAGTTGACGGATGGAGCAAATACGCTAGATGTGATCGGATTTGGCAATGGGGCAATTGCTGATGAGATTAGTCCGGGTGCTAAATTATCCGTAACGGGAGATTTGCAAGTGAACGAATGGAATGGTCGGAAGAAACCCCAATTGTTACTACAAGATCTTCAATCGAATGACCGACAATTATTTGATTTGCGTGGTATTCACGAACCGACTCGTTGGGCTTCCATCATTCCGGCAAAAAGTGCTCTCTACATCGCATTTCAGGAATCGACTATCGAGCAATACCAAAAGCGTATGCCAGATCGTCCAATCCATCTACATGGTAGAGAAGCATATAAAGAAATCGATCATGTAATAGTATTGGATGTTCCAACAGACTTGGAACAATTGAAGACGGTTTTATTAGCTACAAACCCTAAACGTATTTATGCTCATTTTCATGTGCCTGAATCCAAGTATTTTGAAGGAATGCCTAACCGCGAACAATTCGGTTGGTATTATAGTTTCTTGAAAAAGCGTGGGAGTTTCGATGTGCGTAATCAAGGCCAGCAATTATCCAAACATAGAGGGTGGAAAATTGACATACTATATTTCATGACAAAGGTGTTTTCTGAGCTAGGATTTGTTAAGATAGAGAATGGTGTTGCAAATGTCATAGACAATGCTGAGAAAAAAAGTCTTTCTGCAGCTCCTTCCTATCGGCAACGGGAGCAGCAAATTGAACTCGAAAAAATGCTTGTATATGCATCTTATATGGAATTGAAAAAATGGTTTGATGAAATTTTCCAAGAGACAGCCAATAGGGAGGAACAATTATGGATTTAAAGAGCTTTGTAACAATAGTACCGGATTATCCGAAAGAAGGAATTAGTTTTAAAGATATAACAACCATTATGGATAATGGTGAAGCGTATAAATATGCGACAGATCAAATTGTTGAATATGCAAAAGAAATTGGCGTAGACATCATTGTTGGTCCAGAAGCAAGGGGATTCATTATCGGCTGTCCAGTCGCCTATGCGTTGGAAATCGGCTTTGCACCAGTTCGTAAGCCTGGTAAATTGCCAAGGGAAACGATTGCAGTCGAGTATGACTTGGAATATGGCAAAGACTCTTTAACGATTCATAAAGACGCAATCAAACCTGGACAACGCGTGCTAATCGTCGACGACTTGCTTGCAACTGGTGGTACAGTCGGTGCAACGGTAGAACTTGTGGAAAAGCTAGGTGGCGTCGTTGCTGGATGTGCTTTCTTGATTGAATTGACCTATTTAAATGGTCGAGACAAACTAAAAGGCTACAATGTCCGAGCACTCATGACGTATTAAGTGGATCTGCTGTACATCTGCGCATACAGTAAATAAACGCGTGAAACCAAGAAGATAGACAATTGGTTTCACGCGTTTTTCGTTTTTCATTGTGACGGAAATGGGTCGTCTAGCTGATTAGGACGCTTTTTTTCCGATAAGTACTTTACATTCGATGGCATTTATACATACAATAGAATTATCTTTAATTTTTTTGCGGAAATAGTCGAAAGGAGTCATAAAATGGCGAAGAACCGTGACATGACGGCAGAAGAAATATTTGAATTAATTGCCTCCTATATGAATGAACAGCATGTCGCGTTCGTCAAGAAGGCATATGAATCGGCGAAAATTGCCCATGAAGGACAATTTAGAAGTTCAGGGGAGCCTTATATTCTTCACCCGATACAAGTAGCGGGCATTTTGGCTGAACTACAAATGGACCCGTCAACTGTAGCTGCCGGATTCCTACATGACGTTGTGGAAGATACAAATGTCTCAAGAGAAGATATTATTAACGATTTTGGTGAAGAAGTTGCCATGCTTGTAGATGGCGTGACAAAACTTGAAAAGCTAAAATTCAAATCGAACGAAGAAAAACAGGCAGAGAATCACCGAAAGATGTTTATAGCGATGGCGAGAGATATCAGAGTCATCCTCATTAAGCTTGCTGACCGCCTGCATAATATGCGGACATTGAAACATGTCAAAGAAGAAAAGCAACGGCGGGTAGCTGCTGAAACTTTGGATATTTTCGCTCCGTTGGCACATCGTTTAGGAATTTCCACGATTAAGTGGGAGCTTGAAGACACTGCACTTCGGTATTTGAATCCTCAGCAGTACTATCGAATCGTTAATATGATGAAGAAAAAGCGGGACGAACGTGAAAAGTATTTGTTAAATGTGATGGACGTCATTCGTGATGAAATAAAGGACATGGAGATCGAAGCGGAAATTAATGGCCGACCGAAACATCTGTATTCCATCTATCGCAAAATGATTTTACAGAAGAAGGAATTTAACGAAATCTATGACTTGCTCGCCATCCGTATTATCGTTAAAAGTATAAAAGACTGTTATGCAGTACTTGGCATCATCCATACGTTATGGAAACCGATGCCTGGACGATTTAAAGATTATATCGCCATGCCTAAACAGAATTTGTATCAGTCCATTCATACGACTGTCGTTGGACCTGCGGGCGATCCGTTAGAAATCCAAATTCGTACGGAAGAGATGCACCGGATTGCTGAATACGGGGTCGCTGCTCATTGGGCATACAAAGAAGGAAAAACTTTATCCGAAAAACCGGATAATATTGATTCTAAACTGAAATGGTTCAGAGAAATACTCGAATTCCAAAACGAATCATCAAATGCAGAAGAATTTATGGAATCCTTAAAGTTCGATTTATTCTCGGATATGGTGTATGTCTTTACACCGGATGGAGATGTCATCGAAATACCGAAAGGATCCGTACCAATCGACTTTGCATACCGCGTCCATTCGGAAGTTGGGAATCGGACGATTGGCGCAAAAGTAAATGGCAAAATGGTTCCGCTAGATACAGAATTGGTAACTGGCGACATTGTCGAAATCCTCACATCGAAACAATCATTTGGACCGAGTCGTGATTGGTTGAAGCTTGCCAATACATCTCAAGCAAGAAATAAAATCCGTCAGTTTTTCAAAAAACAGTTGCGTGAAGAGAATATTGTCAAAGGTTCTGAAATGGTCGAAAAAGAGATTAAGCTACAGGAATTTGACAGTAAAGCAGTGTTAACGACTGAAAATATACAACGGGTCATTGATAAATTCAGCTTTACATCTGAAGAGGACATGTATGCGGCAGTCGGTTCGAACGGCATTACTGCTCAGCAAGTCGTCAATCGATTAGCGGAGAAAATTCGCAAAGAGCGTGAACAGCAAGATACAATCGATAAAATTGTCTCGGACATGAAAGCGACACATCCAGTTCGCGCAACCGAATCAGGGGTTATCGTTCGGGGACTGGAAAACTTGCTAATTCGACTTTCGAAATGCTGTAACCCAATTCCGGGTGATGATATTGTCGGGTTTATCACAAAAGGCCGTGGTGTTTCTGTCCATCGAGCGGATTGTCCGAATATTGACGCAGAAGATAGCGACCGTCTCATTGATGTTGAATGGGCTGTAGAGCCGAATAATACGAGCAAAGATTTCCAAGTAGATATCGAAATTTCTGCGTTTGATCGACAAGGCTTGCTGAATGAAGTGATGATGGTGGTAGCTGATACGAAAACGCCAATGGTGGCGGTAAGTGGCAAAGCGGATCGTGACAAATTGGCTAAAATCAATATGACGATAAAGATTACAGATATCGCCCATTTGCATCGTATTGTTGAGCGCATTAAGCAAATTAGGGATATTTATTCTGTGCAGCGCGTTATACATTAACGTTTAGTAATTGATCAACAAGAGAGGTGTTTTACGATGAGAGTCGTTTTACAACGTTCAGGTCAAGCGTCCGTAAAGGTGAACGGAGAAATGACCGGCTCGATTGAAAAAGGGTATGTCCTCCTCGTGGGCATCACACATGAAGATACTGAAGACGACGCGGCATATGTCGCAAAGAAAATCGCAGGCTTGCGATTATGGGAAGATGAAGAAGGGAAGATGAACCGGGCTATTGACGAAATCGATGGCGCCATTCTATCGGTTTCACAATTTACATTGTATGGTGATGTGAAGAAAGGCCGCCGCCCGAGTTTCATTGAAGCGGCAAGACCCGAAGCTGCAAAACCATTATGGGACTATTTCAATGAGTGTTTACGCGAATGTGGTTTACATGTTGAAACAGGTATTTTCGGAGCTATGATGGATGTTGAGCTAGTAAACGATGGTCCAGTTACAATTATCGTCGAATCGAAATGAGCAGATGTGGATCGGAAAGCGGAATTGCCATCGTGTAATTTCGCTTTTGGGGATTTTTCAGGTATCGCGTTGGTAGTGCAAGTCCTTTGTGTTATGCCGCGCTCAAAACAAGCTATCCCTCGAACAAAACCAAACACCTACTAAAAAAACGCATGGAGCCAAGCATTTAATTGCTGGCTCCATACGCTTTCCTATTGCTTATTTCATTCTTCAATTCTACTGTTAAGCTATATAAAATAGTAAAGTCTTTCATTGCTCATCAAAATACGCTAGCAATCCTTTATAAATCCCGTGAGTAGCTTGCTCGCGAAATTTTTCTGTGATGAGCACTCGCTCTTCTGAAGGGTTTGAAAGGAAGCCTAGTTCAATTAAGAGCGAGTTTTTCCGATTTTCTCGGAGGACTAAAAAGTTTGCGGGTTGTGCGCCGCGGTTTCGTAAATTGATGTTATTGGCAAGCCCATCATTAATGGATGTAGCCAATTGCTTTTGATTCGAATGCGTGTAGTAAGTTGTAAAACCCGTGATCGAGGTATCTGGATTTGCATCATAATGCAAGCTGATGAAAGCATCTGCATCTGCCGTTTTGCTGATGGTCGTCCGTTTTCTTAAGGCGATATACGTATCGGATTCTCGTGTCATTATGACATTCGCACCCGCTGCACGGAGTTTTCCTGCTAACAATTCAGCGGTTTTTAGTGTCAAGTACTTTTCGTCAGTCCCTTGAGCGCCAGTTGTTCCTCTGTCATGTCCTCCATGCCCGGCGTCGATGGCAATTGTTAACCCTTTTAATGTCCCTGGTACTCTTTTTTCTACTGGTTTATCGGTTGTCATATTTGCTTGCGATACATTGCCGGTAGAAACAACCCATTTAGCAATATAAGCAGGCTGTCCTGAAGGCAATGTCACATGATACCAATCTCCCTCTTCACCCGTAACCGTCAAACGATCACCAGCATCTGCACGTGTGACAATGGCGGAAGAAGTAGTTGCAGAGGACCGGATATTTGTCCCATTTGTCAATACCGTAACTTGCTTTGTTGTTGAAGCCGCTTCCGATTTAGTTTTCTTTGGTCCAAGTGTGCCATGGAAAGTGTATACCCAACCGTACCCATCTTTCCCCATTGAAATGCGGACCCAATTTCCGTCAATCGCATCAACAGGGTAAGCGTCGCCTTCGTGTACTTGTCCTATTACCTTAGAAGAGAGACCCGCTTCTTTACGGACGTTCAATGCATTGACAGACACAGTAAATTGTTGAGCATTTTTTGTTTCAGTTGTTTTTCCGTTTGTTTGTTGAGTAACTGAAGAAATGTAATCCGTATGTACCCATCCTTGTGATCCGTTTCGTGAGATAGAAGCCCATTGTCCTTGTCTGCCAGTGACCGTAACGGTTTCACCCACTGATAGTTTACCGATTACAGCAGCATTCAGCGTAGGCTCTGTTCGTATGTTTAAGGCATCTACTTTTGAAACCGCTGTTCCTTGAATGGATTCAGAAACACCGTCTTTCAACACGAGCCATGAAGCGACCCAGCCAGTATCGGAGTTCAACTGAATTTTATACCAGTCGCCAGATGAAGATACTATTTCTGCCTTTTCCCCTTTTTTTATGGAGGCGACAACAGGGTATGTAAGACCTGGGCCAGACCGCACATTCAACGATTGCGTATTAATTGTCACGGTTTCTCCACCTGCTAAAACAGATGGTGTGTTATGAAAAATTGAAATTAGCAGGATGAATGCGAGCACCCATTTCATTAATGTAGACAATCTATCACTCTCCCTTAGTTTCATTGTAGAAGTTTTTGTCGGAAAAAACCATAGTGAAATGAAAAAGGTTGACACTTTGCCAATCAATGATTAAGATAATGTTTAACTGAATTGCGTTTACATCGTAAACAAAGCTAATGATATGGAAAGTAACTGTATTGCAGACTGACAAGAGAGGGATGAACGTGGCTGAAATTCATCCTACAGACGGATAAAGTGAACAACACCATTGAAGCTCCATGCTGAACGATTTCTAGTAGGTATGGACGGAACCGGCCGTTATCCGGATACGAGTGGGTACGATTTCTGTACCAATTTGGGTGGAACCGCGGAAGCTTAACTTAGCTCTCGTCCCTTGTGCAAACAAGGGATGGGGGCTTTTTTGTATTTCTGCATCTAACAGTATATGGGAGGGGAAGTCAAATGAATTTTAAAGTACCAAGAGGAACGCAAGACATTTTGCCTGCAGAATCGTGGAAATGGCAAAGAGTAGAGGCCATTATCCGTGAAGTTTGTGACATGTATCGCTACAAAGAAATCCGAACGCCAATTTTCGAACAAACTGAACTCTTTCAACGGACGGTTGGTGATACGACGGATATCGTAACAAAAGAAATGTATACATTCAAAGATCGTGGAGACCGGTCTATGACGCTTCGTCCAGAAGGAACGGCACCCGTTGTACGTTCATATGTGGAAAATAAAATGTTCGGTTATCCGGACCAGCCGGTAAAGCTTTACTATCAAGGTCCTATGTTTAGATATGAACGTCAGCAAGCTGGGAGGTACCGTCAATTCGTACAATTCGGTGTGGAAGCGATCGGTAGTGCGGATCCAGCCATTGATGCGGAAGTCATTTCATTAGCGATGGAAATGTACAAACGAGTCGGCTTGAAGGATGTCAAACTTGTGCTCAATTCGTTAGGAGATAAAGAATCAAGGACGGCTCACCGAGAAGCGCTTGTTGCGCACTTTACGCCAAAAATCGATGAACTTTGTTCCGATTGCCAGTCTCGTCTTGCGAAAAACCCGTTACGGATCCTTGATTGCAAAGTTGACCGTGAACATCCGTTAATGGCAACCGCACCATCTTTGACGGATTATTTGAATGAAGAGTCGGCAACCTACTTTGAACAAGTGAAACGCTATTTGGGCGCAATCGGTATAGAGTATGAGTTAGACCCGAACTTAGTACGAGGCCTTGACTACTATAATCACACAGCGTTTGAAATAATGAGTACTGCTGATGGCTTTGGAGCAATTACAACACTTTGCGGGGGCGGTAGATATAACGGAGTCGCTGAAGAAATTGGTGGTCCTCCGTCACCTGGTGTAGGGTATGCAATGAGTATTGAACGCTTATTGCTTGCGATGGAAGCGGAAGGCAAGAGCTTTACGGAAGATGCCCAACTAGATGTCTATGTCGTAACGCTTGAAAAGGCGGCTCACGAAAAAGGGTTTGCTTTGTTGCAACAGCTTCGCAATGCTGGCATCCGTGCGGATATGGATTATTTGGATCGGAAAATGAAAGGGCAGATGAAGTCTGCAGACAGATTCAATGCGAAAGCAGTCATTGTAATCGGGGAAGATGAAGTGAATAATGGCGTGGTGCAAGTAAAGAATATGGCAGACGGCACGCAAGAGAAAATTACAGATGCAACAGTTATTGACACATTGTTAGAAAAGTTGAGATAAGGAAGGTTGATGAACAGTATGCAACGGACTCATTATTGCGGACAAATGACAGAAGAAGTAATAGGGCAGAAGGTAACCCTTAAAGGATGGGTGCAAAAAAGGCGCGATTTAGGTGGACTCATTTTCGTAGATTTACGCGACCGTACAGGAATTGTACAAATTGTCTTTAATCCGGATTTTTCACAAGACGCGCTTGCAATTGCTGAAAAAATTCGAAGTGAGTTTGTCGTTGAGGTTAGTGGAAAAGTAGTGGAACGTGAAGAGAAGCAAAAAAATCATAAAATCCCTACCGGTTCAATCGAAGTGCACATCGAAAATGTCCATATCATTAACGAAGCGAAGACGCCGCCGTTTATGATTGAAGATGATACAGATGTGAATGAAGAGACACGTCTTAAGTACCGTTATCTTGATTTACGTAGACCTCAAATGGCACGCGTGTTTAAAATGCGTTCAGATATTACGAAAACTGTTCGCAACTTCTTGGATGATGAAGGTTTCCTAGAAGTTGAGACACCAATCTTGACGAAATCTACACCTGAAGGGGCACGTGATTACTTAGTACCAAGCCGAGTACATGATGGCGAATTTTATGCATTGCCACAATCCCCTCAGTTGTTTAAACAGATGCTGATGGTGTCCGGTTTTGATCGTTATTACCAAATTGCCCGTTGTTTCCGTGATGAAGATTTACGAGCAGACCGTCAACCTGAGTTCACGCAAATTGATATGGAAATGAGTTTCATGACCATTGAAGAAATTATTGAGTTAAATGAGCGCCTCATGAAAAAAGTGATGAAGAATGTAAAGGGAATCGACGTAGAAACACCTTTCAAACGCATTCCTTACGACGAAGCGATGAGTCGTTTCGGTTCGGATAAACCAGATACGCGCTTTGGCATGGAACTACAAGATGTGTCCGAACTTGTGAAAGATTCATCCTTTAAAGTGTTTGCAGGAGCAGTGGAATCTGGTGGCCAAGTGAAGGCGATCACAGTCAAAGGAGCAGCAGCGAACTATTCACGAAAAGACATTGATGCTCTTGGTGAATTTGCGGCTCGATATGGTGCGAAAGGGCTTGCTTGGTTGAAAGTCGATGCAGAAGGATTGAAAGGTCCGATCGCAAAGTTCTTTGAAGGCGAATTAGCTGAAGCGCTTATTCAAACAGTACAAGCGGAAGACGGGGACTTATTGTTGTTCGTCGCAGATAAAAAATCTGTTGTCGCAGACGCACTCGGTGCATTACGTTTAAAATTAGGAAAAGACTTAGGCTTGATTGATGAGTCGCAATTTAATTTCCTTTGGGTGACAGATTGGCCGTTATTTGAATATGACGAAGAAGAAGGTCGCTACTATGCTGCACATCATCCATTCACGATGCCTGCAGATGTTGAGGAACTAGAAACAAATCCGAGCGCGGTAAAAGCGCAAGCGTATGACCTTGTGCTAAATGGTTTTGAACTCGGTGGAGGATCGCTGCGTATTTATCAACGTGATGTTCAAGAGAACATGTTCAAGGCGTTAGGCTTCACAGCGGAGCAAGCACGTGAGCAATTCGGTTTCCTTCTCGATGCATTTGAATACGGAACACCACCTCATGGGGGCATTGCATTCGGTTTGGACCGCCTTGTCATGTTGTTGGCGGGCGCGACGAATTTACGCGATACGATTGCATTCCCGAAAACAGCAAGTGCGAGTTGTTTATTGACAGAAGCACCAAGTTCTGTTGATGGAGCACAGCTAGCAGAGTTAGGAATCGCTATCCAATCGAAGTGAGTAGTTTGTTGAAAAAGGAACAAATTGCCGAAGTGTAATTGTTGAATCGGCAGGAGTGATATGATAGGATACTAGTAATACGAATCCTGAAGTGTACGTTTTATGTTCATCAATTTTTGACCCAACATTTTTGTCGTAGGGAGCTCTAATTTCACTCTAGATGACCTGCCCTTTAGGGGGACTTCAGAAAGAGTGGATTGGGCACCCACCTGCTGAGAGCGGGTTCAAAACGATAACGATAAGACGGCACATTTGGGATTCGTCTCAACCGATATTATACGGATTTACCCATATTCCCCTCTTGCGATCTTGCGGAGGGGTTTTTACTTGATTCATAGAAGAAAGGCGGAATTGTCATGCTCCATCAATTTTCCCGTAATGAGCTCGCGATAGGCAAAGAAGGACTAGAGCGTATGCGCAACAAGACGGTTGCCATTTTAGGTGTAGGTGGTGTCGGTTCGTTTGCTGCGGAAGCTTGTGCACGCAGTGGAGTCGGCCGAATCATTCTCGTAGATAAGGATACTGTCGACATTACAAACGTAAATCGTCAATTGATTGCGACGTTGTCGACGGTTGGTCGTTCAAAAGTTGAAGTGATGCAAGAACGGATAGCGGATATTAATAAAGACTGTGAAGTAGTTGGTCTTCATATGTTTTATACGGAGGATACGTATGAAACCTTTTTCAGTTATGAACCTGACTATGTCATTGACGCTTCCGATACAATTAGTTACAAAATTCACCTTATTAAAGAATGCTTACAACGTGGCATACAGATTATTTCCAGCATGGGCGCAGCAAATAAATTAGATCCTACTCGTTTTCAAATTGCAGACATTTCTAAAACGCACACCGACCCAATTGCCAAAGTCATTCGCCTCCGATTACGAAAAGAGGGCATTCGAAAAGGCGTCCCGGTTGTTTTTTCTGATGAAAGTCCGATTGTTGTACGTGAAGATGTTGTTGGAACGGTAGGGAATCCGGATGCCGCTATACGGAAAGCAAAAATGCCGCCCTCATCGAATGCTTTCGTGCCATCAGTAGCGGGATTGGTTTGTGCAAGCTGGGTGCTTAACGATATTGTTAAGGACTTGCCGATTGAAAGAGTGAACGACAGTAAGTAAGTTTCACAAAATATAGAGAAGAAAAAATAAAACTGCACGAAACGAAGTTACACAAACTTGGTTTCATGCAGTTTTTTTATGCTTTTGCTTAAACATGTAAATTTCAACTGAAATAACGTTGATTTCCGTTCCGGGCGGACGCTTTCCGGGGGGCTTGCCCTCAGCCAAGCGAACAGCAGAGGGTTCGCTTTGCCGTATTTCTGCGTTTTTTGCGGAAATTAAGGCATCCTTGCTCCCAACGCTACGCTAATGCTCGCAAAAGCCGTTCTACGTGACGGCTTTTCCTGCGGGGTCTTCACGCTGCGCTGATCCCCCAGGAGTCGCCGCCCTGCACTCCAATCAACTGGATATCCTTTGAGACAGGGGTAACATTTTAGCCTCCCTAGCCGGTCCTCTCCTCGTCCAACTGTCCAGCTTCTTAAGTCTTTAGAAAGCAAAATTCAGCATCGCCTACATTTTGCCACCTCGTTTAAATTTAATAGATTTCTCGAACAGACCAATATCTGCAAATAGAAGGGCAAAGTTTTTCCCGGAGGTGTGGAAGTGAGAACCTATGTATGAAAATCGAAGCCTAGGAACCATTGATATGACACGTTAGTATCAATATCCTTGATTGTCTGGCGTATGGATCGGCCCTAAAAGGTATATTGAATAATGTCATCTTGATTAAGACCACAGAATCTATGCTGGGTCTTCCGATGGTTGATTAAAGATCTTCAACTAATGGATAGATGAAGGAGAAATCAATAGCCGCATTCAGTCTGCGCGCTAGATGGTCTTGAGGAACCAACTGCTCTATTGTCGGTATCTCCAACTGTTCGTGTTCATTAAGTTAGTTCCTAATCATTATTTTCATCACCTCATTCAGTTAATAGAAAACACCGTTGATTGCGACCAAAAAAGCGTTGGGAGCATGTGCTAATATTTCTACACAAACCGTAGAAATATACAACTCAAAAACTGCGCTGTTCGATTGGTTGAAGCCGTGACCCCCTCCGCTCTCAGCGCAAATCAACATTGCTGCTGTATCTCTATTTTAAAAGAAAAGAGACTGTAGACAAAAGGCCAAATATATGGTGTTTGTCTACAGTCTGTCACATGTGTTTAGTAAACATGTGTAATTAGTTCATGACTAGTCCGCCGTCCACAATTAAGTTTTGGCCTGTCACTGCGCGGCTCCATGGGGATGCGAAAAATAAGATTGCGTCCGCCACGTCTTCAGGTGTCGTCACTTGTTGTAGAGGGGTGCTCGCTTTAATGATGTCAAAGACAGCATCAGGTGTTGCTGCACTTGCGTCCGTCTTATGTAACAATCCACCAGACACCATATTAGCAGTGATGCCGTATGCCCCTAGTTCTTTTGCAATGTTCCTCGTTAAACCGAGTAACGCTGCCTTACTCGTATTGTATTCATGGTATGGGACGACAGGGTTTTGAAATAAATTTGTACCGATTGTAATAATGCGACCGAACTGTAGGGATTCCATATCTTTTCTCGCTGCTTGTAACGTATTAAGAGTCGCTTTGACACTTCCTTCAAATTGACATTGAAAATCTTGCCATCCAATTGTTTCGAGATCTTTCCTTGCATCTCCATTGAACGAAAAATTGACAAGGGCATTATTAACGATCGTTGTGATAGGTTTCCCGAAAAATCTTTTACCTTCCTCGAACATTCTTTTGACATCTTCTTCACTTCGGATATCTGCTTGAATTGCGACCGCTTTTTCTTTGCCAATTGAGCGAACGAGCTCTTCTGCTTGTTCGGCGCTTTTATAATAGTTTACGATCACTTTTGCACCTTCGCGGGCAAATGCTTGGACCACAGCTTTTCCTAATCCTCGACTACCTCCCGTAATGACTACCACTTGTTCTGCAATGTTCATTCTCCATCTCTCCTTCAAATGTTTGAATTGCACAAAAAAAGACCACTGGAAAAAGCGGTCATGTGCATAGATAAGATGAACTCGCCACTTCCCTCCGTCGGTATTAACCGAATCAGGTTCAAAGGGTCAGAGTTTCCTCTTCTCAGCCAATAGGCTCCCCCAGTGATCATATGTATTTGTGTCTACCTCTTACTATACCATAGTTTGTTAGAAATAAGTCACTTGTTGAAAGGGGAGGGAACTGCTACAATATGAATATGGGTCATAATACATAGAATTGTTCTTGTGATATGTAAGGAAGAAAGTTATAAATCCACTGCAAGTTACGATGAGAGGACTGGAAATGATGCAAAGACAAGACGGCATATTATTGGAAAGTGGTACGAACGAAATTGAAATCGTTGAATTTGAAATTGGCAATAATCGATATGGCATTAATGTGATTAAAGTAAAAGAAATCATTTTACCTACTCCAATCACAATCATTCCACATGCACATCCTTCAATTGAAGGGATAATCCAATTGCGTGGGGACGTATTGCCTGTCATTGATATGGAAACCGTTATGGGCTTACCGAAGACAATTGGAAAAAATGAAGGTAAATACATCGTCGCTGCGTTTAATCAACAACAAGTAGTTTTCCATGTGCAAGATGTATCACAAATTCATCGGGTATCATGGGATCAAATTGAAAAACCCGCAGACCTCTATTCAGGTGATACGACACAAGTGATCGGTGTAATTAAACGATCGGAAGATATGCTGTTGCTACTAGACTTCGAAAAAATTGTCCTGGACATAAATCCTGAGAGTGGAATCCGTGTCGAAGAAGTGAAGAAACTTGGTGTACGCGAGCGGTCTGACAAACGTATACTTGTTGCGGAAGACTCTCCTTTGTTGCGTAAATTGTTAAATGATACGCTTACCGAAGCAGGTTATGCAAACATCGAGTTCTTTGAGAACGGAAAAGATGCTTTGGCGTATTTGGAAAATGCCGTCGCTTCAGGTCAGAAGGCACAAGAAGTTGTCCAACTTGTGATTACAGATATTGAAATGCCACAAATGGATGGTCATCATTTCACAAAACGTATCCGTGAAAACGAACAGCTTGCTATGTTGCCAGTCATTATTTTCTCATCATTGATTACGGATGAATTAAAACATAAAGGTGAAAACGTTGGTGCGAATGATCAAGTAAGTAAACCGGAAATTGCTGAACTTGTTTTGAAAATGGATCAATATATTTTATAAAAAAAGAACACATCCTGTACACAAAATAGACAGGATGTGTTTTTTTATTTTCTTTGTCTGAATTCCTTTAACCGTTCATAAATCCCTGCGAGTTTCTTCTCCTCACCCGCGATAACAGGTTCGTAAAATTCCACGTCTTTCAATTTGTCTGGGAGGTATTGTTGATTTACCCAGCCGCCGAAAGATCCAATTGGGGTATCATGAGGATATTGATACCCACCGTGGCCGAGTTCAGCAGCTCCGGCATAATGCGTATCACGCAAGTGGAGGGGGATGTCACCTGTTTTCCCTTCGTTGATGGCGCGGATTGCTGCATCCATTGCTTTATATGCTGAATTGGACTTTGATGCGAGACACATTTCGATGACCGCGTTCGCAAGTGGGATACGCGCTTCGGGCATGCCTAATCGAATAGCCGCATCCGTCGCTGCAAGTACGTGTGGACCAACTTCGGGTGCTGCTAAACCGATATCTTCGTACGCCATGACGAGAAGCCGTCTTGAAACAGCAATCAAGTCGCCGGTTTCAAGCAGATTAGCCAAGTAGAAGATCGCTGCATTCACATCACTTCCACGCACAGACTTTTGCAATGCAGAGAGCAAGTTGTAATGATGAGATCCTTTTTTATCGCCAACGAGTCCAATTCTGCCAATTAAGTTTTCGATGAGACAATCTTCAATAACAATTATTCCGTCTTCCTCATCACTCGCAGATACGATTGACTCGAGTAATGTAAGAGCTTTTCGAGCATCTCCGTTCACACCGCCTGCTATCTGTTCGACTTGCTCGTCCGTAATGGCAATAGGCGTTTTCCCAAGACCTCGCTCAACATCGTGGATGGCACGTTTCAACAACTTGACAACATCTTCGGTTTCCAATCGTTTGAGCTGTAAAATCTCCCCGCACCGTGAACGAATGGCAGGATTCACGTCGTGGAAAGGATTTTCGGTTGTTGCACCGATTAGCACGATTGATCCCTTTTCAACATGTGGTAACAACGTGTCTTGTTGCAATTTATTAAAACGGTGGATTTCATCCAAAAACAAAATGACTTTTCCTGTTATCCGAGCTTCTGCAACAACTTCCTCGACATCTTTTTTACCGGAAACTGTTGCATTCAGTGCGATGAACGGTAAGTCGCTAGTGCCGGCAATTGCATACGCTAAAGAGGTTTTGCCGATACCCGGTTCGCCGTACAGTAGCATGGAAGGGACATGCCCTTTACGAACTAACCGGTAAAGGGCTGTATCTTTTCCGATAATATGTTGTTGACCGGCAATCTCGTCAATTGTTCGTGGTCGCATTCTAAAAGCTAATGGTTCGTTGTGCAAACTATTCACTCCCCGTACGTACATCCGTTCCACCATTATACACAAAGAAAACCGAGAAGTCATTTGCAGGAAGCCAACCTTCAATTATGCTATAATGTTTTGTACTTATTGAAAAGGACGTTGGTTATACATGAGAATTTCAACGAGAGGCCGCTATGGCCTTACAATGATTGTTGCACTTGGAAAGAAATATGGTGAAGGTCCAATGCCTTTACGGAAAATTGCCGAAGAGCATGATTTGTCTGATGCATATCTTGAGCAACTCATTCCGGTATTGCGAAACAGTGGTCTCGTAACAAGTGTTCGTGGTGCTTATGGCGGCTATAAACTTTCCAAACCGCCAACAGACATTACAGCAGGGGACATCATTCGGTTATTAGAAGGTCCTATCCAAGTTGTTGAAGGGATTGAAGAAGGAAATATCCCTCAACAATCATTATGGAATCGGATTGGGGATGCAATTCGAGAAGTTCTTGACACGACAACGATCCAAGATCTCGTCGATGCAGAAGAATCTTCTACAAATGACGGATATATGTATTACATTTAAACGGTTTCACTAAAGGAGTTTACTCATGCAAACAATCTATATGGATCATGCTGCAACTACACCTGTACATCCGGAAGTACGGTCAACATATATTGAAGCGATGGATAAAGTATTCGGCAACCCTTCGAGTATTCATCAATACGGACGTTTAGCTAGAAAATGGATCGATGACGCTCGTAAGGAAATTGCTCTGAGCTTACAAGCGGAGCCAAATGAAATTATTTTCACTTCAGGTGGTACGGAAGCTGATAACATTGCAATATTTGGGACTGCGAATGCAATGAAGGAGAAAGGTAATCACATTATTACAACAACCATCGAGCACCATGCCGTCTTACACGCCTGCCAGGAACTGGAGAAAACAGGTTTTCAAGTGACGTATTTACCTGTGAATGAAGACGGTGTAATTGCTGTGGAGCAAGTAAAAGATGCATTAACGGAGAATACGATTCTCGTTACGATTATGTACGGGAACAATGAAGTTGGTTCCATCCAACCGATTCAAGAAATTGGAGAACTGCTCAAAGGACATCAAGCAATTTTCCACACCGACGCTGTCCAAGCGTACGGTATTGCGCCCTTAGATGTACAAGAATTACAAGTAGACTTGCTCAGTGCATCCGCTCATAAGTTGAATGGGCCGAAAGGAATTGGCTTTCTTTATCAACGAAAGGGCATCACTACTCACCCCTTATTATTTGGCGGAGAGCAGGAACGGAAGAGACGAGCGGGGACTGAAAATGTGCCCGCCATTGCCGCATTTGCTAAAGCGGTTCATATTGCTCAGGTTGATATGGAGAACAACCAAAAAACGTATGAACGCTACAAACAGCTCATACAAGCTGTTTTTACCGAAGAGGGAATCCAATTTGAATTGAATGCCCAACGAGCGCACCGATTACCACACATCTTCAATATCAGTTTTCCAGGTACAGATATCGAGTCGTTACTCGTCAACATGGACATGGCAGGAATTGCTGTATCAAGTGGTTCTGCTTGCACGGCAGGATCACTTGAACCGTCTCATGTTCTGTCAGCGATGTACGGGAACAAGTCTTCAAAGCTAAGAAATTCGGTACGATTCAGTTTTGGTTTAGGATTGGATGAAGACATGGTGCGGCGTGCAGCTACTACAACAGCAACGATTGTTAAACGTCTAGTGAAATGAACGGATAAAGGATGAATATAAATGAGAACAACAACTAAATCGAAAGCAGAAACCCGCGTAGTTGTCGGGATGTCCGGAGGTGTCGATTCTTCTGTTGCTGCATTACTTTTAAAAGAGCAAGGCTATGATGTCATCGGTATTTTCATGAAAAACTGGGATGACACAGATGAATTCGGCGTATGTACGGCGACCGAAGATTACGAAGATGTCATTAAAGTTTGTAACGATATTGGTATCCCTTATTATGCAGTCAATTTTGAACAACAATATTGGGACAAAGTGTTTACCTATTTCCTTGAAGAATATAAAGCAGGACGGACACCAAACCCTGATGTGATGTGCAATAAAGAAATTAAATTTAAAGCTTTCCTCGATCATGCGATGAGTTTAGGTGCTGATTTCTTGGCAACAGGCCATTATGCGCAAGTTGTTGAAACAGATAACGGTGTTGCAATGTTGCGAGGGAAAGATGAAAACAAAGATCAAACGTACTTCTTGAACCAGTTAAATCAAGAGCAATTACAAAAAGTGATGTTCCCAATTGGCTCCCTTGACAAATCAGAAGTACGATTGATTGCTGAAAAGGCCGGACTAGCAACTGCAAAGAAAAAAGATTCAACAGGCATCTGTTTCATCGGGGAACGTAATTTCAAAGAATTTCTTTCCCAATACTTGCCCGCTCAACCTGGTGATATGAAAACAATGGATGGAGAAGTTGTCGGCAAACATGATGGACTGATGTATTATACAATTGGTCAACGGCACGGTCTCGGAATCGGTGGAGCAGGGGATCCTTGGTTTGTTCTTGGAAAAGATTTAGCGGACAACGCTTTGCTCGTCGGACAAGGATTCCATAATGATGCACTCTACTCAGATAGCTTAACAGCCATTCAAATAAGCTTTGCAACCGCAAGAGACTTACCGGACACTTTTTCGTGTACTGCGAAATTTCGTTACAGACAACCGGATACCGACGTCACTGTCCATTTAGGTGAAAACAATACTGCGACAGTCACTTTTGCACAACCGGTTAGAGCGATTACTCCAGGTCAAGCAGTCGTCTTTTATGATGGGGAAGAATGCCTAGGTGGAGGGACGATTGACACAGTCATTAAAAACGGTGTCCAACTAGATTATGTAGGATGAGAGGAATCACAAATGGAATTTAATGAATTAGGTATTAAAGCACTTCAAGACGGCGAATACGAAAAGGCGATTGAGGCGTTCATGAAAGCGGCAGAAGCAGAACCAGATAATCCAGTGGGATACATTAACCTAGGAAATGTATTTGCTTCTGCAGGTGATATTGAAAGAGCAGAACGCTTTTTCCAAAAAGCAATTACGCTCGATGAACATGCAGGATCTGCGTTGTATGGACTTGGAAATCTTTATTTTACAAATGAGCGCTTTGAAGAGGCGGCTAAGTTATATGAAAAAGCAATTCGTGCAGGATTAGATGAAGCGGATGCCTACTTTATGCTCGGGAAATGTTTACGAAATACCGACAACAGTAAACTCGCACTCCCTTATTTCCAACGAGCTGCTGAGCTGGCGCCTACAGATTTGGAGATCAGATTGTCATTCGGCATTTTACTCGCAGAAATGGAATTGTTTAAGCAAGCTCAAGAAGAGTTTACATTCATACTGGATAATGATGCAGATAATGCAGATGCTCATTACAATCTAGGTGTATTGTATGCGGTATCTACAGATCGCAAAGACGATGCACTCCATCATTTGGAACAGGCTTTTACCATTGAACCTGAACATACTCAAGCTCGCTATATTTTTGACATGATCAAAATAGGGGAACAATCGTAACAAGTAGATGGCTAGGTGGTGATGACCATGACGGTAGGAAATGGACAAGGGAATATTGAGCAACTTTTCATCGTCGGAAGACCGGTCGTCACGATTTTTCACAATCCTGACAGCCTTTTTTCTATTGTGAAAATGAAAATCACAAAGACGAACAGCGGTTATGAAGATAAGGAAATTGTCATCAAAGGCAGTTTTCCTCCATTGTCAAACGAAGATGATTACCGGTTTACAGGGCGACTCGTCAATCACGCCACTTATGGCAAACAGTTTGATGTATTCACGTTTACAAAAGAAATGCCTGAAACGGAAACTGGAATTGTCCATTATCTTTCGGGCGACTTGTTTCCGGGTATCGGGAGGAAGACTGCTGATACGATTGTAAAGCAATTAGGAAAAGATGCGATTAAACGCATCCTTGAAAATCCCGATGTTCTTGATCAAATCCCTAAATTAGCGGCTGATAAAAAAGAGACGCTCGTCACGGTGTTACAAGAAAATCTCGGTTTGGAACGGAGCATGGTCCAACTGAACGAATGGGGATTTGGTCCACAACTTTCCATGCGAATCTACCAAACTTATCGTGAAGAAGTATTAGAACTTCTGAGAGAGAATCCTTATCGACTCATTGAGGATATTGAAGGAATCGGTTTTCAACGTGCAGATGAATTAGGAAGGCAATTGGGCATCACCGGCAATCATCCTTCACGCGTCAAAGCGGCTATATTACATACAATGAATCTAGCCGTTCAATCAGTAGGTCATGTATACTTGGAAGCAGAGAGTGTCTTGCCAGAAGTGAAACGGCTGTTGGAAAGTAGTCAACGTGCAGAAGTTCCTTTTGACAACATTTCTCAAGCGGTAATCGAACTGGTTGAGGAAGGAAAGTTGTGCGGAGAAGGAAGACGACTCTATATCCCTACTCTTTATTATTCAGAAATTGGTATTGTCTCCAAGCTGGATCGGATTATGGAAAATGACCATTCGGATAAATTCCCGGTGTCTGAAATCCGTAAAGCAATTGGGGAGGCGGAGGAACGGCTTGAAGTCAGCTACGCGCCTACACAAGTTGATGCGATTGAGAAGGCGCTCCATTCTCCTGCGATGATCCTGACAGGTGGACCAGGTACGGGCAAAACGACAGTTATTAGAGGTTTGGTTGAAGTTTATGCCGAATTGCATGGACTGTCACTCGATCCAAAAGTGTACGCGCAAAAAGAAGAGACATTTCCAATTGTTTTGGCAGCGCCGACTGGTCGTGCGGCGAAAAGGATGTCGGAGTCAACAGGCCTTCCAGCCATGACTATCCATCGCCTTCTAGGATTCACTGGGCAAGAGAAAGAAGATGCCATTGGAAAAGAAGTCGAGGGAAGACTCATTATTATTGATGAGATGTCGATGGTCGACACATGGCTTGCGCATCAGTTGTTAAAGGCGTTGCCGACTGAGATCCAAATTCTCTTTGTGGGGGATCAAGATCAGTTGCCTCCTGTAGGTCCTGGCCAAGTGCTAAGAGACATGCTCGATTCGAAAAAGATTCCCGTCGTGGAGTTGAAGGAAATTTATCGTCAAAGTGAAGGGTCAACGATTATCGAGCTCGCACATATGATTAAAAATGGATCATTGACAACGGATATAGTGAAAAAGACAGGTGATCGTTCATTTATACGCGCAACGGGCGATCAGATTCTCGAAGCTGTTGAACAAATAGTCAAAAATGCGGTCTCCAAAGGGCATCCAATCAAAAATATTCAAGTATTGGCACCGATGTATAAAGGACCAGCAGGCATTGATGGCTTAAATAAAATGATCCAGAAGATGGTGAACCCACCCGGTCCGGACCGTAAGGAAGTCAATTTCGGCGACGTCGTGTACCGAATCGGTGATAAGGTACTGCAACTTGTCAACCAACCCGAAAGTAATGTTTTCAATGGAGATATGGGAGAAGTCATATCAATAATTAAGGCGAACGAAACCGTAGACAAAAAAGAAATGCTCATCGTATCTTATGACGGAATCGAAGTTGAATACGAGCGAAATGACCTGAATCAAATTACTTTGGCGTATTGTTGTTCAATCCATAAATCGCAAGGCAGTGAGTTTCCAATAGTCGTCATGCCTGTCGTACGTGGTTATCGTAAGATGTTGCGAAGAAATCTCTTATATACAGGGATTACAAGAGCAAAAGATTTTCTCATCCTGTGTGGTGAACCTGAAGAGTTTTCAATTGGAATACAGCGTACGGATGAACTGGAAAGGCAGACAACGTTGAAAGAACGTCTTCGAAAAGAAGTGGCTGCCCAGTCGCAAGAAGTTGAACCACCGATGCAGTCAGCAGATGAAGTGAAGAAGCAACCGGACAATACTTCTTTGGCCGATGAAGAAACAGAAGACTTTAGACTGACCAAAGAAACGATCTTTGGAATTGATCCGATGATTGGTATGCAAGGAGCCAGTCCATATGATTTTATGGAAGTGATGGATTGACAACCCGTTAGGTTTTTCCTATAATCACAAGTAACATACGAATTCGTTGACGGAGACAGTACGCAATGAACCATGTAATAGAAAGGAATCCCACAGGCTGAAAGGATTCTCATGGTAATTGTCGGAAAGCTACTCCTGAGTGCAACTAATCCTTGCCGTTAGCCGCGTTATGGCTTCTTGAGATACCGGTCTAACCGGTAAATTAGGGTGGTACCACGAAAAGTCTTCGTCCCTTGTACAGGGGCGGGGATTTTTTTATTGCCAAACGGCATGACGCTCTACCGAATTCGTGCATATAGAACAGGAGGCTTACACATGAAACAATTGACTGCAGCAGAAATTCGTAAAATGTTCCTTGATTACTTTAAAGAATTTGGTCACGATGTAGAACCATCAGCTCCACTTGTGCCGATTGATGACCCTTCACTCCTTTGGATTAACAGCGGTGTGGCAACGCTTAAAAAGTATTTTGATGGACGTGTTGTGCCGACGAACCCTCGAATTGTCAATGCACAAAAATCCATCCGAACGAATGATATTGAAAATGTAGGGAAAACTGCTCGTCACCATACGTTTTTCGAGATGTTAGGAAACTTTTCGATTGGTGATTATTTCAAGAAAGAAGCGATACATCGTGCATGGGATTTTCTCACAAACGAAAAATGGATCGGCTTTAATCCTGAACTGTTATCGGTAACAGTCCATCCGGAAGACGAAGAAGCCTACGCTATTTGGCGAGATGAAATCGGTATTCCTGAACAACGAATCATACGATTGGAAGGGAATTTCTGGGATATTGGGGAAGGCCCAAGTGGTCCAAACTCAGAAATATTCTACGACCGTGGTCCGGCATATGGAGATGATTTTTCAGATCCTGAATTATATCCAGGCGGGGAGAACGAACGGTATTTGGAAATCTGGAACTTAGTCTTCTCTGAATTTAACCATAACCCAGATCATACGTACACGCCGCTCCCTAAGAAGAACATTGATACAGGAATGGGATTGGAGCGAATGGCTTCTGTTATTCAAAACGTGCCAACCAATTTCGACACAGATCTGTTCATGCCGATTATCCATGCAGTGGAAAAGGTATCAGGTGAATCATATGGACAAGATGCAAACAAAGACACTGCTTTTAAAGTCATCGCAGACCATATCCGTACAGTAGCATTTGCGATTGGAGATGGAGCGCTACCATCCAACGAAGGGCGTGGATATGTCCTTCGACGACTATTGCGTCGAGCGGTGCGTTTTGCAAAACAGATTGGTATTCACAAGCCTTTCATGTTTGAGTTAGTACCAGTTGTCGGTGCGATCATGGAAGATTTCTATCCACAAGTGACCGAGAAAGAAGCGTTCATCATGAAAGTCATTAAGAATGAGGAAGAACGCTTCCATGAGACGCTAAACGAAGGATTAACGATTTTAAACGGGATCATTGACAAAGCAAAGTCATCAGGTCAAGCAATCGTTTCAGGCGCAGATGCGTTTAGACTGTATGATACGTACGGTTTTCCGTTTGAACTGACAGAAGAGTTTGCTGAAGAAGCAGGCGTGACGGTCGATCGAGCAGGTTTTGATGAAGAAATGGACAGTCAACGAAAGCGTGCGAGAGCGGCTCGGGTTGACGTCGATTCGATGCATGTCCAATCAGAAGTACTGAGTAATATTCATGCTGCTAGTGAGTTTGTTGGGTATGATCAATTGACGACTGAAGCACAAATCATCGCATTGTTGCATAATGGTGAAATGGTTGCACATGCTTCTGAAGGTGATGAAATCCAATTCATGCTGGATCGTACCCCGTTTTATGCTGAAAGTGGTGGACAGATTGCAGATACCGGTACGATTTCGGGAGAAGCGTTCATCGTCGATGTGAAAGATGTTAAAAAAGCACCAAACGGTCAGCATTTGCATAATGCCATTGTTCGTTCAGGAGAAGTGAGCGTGGATGCAAACGTCTTGGCTGAAGTGGATGCTGTTTCACGTCAACAAATTATTAAAAATCACACAGCAACACATTTGCTCCATAAAGCATTGAAAATCGTACTTGGGGACCATGTCAACCAAGCAGGTTCATACGTAGGTCCAGATCGACTCCGTTTTGACTTTTCTCACTTCGGACAAGTGACGAAGGAAGAGTTGGAAAGAATTGAAGCAATTGTTAACGAAAAGATATGGGATGATATTCCTGTTGAGATTGCTCAAAAGCCAATTGAAGAGGCAAAGCAAATGGGTGCAATGGCATTGTTCGGTGAAAAGTATGGCGATGTCGTCCGTGTGGTCACTGTGGGAGACTTCTCTTTGGAGCTTTGTGGAGGTTGTCACGTACCTGCAACTTCTTCCATTGGACTTTTCAAGATTGAATCAGAAAGTGGAATTGGCGCTGGGACGAGAAGAATTGAAGCGTTGACAGGTAAAAATGCCTACAAATCCTTTAAAGAAGAGGAAGCGTACCTAGGAGAAGCGGCAGCTCTGTTAAAATCAAACCCGAAAGAAATCGTCAACAAACTTTCTTCCACATTGGCAGAGATGAAAGAGATCCAACGTGAAAATGAATCCCTTTCTGCTAAATTAGGAAATAGCCAGCTGACGGACATTCTTTCTTCTGCGCAACAAGTGGACGATGTAACGGTCATCTCTGCGAAAGTGGACGTCAAAGATAATCAAGCGTTGCGCCAAATGATTGATGAGCTGAAACAAAAAGTTGCAAAAGGAATTATTGTACTCGGTGCCGCTGCAAACGACAAAGTTTTGTTAGCAGCAGGTGTAACAGAAGACTTGAAAAATGGGAACTTCCATGCTGGAAAAATCGTCAATCATGTAGCAACGATTTGTGATGGAAAGGGCGGCGGTCGTCCCGATATGGCAATGGCTGGAGCAAAAGATGCTTCCAAACTTGATGAAGCACTTCAATCCGTGTATGATTATGTCAAATCCGTTTAAGCGGAAATGGATGTCGGGTATAGAGAAATTGGGAAAGGTATCCGATTTGTAAACGGACGATTGGAAAGCGGGGTGTCGACTATGAATTCATACGACAAGACGATGAAATTCAACTTTCCTGAAGAATCGATGGAACAAGAAGTGAAACAGGTCATGCTTCATGTGCATACTGCGCTGGAAGACAAAGGTTATAATCCCATTAACCAAATCGTCGGTTATCTTCTTTCCGGCGACCCGGCTTACATTCCTCGTCACTACGAAGCTCGGAATCTAATCAGGAAGCTGGAAAGAGACGAAATTCTTGAGGAATTGGTCAAGTTTTACATTCGTGAAAACAGAGGTAAATCGAATTGAGAACAATGGGATTGGATGTAGGTTCAAAAACGGTCGGCATTGCAATTAGCGATGCGCTCGGGTGGACAGCCCAAGGTATCGAAACGATAAAAATCGATGAGAGTGCCGGCCAATTTGGCATCGAAAGAATTCAACAACTCGTTAAAGAACACGTTGTTACATGTTTCGTAGTAGGTTTTCCGAAAAACATGAACAATACCGTTGGACCTAGAGGAGAAGCATCTGAAAAATTTGCGGAGCTGTTAAAAGAGACGTTTAATTTGCCTGTCATTCTTTGGGACGAGCGTCTGACGACGATGGCAGCGGAACGGATGTTAATTGAAGCGGATGTCAGCAGGAAAAAACGCAAGTCAGTCATCGATAAGATGGCGGCTGTCATGATACTACAAGGGTATCTTGACTCAAAAAATTGATGAGGTGAATGAAATGGAACATGGACAAGAAACAATGACAGTAGTAGATGAGCACGGCGAAGAGCACGTTTGTGAAGTGATTTTCACATTTGAATCGGAAGATTTCGGGAAGTCATATGTTCTCTATCATATTTTAGGTGAAGATGAGAACGACGATGAAGAAGTTGAAATCCATGCATCTGCATTTATTCCTTCTGAAGACAATGAAGACGGTGAATTGTTACCGATTGAAACGGATGAAGAATGGGATATGATCGAAGAAATGTTGAATACCTTCCTAGCTGAGGAAGATGAAGACGAAGAGTAATTGATAATGTGCACGTACGGAATGGTGCAAGCCATTCCGTTTTTTTCGGTGCAAAAAAGTAAACGATTTCTTTCTACTAGACAGCAAGATTGTTTGAAATGAGGTGAAGCAAAGTGGATAAAGGGACGAAAAAAGATCAGATGTTTGAAAAGATGCTGGAGCAAAAAAAAGAAGTGAAAATCGTTAGACGAATTGTATTTGTTGTAGCAATCGTACTACTGATTGTTGGGCTTCTAAGTGGCCGCGCCATGTATAAATACATAACAGAAGCCTTGCAACCAGTAGATCCCAATTCTGAAGAAGTCATTGAAGTTGAAATACCGATAGGATCAGGTCTCACTTCAATTGCACAAACTCTTGAAAAAAAGGGGATTATTAAAGATGCAAAGATTTTCAAGTACTATGCAAAATTTAATAACGAATCCCAATTCCAAGCCGGATCTTATGGCTTAACAAAAGCAATGACGTTAGATGAGTTAATTGAAAGTTTGAAAACGGGTAAAGTGTACCGGACGCCGGTATTTACAATGACTGTGCCTGAGGGATTAACACTGGATCAGATCGCAAAGGTTGTCGAAAAACGTACTGGTGTTAAAGAACAAGCTTTTCTTGATTACGTCAATGATAAAAATATTATCGCAGACTTGATGAATAAGTATCCAAATATCTTATCCGATGAAATTTTAGCGGAAAACGTGAAATATCCATTGGAGGGCTATTTGTATCCAGCGACTTATCCATTCTACGAAGAGAAACCATCTGTTGAGACAGTTGTCACAACGATGCTCGATGCAACTTCAGCCAACCTGACCCCGTATTTTGCTTATTTGCAAGAGAATGAGAAAACCGTTCATTGGTTGCTGACATTTGCCAGTTTGCTTGAGCGGGAAGCGACAGCGAAAACGGATCGTGAAACAATTGCAAGTGTGTTTTACAATCGGATGAAAGAAAATATGCCACTTCAGACAGATCCGACTGTTCTTTATGCGTTAGGCGAGCATAAGGATCGAGTTCTATTTGAGGACTTGAAAATACAAGATCCTTATAATACGTATGTAAATACTGGGCTTCCTCCTGGTCCAATTGCCAATGCAGGGAAATCATCTATTGAGGCGGTTGTGGATCCGTCCATCACTGACTATTTCTATTTTCTAGCAGACGCTGAGGGGAATAACCACTTTGCCAAGACGTACGATGAGCACTTGAAGAACAGAGCGAAATACATTGATTAACTATATTTAGAATGATTGGACGTGGCGATGCAGTGACTGATTATGAAAGTTACTTGGCAAGCTTTACGGAAACGGTAGACCCTCTTATTAAAGAAATGGAGAATTACGCACAAAAATATTACATTCCAATCATGGATCCTAGTGGAATGAATACATTTCTTGGTTTGCTCCGCATACAACAGCCGAAGCAAATACTTGAAATTGGAAGCGCAATAGGATATTCTGCTATCCGTATGGTTTCTGCTTTGCATGGTGCATCCGTTGTAACAATCGAACGCGACCAGGAACGGTACGAGAAGGCGTTAGATTTTATTGCGAGAAGTGAATTCGGCAATCGCATACGGATTATTGAAGGCGACGCGTTGGAATTGGAAACGCAAGGAATTCTTGATGAATCATTTGATGCGTTATTTATTGATGCAGCGAAGGGGCAGTATAAACGTTTCTTTGAAAAGTATTCTGAGTTTGTGCGGCCGGGTGGAATTATTTATTGTGATAATATGTTCATGCACGGTGCCGTTCTATTACCCGATGAGGATGTACCAAAGCGTAATCGAACGATGATCCGAAATTTGAAAGAATTTACAGCATGGGTTATGAAACACCCTGCCTACGAAACATCATTGTTACCTGTCGGTGATGGAATACTTATTGCAGTAAAAAAGAGCAACTGAGGCGTGCCTCTATGTGCTAGGGGGATAGTGAATGAATTCAAGTAAACCGCTTGTCATTGGAATTGCCGGTGGTTCCGGATCTGGTAAAACGAGCGTCACGAATCGAATTTATAATGTGTTCAAAGAGCATTCGGTCGTAGTCATCGAACAAGATTATTATTATAAGGATCAATCGCATTTAGAATTCGAAGAGCGATTGCTGACGAATTATGATCATCCGCTCGCGTTTGACACTGATTTATTAATTGAACATGTAGAGATGTTATTGCAGCGACAACCCATTCAAAAGCCGGTGTACGATTATGCGCTGCATACGAGAGCAGAAGACATCATACCAATTGAACCGAAGGACGTCATTATTCTGGAAGGGATCCTTGTCCTTGAGGATGAACGACTTCGTGAGTTGATGGACATTAAGCTTTTCGTCGATACGGATGCAGATTTACGCATTATTAGACGCCTTATGAGGGATATTCAAGACCGTGGAAGAACAATCGATTCAGTCATCGAGCAATATTTATCAGTCGTCCGTCCGATGCATAATCAATTCATCGAACCGACGAAAAGATATGCGGACATCATCATCCCTGAAGGCGGCCAAAATGAAGTAGCAATCGATTTAATGGTCACGAAAATAAAAACAATTCTTGAATATGGAACGAAATTGTAATATGATGTAGTCAGAATTCAATATAAATAATCCTATGTCGCATACCTCTTGAAGGAGCGGCATAGTGTTTTTATGAACAGGAATATGAGGAGTGTTGTATGATGGTATCAGAAAAAAAATATCCAATGACAGTTTCAGGGAAAAAGAAATTAGAAGAAGAACTTGAGTTTCTAAAAACGGTTAAACGAAAAGAAGTAGTAGAACGTATCAAAATCGCACGTAGTTACGGTGACCTTTCTGAGAACTCAGAGTATGATTCTGCGAAAGAAGATCAGGCGTTTGTTGAAGGGAAAATTTCTTCTTTGGAATCGATGATCCGTAATGCTGTTATCATTACAGAAGATGAATTGAACAACGATGAAGTGCAACTAGGGAAAACGGTTACATTTAAGGAACTCCCAGATGGGGATGAAGAGACGTATACAATCGTCGGATCAGCTGAAGCAAACCCAATTGAAGGCTTAATTTCTAACGATTCACCAATCGCAAAAGGGTTACTAGGCCGAAGCAAAGGTGACGAAGTGAAAATCATCACACCAGGCGGAGAAATGTCGGTTGTAATTGTCGAAATCAAGTAATTGAAAGTGGCCGCCGTCTATATGGTGGCCATTCTTCATTAGATGCAAGGATGATCAGGGGGAATAGAAAATGAATGAACATGAAGATTTTTCTCGGATTAACCGAAAAAAACGTCACAACAAAAGTAATCGTTTCCTCAACATAATGATTGGCATCGTGGTCGTACTCATACTCATCGTTGGAGCTACTCTTATAACAGGTGGTAAAAATAAAGGGAAAAAAGACGATCAGGCATCTGAAGAAGTTACTACTGACAAGCAAACGAATGATTCAAGTACGGACGAAGGTGCTGAAGCAGACGATGAGACATCCAGACAGGACGAGGACGATGAAACAGATGGAACGTCAGAGGACTCGGCACTAGAGGATGAAGAGGACGCAACCGGAAGTAAAGAAGAAGAGCAGGATACGGAAGCTGGTTCTGTAACGATCGTACCTAACGACGATGCAATTATTGAAGAAACGGTTGTCAATACTGCATGGGAACCAATTGGGACCGAGCAATCTGGTGCGCATACTTCCAAATACGATGGTAATTCAGTTGACTGGAATGAGAAAAAGAAGGCCATTGCGTATGCGACTGGCATTCCGGAAAATGAGTTAATTTATTGGAAAATCAAAAACGGTGGAAGCCCTCAAAAATCGATTGGAATTGTTTCAACAAAAGACAAGCAACAAAAGTACCGTGTCTATTTGGAATGGATCGATGGAGCAGGGTGGAAGCCTGTAAAGATGGACAAACTAACAACTTTAGATTTTGACTATTAATTAAGTGGAAATTGTCCGCTGACACGGAGGGTAAACAACATGAAAATCGCAATAATTGGTGCAATGGAACAAGAAGTGGAATTGTTAAGAGGGAAAATTGATGCGGCTACAACAACTACGATTGCTGGCTGTGAATTCATTGAAGGAAGTGTCGGCAGTCACGAGGTAATTCTTGTGAAAAGCGGCATTGGGAAAGTGAATGCAGCGGTTGCAACGACATTACTTATTCAGAACTACGCTCCTGAGGCTATCTTGAACACAGGTTCAGCAGGAGGATTTAAAGAGGATCTGGAAGTCGGAGCAGTTGTGATTTCCGATGAAGTGCGGCACCATGATGTGGATGTCACAGCTTTTGGTTATGAAATTGGACAAGTGCCAGGTATGCCAAATGCATTCCGTTCGGATGACAAGTTGATTGCACTTGCAAAGGAAGCGGTTGAAGAGATTGGTGAACATCGACACGCTACAGGTCTTATTGCATCTGGAGATGTGTTTATGAGCGACCCCTCTCGCGTACAACTTGTGAAAAAACAATTCCCGACGATGATTGCTGCTGAAATGGAAGCTGCTGCAGTGGCTCAAGTTTGTCACCAATTCGGAACACCGTTTGTTGTCATCCGTGCACTGTCTGATATTGCTGGGCAAGAAGCGTCCATCAGTTTCGATGAATTCCTTCCGTTGGCTGCTAAGCATTCTTCGGAAATTGTCATGCATGTCCTATCGAAATTGTAAGGGCTTTATGATATGATACAAACAGGTATTATTTCGTTTAAAGGAGGGGATCATCGATGTTTTATCTAATGGCAGGTGTATTTTTTGCATCGACTGTGATTGCGGTAGTCATCATGCGCGAGGTTAGTGCAAACTGATTTCTTTTACAAACAGAGGTAGTTTATAAACGTAACAAGAGGCGTTTCCTTTCACAGGGCCGTACCCTGTGGTTGGAAACGCCTTTTCAATGACTTATTGTGAGCAACGGATGACTGAAGAAACGTTCACTCATTGTATTCGTGCTTAAACAGTTGATATAATCGAACGATCGCCCGCTTTTCAATGCGTGAAACATAACTTCTTGAAATGTTCAGTTGCTCTGCAATCTCTTTTTGGGTCATTGGTTTGTCATCTAACAAACCGTATCGCCGTTGGATAATTTCTAACTCTCGACTATCCAATTTGCCAAGATGTCGATATAGCCTTTCTTTTTGTTCCTTTTGTTGCACCGTTTCAATTGGCGCTTCTTCGTCAGTTTGCAATAAGTCTGCGATTTGTAAAGATTGGCCATCCTTATCAGTACCAATCGGGTCAAATAGCGAGACATCTTTTTGCACTTTCTTTTGTGTGCGCAAGTACATAAGTATTTCGTTTTCGATGCAACGGGCTGCATATGTTGCCAGTTTGGTCTTTCGGTCCAATGTAAAACTGTTGACCGCTTTCATAAGCCCGATTGTACCGATCGAAATGTAATCATCAAGTTGTTCGTGTTTTGGATGGAATTTTTTTACGACGTGAGCAACGAGGCGCATGTTTCTTTCAATGAGCTCATCTCGTGCACTTTCATCACCTTCTGCCAATCGTTTCAAACAATCCGCTTCTTCTGCTTGTGACAGTGGTCTACGGAATGCCTGCCCCCGAATGTATCCTACCATTGCTGGGATTTCGACCCACAGTTGGACGAGTGCCATAACAAACCCGCTCATCAGTCCACCTCCTGTGTCGTTCTATGACAGCATATGCGTAGATGGCTTGTTTTAATTCGATGTTGAAGAAACGTTATGTATGAAGGGTTCGAATAACTGCAACACCTACTTTAGGCGTATGTTATGCTATAATTAATTTGAAAAAGTGAACTAACGGAGTGGATATTTTGTATAAAAACTTTTTACCGGATGAATATGTAAAAAGCATCTTTCAAATTTCACCGGATACATTACTGGAAAAAGGTATTAAAGGAATCATCACTGACTTGGATAATACGCTTGTTGAATGGGACCGTGCTGAAGCTACACCTGAAATTATTGAATGGGTCCGAATGATGGAGCAGGCTGGTTTAAAGGTGACAATTCTCTCGAATAATAATGAATTGCGCGTGAAGGCGTTTTGTGATCCTTTAGGAACACCATTCATCTTTGACGCACGTAAACCTTTACGTAGATCGTTTAAAAAAGCGCTTGCGCTTATGGGACTGAAAAGGGAAGAAGTCGTGATGGTCGGTGATCAGCTCATGACGGACGTGTTAGGTGGCAACCGTTTCGGTGTGCATACGATACTTGTTGTGCCTGTAGCTAGTTCCGATGGATTTTTCACGAAATTCAATCGCAAAATTGAAAGAAGAATCATGGCCAAGCTGAAACGTTCGGGACTGATTGAATGGGAGGAATAACATTGGAACCAATTACATGTATTGGGTGTGGAATTGAAATACAAACAGACGACCCCAAAAAAGAAGGGTATGCACCTGCCGCTTCTTTGGAGAAAGAGGAAGTCATCTGTCGTAGATGCTTTCGATTAAGAAATTACAATGAGTTACAACCTGTTTCATTATCAGGTGATGATTTTTTAGCGATTCTGAATGGAATTGGTGAAAAACAAGGCTTAGTTATTAAAGTCATCGACATTTTTGATTTTAATGGAAGTTGGATTAATGGGTTGCAACGTTTTGTTGGCCAAAAAGATATTTTACTCATTGGTAACAAATCAGATGTACTGCCAAAGTCCGTCAATCGCAATCGTCTCATTAATTGGATGAAGGCGGAAGCTGCAAAGCTTGGATTAAAGCCGGTTGATGTTTTGCTTATTTCTGCCCATAAAGGACATGGAATGGAAGAGGCGATGGCTGCAATCGACCATTACCGTAAAGGCAAAGATGTATATGTCGTCGGTTGTACAAATGTTGGAAAATCGACGTTCATTAACCGCATCATTAAAAATGCTACCGGCATGGGAGAAGTCATTACGACTTCGCACTTCCCGGGTACAACGCTTGACCTTGTTGAAATCCCGATGGATGACGGGAAAGCAATCTATGATACGCCAGGTATTATCAATGAGCATCAAATCGCACATCATCTAGACGCTAAAGATTTAAAGGCGATTACACCGAAAAAAGAACTGAAGCCGAAAGTGTTTCAGTTAAACGCACAACAAACGTTATTTATTGGTGGGTTAGCAAGATTTGATTTTATGGCAGGTGATCGTTCGTCGTTCACCATTCATGTTTCAAATGAATTAACGATCCATCGGACGAAACTGGAAAATGCCGATGCGTTGTATGCTTCGCATCGTGGTGGAATGCTTGCACCGCCAACTGGTGAATCAGTTGAAAAATTGCCTCCACTCGTCAGGCATGAATTTTCCATTAAGAATTCCAAAATGGACGTTGTAATATCCGGATTAGGCTGGATCACCATCCAACATCCAGGTGTCGTCGTGGCAGTACATGCCCCACGTGGCGTGAATGTTGTACTACGACCTTCACTCATTTAAGGAGGGGCACAACATGAAAAAATGGTACGCAGTCATTGGTGACCCAATTGCGCAATCCATGTCACCAGCCATGCATGATGCGTGGTTCAAGGAGAATGGAATTGATGCATCCTATATTCCGGTTCGGGTAAAGTCGGAGGATTTGGAGAAAACTGTAGCAAGTTTAAAACAACTTGGCTGTAGTGGCTGGAATGTTACTGTGCCACATAAGACAGCAATCATTCCGTTCTTAGATGAAGTGGATGAAGCGGTAAAACAAATGAATGCTGTGAATACGGTTTGCGTGATGGAAGATGGGACTTTGTACGGGACAAATACAGATGGTCGTGGTTTTTACAGATCGCTTGAAGAGGTTTATCCAGGAGAAGTGATCAATCGATCAATCTTAATGATTGGGGCAGGTGGAGCGGCCAGTGGTATCGCCTTCGCTTTACATGAAGCGGGATGCAGATCATTGACATTTACAAATCGTACTGTGGAAAAGGCAGAACAGTTGCAAGGCAAGTACCCCGATGCTACTGTACTTTCAATTGAAGAAGCGGAAGCGATGGTCAATCAATATTCATTACTCGTGCAAACTACATCTGTTGGGATGAATTATGCACAGTCCGGTATGCCGTTAAATCCTACTGGTATTCATAAAGATACGATTGTAGCAGATATTATTTACAATCCATTAGAAACTGAATTCCTTCATCAAGCACGTATAAGTGGCGGGCGTACGGTGAATGGCATTGGCATGTTTGTTCACCAAGGTGCATTGGCATTCGAATTATGGACGGGTATTTACCCGGACACAACAACAATGATTCAAACAATCTCAGAAAAACTTGGAGGAAATTAAATGTTAACAGGCAAGCAAAAAAGTTACCTTAGAAGTGAAGCACATCACCTTCAACCGATCTTTCAAATTGGGAAAGGTGGTCTGACTGAACCAATCATTAAGCAGATTGAGGAAGCGTTAGAAGCACGTGAATTGATTAAAGTGAGCATTTTGCAAAATTGCGAAGAAGATAAAAGTGAAATTGCTGAAAGACTTGAAGAAGCAGGTATTGATGTTGCGCAAGTGATTGGAAAAATTCTTGTGCTGTATAAAGAATCAAAAGAAAAAAAACGGATTGTTTTGCCATAAGAGGGACTGTCGATGAGAAAAGTTGGACTATTGGGAGGTACGTTTAATCCGCCACATATAGGACATTTAATCATTGCAAATGAAGTGAAACAAGTACTTGGATTAGATGAAGTGCGTCTCATGCCTACTGCAATTCCTCCTCATAAACACAATCCAACCGATGCAACACCAGCACAACGGTTGCGGATGGTACAGCTTGCCGTTGAAGGCGCGGATGGGTTAATGGAATCTTCATTTGAAATTGACCGTGGTGGTGTTTCGTACACCTATGATACGATGAGAGCTTTAAAAGAAGTGGAACCTGAAACGGATTTTTATTTCATCATTGGTGGAGACATGATCGACATACTGCCACAGTGGTTTCAAATCGAAGCGCTATGTAAGTTGGTCACGTTTGTAGGTGTCCAACGGCCGGGCTCTTCAGGTGAACAATCAGTCATTCCAGTTGAGTTCATAGATATCCCATCAATCGATCTTTCTTCTACGATGATTAGAAAAAGGACGGAAGCGGGACAGTCTATTCAATTTCTAGTACCGGATCCGGTCATATCGTATATTCGACAGGAGGGTCTGTATGGAAGTACAACTGCTAAAAGAAGAACTTGAACGTAGACTACCTCAGAAAAGATATGAGCATGTATTACGAGTGGCTGCCACTGCCAAGAAGTTAGCGCGCCATTATGATGTGGATGAAATACGTGTCGAACTAGCTGCGTTGTTTCATGATATCGCAAAATTCATGGAACCAGCAGAAATGCGCACACTGATTGAAAAGCATGGCGAAGATGTGCGTCTCCTCACTTTCCATCACGAGTTATGGCACGCTGCAGCTGGCCGAATTATTGCAGAAAAAACGTTCAATGTGTCCGATGAAGATGTTCTTAACGCCATCCGATATCACACGACGGGAAGAGCGGGAATGTCTCCCATTGAGAAGATTGTCTATGTAGCCGATTTAATCGAACCGGGCAGAGCGTTTCCTGGTATTGAACAATTACGTACCCTAGAAGGTAAATCTCTAGACCGAGTGATGCGGGATTGCGTGTCACATTCCATTAAATACTTACTGGACAACCATGTGGCAGTTTTTCCGGACTCGCTTGAATGTTATAATGAACATGTACAAAAAACGCAACTACGAAAGGAATCGTGAAAATATGCCAACATTACTCGAAACAGCTTATAAAGCGGTAGATGATAAGAAAGCACAAGAAATCGTCGTTCTAAATATGGAAGGAATCTCATTAATTGCAGACCAATTCATCATTTGCCATGCAAACTCTGAACGACAAGTGCAAGCAATCGCAAGAGAAGTAGTCGATAAAGCTGCTGAGCACAACTATGAAGTGAGAAGAATGGAAGGGTTGGACAACGGACGATGGGTCCTTGTTGATCTTGGGGATGTAGTCGTTCATGTATTCCATAAAGATGAGCGTGGCTATTACAACCTTGAAAAATTGTGGGGAGACGCGCCGTTATTACAATTGGATGAAATGCAATGACAGCAGCATATAAGGAATTTGCGACGGTCTATGACGAATTAATGACCGATATTCCGTACGATGACTATGTTGAACTGCTTGAATTAGCAATTGGCAGACTAAATGGAAAAAAGGTATTGGATGTCGGTTGTGGAACAGGGTTGCTGTCAGTGAAGCTTGCGCAAAAGGGTGCGGAAGTCACGGGCATCGACCTTTCAAACGACATGCTTGAAGTTGCTCGCAATCGGGCGATTGATTCCTCGCTATCTATCGAATTCAATCAACTGCCGATGCAACAAATTGCTGGGAATCCTAGCTTTGACGCAGCAGTGATTGCAATCGATTCATTAAATTATGTGTGTACCGAAGAAGAGGTACTCCAAACGTTCAAAGGCATCTACTCAGTGTTAAAAAACGGCGGCACCTTGTTGTTTGATGTCCATTCTACTTTTAAAATGGATACAATTTTCCTGGAAGGTCCATTTACGTTTGATAATGAAAAGATTGCGTACATATGGGAAACAGAAGAAGGGGAAGAAGCATACTCCGTCTATTCGGAGCTTGCTTTTTTCGTTAAAGAAGGTAGCGGACTGTATCGCCGTTTTGACGAGCGTCATACACAACGCACTTTCCCAGTCAATCGTTATGCAGAAATGCTAGCTGATGTAGGTTTTCACATTGAACGGATTTTTTCTGACTGGGAAGATGAGCCACCACATGAGGAAAGCGAAAGAATATTTTTTCAAGTGCGCAAATAACACTTTCAATTTTCTGTGAAATCATTTATAGTGAGGAAGACTCCATGTGAATGCCTCGTAGAAAGGGTGACTGCACTGTTTTTTACGAAGCTCTCTAAAAAATGGCGCATAATCATTACCCCTATTGCAGCAATCACAATCCTATCCGTATTCTTGTTCTTCCCCCGAGAGCAAAATGACAATACATCTGCAATTGTCAGCGGAAAATCTCCTGTTATGAATGTAATTGATGAAGAACCGACAATAGCGGCTGAACTACCCGCTGATGATCCACTCCCAACGGTATTGAGTGAACCAGCTCCAATCGTTGTGGATATTCGTGGTGCCGTAAAATATCCAGGTGTATACTCCTTGTTGGAGGGCGACCGTCTTATCGATGCAATTAACGCGGCGGGCGGTTATTTACCTGATGCGCAAACAAAGATGCTGAATCACGCGATGAAGGTTCATGATGAATTTTTCATCTATGTTCCAAGAGAAGGCGAGGAAGTTGAGCCACTGGCATCTGTTGGGCTGCTCGGCCAACACGAAGAAGAAACTGCTGTTGATGAGTCTACGGTAAATATTAATCTTGCGAATATGCAAGAGCTGATGACGATACCGGGGATTGGTCCCTCGAAAGCGACTGCGATTCTTGAATATCGAGAGGAACATGGACCGTTTCAAACAGTAGATGCAATTATGGAAGTGTCTGGAATTGGACAGAAAACATTCGATAAGTTGAAAGCTTACATCTCAGTGAACTAATGTTTGGAGGCATACATATGGAGCGAATTACATGGGATCAGTTTTTCATGGCGCAATGCCATTTACTAGCAGTCAGAAGCACATGTACTAGGCTTGCTGTAGGTGCAACAATCGTTCGAGATAACCGGATAATTGCAGGCGGTTATAATGGCTCGATTTCAGGTGGAGATCATTGCATCGACAATGGATGTTATGTTGTGGACAACCATTGCGTCCGCACCATCCATGCTGAAATGAATGCATTATTGCAATGTTCCAAGTACGGGAGTCCTGTGGAAGGTGCGACGTTATATGTCACACATTTTCCGTGCTTGCAATGCTCAAAAGCGATCATCCAGTCAGGCATAAAGAAGGTCAATTATGCAACTGATTACAAAAATGATGCTTATGCGATAACGCTTTTTGAACAATCAGGCGTCGAAGTAAAGCACATTCCTTTTGACGAAAGGGAAGTGGACTTCACGAAGGATTTAAAAATAGAGCTCATGCATGACTTGCTTTCAAAAATGGAGAGCGTTGGCACTCCGCATGAAGAACTTGTTCCATTCAGACAAAGGATGGATGACTTATTTGGAAAATGATCGGTCAAATACGTCTGATCTATGTGATGATACCGTTGACCGTATCGGCATTTGCTGTGTACGGTCAGGTTCATTTACTGGCACTTAATCTCCTTCTTATCCCCATCTTTCTTCGTAGAAAACAAGATTATCTGACCCCCATTATTGCATTGGCTACGGCAATTATTTCTTATACTTTTTTCTCTACACAAATACCTTTTTCCAATGAATTCGTTGATGACGTGATTGATATTCGATGGACGGACAAAGTGAAAGTCGATGGCGGTTCACTTAAAGGGTTTGCGAAAACCCAAACTGGTGACGTCGTCTATGTTATTTATCGGCTTGAAAGTGAACGTGAGAAAGAGCAATTTCAGTCTATGCATATTCCATCTTTACAAATGAAACTAGCAGGGACTTTCAAAGAAATTCCAGAGAGTCCACATCCGTATTCATTTCAAATGGCTTCATACTTACGAATGAATGGTGCTGTTAATTTGTTTGAATCAGATATGTTGGTAGAGGTCCGACATGCAAACGGTTTGTATTCATCGCTAAGTGCACATCGATGGTCGGTGCAACAGCGTATTGAACGACTATTTCCAGATGAATTGCAAACTGAGGCGAAAGCGTTATTAATAGGTGATCGCAGTGGGATGTCAGACGAACTGGCAGCGACCTATCGTACATTAGGCATTACCCATTTATTTGCGATCTCTGGACTTCATGTAGGATTGTTGACATACCTTATACGCGTTTTGCTCATTCGAATGAATATCAGAATGGAAACCGTCGATACGTTGCTCGTTATCCTTTTACCTCTGTACGCTGTGCTTGCAGGAGGCGCACCTTCTGTATGGCGGGCGGTATTGGTCACGATGCTTGTATTATTAACAGCTACTGGAAAAATGAAGATGAAGACAGACGATGCATTAGCCCTTAGTGCCATCCTTTTTATTAGTTGGCAACCGTATGTCGTCTTCCAGCCTGGATTTCAAATGTCCTATGTGGCTGCTTTTTCCCTCGTTTACTCCAGTACGCTCTTATCGAGGGCACAGTCACCAATAGTAGTAGCTTTTTTTGTTACGGCGATTACACAAATTGCATTATATCCAATTTTGTTGGTGCATTTTTATGAACTGTCTTTGTCTTCTTTCTTCGTGAATCTACTTTATGTACCGTTGTATGCGACGATTATTTTACCAGCGAATATTTTGTTACTTGTGTTAACTTATATTGCGCCAGTCCTTGCTTCAATTAGTTTTACATTGTATACACCCTTTAGAGTTTTGGTAGAAGAAGCTACTTTCTTCTTCGCTTCGCTTCCTTTTCAATTATGGACTCCTGGTAAACCTCATCCTCTATTTGTAACGATGGCACTGATCGGTAGCTTGGTCTTTTTCATCAAAATAGAACAGAGGAGAAATCTATTCTATGCTTCACTTTTCCTACTTGTCCCAGCATTATGTATACAGTTTACGCCTTATTTGGATTCGACGTTACGCGTAACTTATGTAGATGTCGGACAAGGGGATGCAATTGTTATCGAATTACCGAATCGTAAAGGTGTATATGTGGTGGATACGGGAGGAGTCGTCAGGTGGGGTGAAAAAGATTGGAGGACGCCTGAAAAAGAGTTCGAAGTGGGTAGAAGAATTGTTCTTCCTTATTTAAAAGGAAAAGGTATTACGAAGATAGATAAGCTAATCCTTACGCATGCAGATAGTGATCATATGGAAGCTGCGGATGAAATAATAGAAGAAATTGAAGTGGTGGAAATTCATATTGCGCCGCATACTGAGAAGGAAGAGACGATGAAAGAAGTATTGGAACTGGCGAGAGCGAAGCAAATACCGGTGTTAACCGTATCTGAAGGGGCTACGTGGTCTAACTCGTCAATCTCTTTCACTTACCTCGCACCAGATGAAGGAATTTATAAAGGAAATGATAGTTCGCTTGTTTTGTTCATGCAAACAACAGGGCCGAATTTTCTTTTTACTGGTGATTTGGAACGTGACGGGGAAAGTAAGCTCATTCGGGACTACCGACATATCAATTGGGGGGAAGTCTTCTTAAAAGCGGGTCATCATGGCAGCCGGACATCGAGTTCAGATGCTTTCATCGAAATAATACGACCGACAGTAGCCATCTTGTCGTATGGGAAGGACAATCGCTACGGCCATCCGCATGAAGAAGTGATGGAGACTCTTCACAAGTATAACGTGAAGTCGTATTCAACTGCTGAAGATGGATCGATTACAATTTCGGTAAATAAGGGGAAGTATGTCATTTCAACTACAAGAAATTGATAAGACGGTCTTGTCTAGTTCAATTAAGGACTAAACAGACCGTCTATTCATCGTACAATTATTGTGCGACGAAGTCGATAACTGTAGCAATAACGAAAATTGCAGAAAAAGCTACGAATGCGACAACAAAGCCGACACCAGAATCAATTAAATCATTGCGTTTTGACTGTACGTCATGTTCAAACTCATTCATTGCTACACCTCCAATTCCTATATAGTATAGATGATAATGACTAAAAAATCTATATGTAACGATTTATTCGTAAGACTTTATGACAAACGACACAAAGTGTTCATAGTTAGGGGAACGTGCTGTATAATGAAAACAGCTTTAGACTGGAGGGGAAATTTGTGGTCAATGCAATTTGGAAAAAAATCAGTAACGGTAACATCGAACCGGTCTATTTGCTTACGGGAATCGAACAACAGTTGATTGATACAACGATCCAACGGCTTATCAAAGCGATGCCTGATATTGACGCAGCAACGGTGATTCGTTTTGATTTAGAGGAGACGCCGATAGAAGCTGTCATTGAAGAGGCGGACACGCTGCCGTTTCTAGAAGAACGAAAGCTTATTATCGCCAACCATGCAACATTTTTAAAAGCTGCTGATAAATCAAAAGAGAAAATTGTACATAATGTTTCATTGTTAGAGCAATGGCTGGAAAATCCTTCGCCTACCGCTGTCGTGGTGTTTGTTGCCCCTTATGAAAAATTGGACGGTCGAAAAAAAATTACGAAACTGTTCCAACAAAAAGCAGTCGTTGTCGAAACATCTCCGTTAACTGGTCGAGATCTAACGACTTGGGTTCAACAGGAAGCAGCGAGTAGAGGAATTACAATTAGCGGAGAAATTGCGCAGTTGCTTGTTACGATGGCAGGAGATAGTTTGCTCGCGTTATCGTCAGAAATTGCAAAGATTGCGATGTACATGGACGGTGATGGAGAAGTTACTGGGCAAATTGTTGAAATGCTCGTCCCTCGTCAACCCGAAATGGATGTATTCAGATTGACGGATGCTTATATGACAGGAAATGTACCTGAAACGATCAAAATCTACCATGACCTCTTACGAAACGGTGAGGAACCAATCATGTTGACTTCACTTATAGCGGGACAAATCCGTTTGATGATTCATGTGTCGTCACTGGTAAAAAAAGGGTATCACCAACAACAAATCGCGAAAACGTTGAATGTGCATCCTTATCGCGTAAAATTGATTATGGAAAATCGACGGATTCCATCGATGCAACGGTTGTTACGAATTTTAGAGCGACTCGCCCATATTGACCATCAATTAAAATCAACTGGTGGGAAGAGGGAGAGAGTGTTGGAAATTTTCTTTATGGATCCAATGCGAGGCGAATGAAAAAGGCTGTACCTTGTCCATGTTAACAAGGTACAGCCTTTTCTCTTATAGCGCCTTTTTTGTAAGACGTGCTTTTTGACGAGCAGCTGTGTTTTTGTGGATTAGACCTTTACGAGCAGCTGTGTCCAATTTTTTAACTGCGTCTTTCAAAAGATCAGTAGCGTTCTCTTCTTTATTGACGATCGCAGTGTCAGCTTTACGTACAGCAGTACGCATAGCAGCTTTAATTTGTGAGTTTTGCTCATTTGCAGCAGCACTTTGTTTAACGCGCTTAATAGCACCTTTAATGTTTGGCATTCCATTCACCTCCAATTTCAGGTAAGGCAAGAGTGTTTCCATAATTACCATCCGGATATCTCTATACAACATTAACATTTTAGCAAAATGAGCGCAAGAACGCAATAAAAATATGCAAAGAATATTTCCTTGACACAACGTGCAAACTGCATCATGAGGTGATGACAATGGAAAAGTTGAATTTTTTTCGTACGGACTTGTTAGTAGAACACGAAGAGATGGTACGCCATCGGACTGAGCAAGAAAAAGAAACATTAAAAAAATCCAACGGCGTGTTATTCGATGAGCAAAGAAAGGGTAGAGTCATTGTTACGTCTGTAACGATAGATGCTGAAGGTGAGAAACGTATTGGGAAAAAGGCAGGAAAATACTTGACGTTGACATGTCCCACTTTAACTCCATCTGACACAGATGGATTGGAGGAGTTGACGAACGTATTAAAAACGAAGTTGGCTGAAATGACAGCGCACATTCCGAACTTGCAAAGCGGGAAAATATTATTGATTGGTCTTGGCAATCGTGAAGTGACACCGGATGCAGTCGGGCCATTGACAATGGACCGTATGAAAGAAATCGTTCCTCACTACTATTCAGATGAGGGAAGTGAACTTTATGTCTATGCGCCAGGTGTCACAATCCAAACGGGTCTTGAGACAGCCCATTTTGTCAATGCAATCGTTACGGAAATAAAACCGGACCTTTTAATTGTTGTGGATGCGTTAGCCGCCCGAGACAGTTCGAGATTATGTAAAACCATTCAACTAACGGATACGGGAATCCATCCAGGATCGGGAGTAGGGAATAGCAGAAAAGAGGTATCCCGTGAAACATTAGGGGTGCCTGTAATCGCAATTGGCATTCCGACAGTCGTAGATGGACCTGTGTTAATCGCAGATGCCATCAATACGTTATTCAATTACATTGCAACAAAAATTGAAGAAGAAAATAGCCCTTCTTCTCGCTTGTCTGTTTCTCCTTGGCTACGTAGTGAAAATAAAAATGCAGATCAATCGACATTGGTACCCATTTTTGGAGATTGGACAGCTTGGCCACACGAAGAACGCGTTCAATTGTTTGAAGAAGTTTTGGCAAACCATGAGTTGAATACGTTCATCTCCCCAAAAGAAATCGACTCATGGGCATATCAATATGCAGACTTACTTGCGACTGCTGTTACGGATTGGATGGAAACGATAAAAACGAGTCATTGACCTCCTTCTTCAAGCATATAGTTTTAGACGGGGGGATGTCGCTTGAAGAAAAATATGCAAATTTGGACCGTTATCGTATTCGCTCTTTTCCTGTTCCCGGTGATCATTCAATTTATACCGGAAGAATCCAAAATCTCCAACACTAAGATCATTAAAGAGAACGCATTGATCGTGTATGCATCCAATGTTGTTGAAGAAGAAGTTGAACCTGTCGTTCCGACTGAAGTGTCTGCTGGCAAAGTGTTATTGTACTACACCCATTCTCATGAAGCGTATGAACCGATGACGAAAGCCGCGGATGGCAAAGTAGCCGTTTCACACCATACGGAAAACATCATGAAGATGGGTGAAAAACTGAAAAACCAACTAACCATCAATGGATTGGAAGCAGAAGCGATTGAAGTGGACATTATGAAAGAAATGCTGAAAAACCGTATTCCTTATGCGAGAGCCTATAAAGAAATCCGACCTCACGTTAAAAAACGTTTAGCCGAAAAAGAGTATGATCTCATTATAGATATACACCGGGATGCAGTCGGACCGGAATTGACAACGCTCGTCCATGAGGGACAGCGTTATGCAAAAGTTGCGTTTGTTGTCGGGACGGATCATGCCGGATATAAACAAAACGAACAGCTTACAAAACAATTGAAGTTGCAAATGGAAAAAAGGATACCTGGTATTACACGAAATGTAATTTCTAAAGGTGGAGCAGGTGTCGATGGCAAGTACAATCAAGATTTACATCCGAAAATCATCTTGATTGAACTAGGAGGCATCGGAAACAACGAAGAAGAGTTGAATCGGACAATTGGCGTCATTGCAGAAGCTGTGAAAGAATTAGTGGAGCAAGGAGAAGGAACTGAAAAATAAGTGTTTGAGCGGAACGGTGACAATTACAAGGCTTGCAACATAAAAATCGTCCTAAACGATTATCTATGTAGGATATCGTATGGACGATTTTTTGTTTGCGTTAGGACAACCCTTTTTCCGAAAGCCATTCTTTATCTAATGCCATTCATCTGTTAGACTTGAGAAGCTTACATAGTATCTATAGTAGTTTGGAATTTGAAGTAAGAAAATGTAACATGTTTATCAGTTATTTGCTATAATGCAAATAGCTTATATAGGAGTGAACTGACAGATGAATCATGAAGAGAGAATGGCACGTCAAAAGAATATACGAAACTTCTCCATTATCGCTCATATCGACCATGGAAAATCGACATTAGCCGATCGATTATTGGAAAAGACTGAAACCGTTAGCTCGCGCGAATTGAAGTCGCAAACATTGGACTCCATGGATTTAGAGCGTGAAAGAGGAATTACGATCAAGTTAAACGCGGTACAATTGAAATACACAGCTAAAAATGGTGAAGATTATACGTTCCATTTAATCGATACACCTGGGCACGTCGATTTCACGTATGAAGTATCAAGAAGCCTCGCAGCTTGTGAAGGGGCAATACTTGTTGTGGATGCAGCGCAAGGAATTGAAGCGCAAACATTAGCGAATGTGTATCTAGCGCTCGATAATGACCTTGAAATATTGCCGGTTATTAATAAAATTGATTTACCAGCAGCAGATCCTGACAAAGTGAAGCAGGAAATTGAAGATGTTATTGGTCTTGATGCCTCTGAAGCTGTTCACGCTTCCGCAAAAGCGGGCATCGGTATAGAAGAGATATTGGAACAAATCGTTGAAAAAGTACCTGCTCCTATCGGAGATCCAGAAGCACCACTAAAAGCTTTGATTTTTGACTCGCATTACGATCAATACAAAGGTGTCATCGTCAATATCCGTATTGTTGAAGGAACCGTGAAACCGGGTGATAAGATCCGCATGATGGCGACAGGTAAAGAGTTCGAAGTTATTGAAACAGGAGTCTTCACGCCAAATGTTTCTTTACGTGATGAACTATCCGTCGGAGATGTTGGGTTTTTATCAGCTGCCATTAAAAATGTCGGTGACACACGTGTTGGTGATACAGTAACGAACGCTAAAAACCCAGCGAGCGAGCCGCTTCCGGGATACCGTCGAATGAATCCTATGGTATTTTGTGGATTGTATCCAATTGACTCATCGAAATACGTAGACTTACGTGAAGCGCTTGAAAAGCTCGAACTCAATGACTCTGCACTCGAATACGAAGCAGAGACTTCCCAAGCACTTGGTTTCGGATATCGTTGTGGATTCTTAGGTCTTTTGCATATGGAAATCATTCAAGAGCGTATTGAGCGTGAATTCAAGATTGACCTCATTACAACGGCTCCGAGTGTTATTTATAATGTTGTTTTGACTGATGGTACCCAAAAGAAAGTGGACAACCCTTCCATGATGCCAGATGCTCAAAAAGTGGATTATGTAGAAGAGCCATATGTAAAAGCGTCGATTATGGTTCCGAACGAATATGTTGGTTCGGTAATGGAACTTTGCCAACAAAAACGTGGAAACTTCAAAACAATGGATTACATGGATGCATCACGTGTAAACATCATTTATGAACTACCGCTCGCGGAAATCGTTTATGACTTCTTCGATCAATTAAAATCAGGCACGAAAGGCTATGCATCACTTGATTACGAGTTAATCGGTTATAAACAATCGAAACTTGTGAAAATGGACATCTTGTTAAATGGTGAGCAAGTAGATGCTTTGAGCTTCATTGTTCACCGTGATTTCAGCTATGAACGCGGAAAAGCGATTGTCGAAAAGTTGAAGACTTTAATTCCGAGACAACAATTCGAAGTGCCAGTACAAGCAGCGATTGGACAAAAGATTGTTGCTCGTTCAACAATCAAATCCATCGGTAAAAACGTATTGGCGAAATGTTACGGTGGAGATATTTCACGTAAACGGAAATTGTTAGAGAAACAAAAAGAAGGTAAAAAGCGTATGAAGCAAGTCGGTTCTGTTGAAGTACCGCAAGAAGCATTCATGGCAGTTCTTAAAATGGATGAAGAGTAAAAGGAGACGGGGGTCCGAATGGGACTCCTTTTTCTATGGAATCCGTTCATTTGTAGCAAGCGACTTGATAAGGTAAACTAATTGGATGTAGAAGATCCAACGCTATTGTTTAGACCATTAGCAGTTTAGAAAGGAGCACACTTTTTATGCGAGGCATGTACATTCATATTCCTTTCTGTCATCAAATTTGTCATTACTGTGATTTCAATAAAGTATTCTTTCAAAATCAACCAGTGGATGCTTATATCGAATCCATCGGAACGGAACTTTCGATAATGGTGGATGAAGGGCATTCATTCAACGAGTTAGAGACGGTGTTTATAGGAGGTGGAACACCGACCTCCTTATCAGAAAAGCAGTTAGAACGCTTACTTGAAATCGTTCATCAATTTGTGGATGTTCGTTCATTAAAAGAGTTTTCAACTGAGGCGAATCCAGATGAATTGACAGCAGGAAAGCTGGCGGTCTTAAAAAACGGAGGCGTAAACCGATTAAGCATTGGTGTCCAATCTTTTGATGAACAACTATTGAAACGAATTGGACGGACACATGGCGCGAATGATCCAATAAAGGTGATTCAGGATGCAAGACGCATCGGTTTTGAGAACATTAGCATTGATTTAATATACGGACTACCCGATCAAACAATGCAACAATGGAAAGAGACGCTTGACCTTGGGCTGGGACTTGACTTGCCTCATTACTCAGCGTATTCATTAATCGTAGAACCGAAAACTGTGTTTTACAACTTAATGAATAAAGGGAAATTACCTCTACCGGGAGAGGACGCCGAAGCAGAAATGTTTGAGGTCCTCATGGAAAGAATGCATAAAGAGGGCAAGCGGCAATATGAAATCAGCAATTTCTCTGTACCAGGTCTTGAATCGGTGCACAACCTCATTTATTGGGAAAATGATGAATATGCCGGAATTGGTGCTGGTGCGCACGGGTATTTGAACGGTTGGCGATATGCAAATCTTGGCCCGTTAAAAAAATACATGGGCAGTTTAGAGTCACAAGCTAGACCCATTATGGAACAACATGAAGTGACGCAAACGGAGGCGATGGAGGAAGAGTTGTTTTTAGGCTTACGTAAGCTGTCAGGTGTATCAACGCACACATTTCATGAGAAGTTCGGCAAAACGCTTGAAGATGTGTACGGAAAAGTGCTCAACGACTTAAACCAAAAAGGGTTAATTGAATTGACACCGACTCGTATTAAACTGACGAGGAAGGGAATCTTTAGGGGCAATGAAGTGTTTCAACAATTTCTTATGTAACCTCGAGTTTATCCGTTGACAGTCAATCGTCAATTTGATAAATTATGAGTAGTATTAGCACTCGCTTATAAAGAGTGCTAACAGGAGTGATGATCATGTTGACAAACAGACAATTGCTTATTTTGCAACTGACGGTTAACGATTTCATCGAGTCCGCACAACCTGTCGGGTCAAGGCAGTTATCTAAAAAACCGGAAGCGCCTTTCAGTCCTGCAACGATTCGGAATGAAATGGCTGATCTGGAAGAACTGGGTTATCTTGAAAAAACCCATACTTCTTCAGGAAGAATCCCTTCTGACAAAGGATACCGTTTTTATGTCGATCATTTACTGACACCAGAAAAATTGACAGTGGAAGACAGTGTCCAATTGCGTTCCATTTTTCAGGACCGCGTTGTAGAAACAGAAGAACTCATTCGTAATTCCGCGAAGATTATTTCTGAATTGACGAATTACACAGCAGTATTATTAGGGCCAGACATGTCCATGCACTCCGTGAAAAGGTTCTCCATCGTTCCGTTGGATGAAACAAAAGCGGTCGCAATTATCGTTACCGACAATGGGCATGTTGAAAATCGGGTTTTTGACGTGCCAAATGGTATGCGCGCATCCGATATTGAAAAAATGGTCAATATTTTAAATGAACGTCTAGTAGGAACCCCGTTAAGCTTTCTTCAAAACAAGCTTGCCCGTGAAGTGAAAATGATTTTTGACCAACATGTACACCAAGCTGGTGACTTGTTTGCTTCGTTCCAACGGGCTATGACAATCAAGCCTGAAGAACGTTTATATTTTGGCGGTAAAATGAACATGATGAAGCAACCGGAATTCCATGATTTTCAAAAGATGAAATTGTTTTTTGAAATGATGGAAAATGGCATGCCTGCTATGACTTTTTTCCAAGATGACAAACAAGGAATTCATGTACGAATTGGTTCTGAGAACAACAATAATGCAATTGAAGACTGTAGTGTCATCACCGCTAAATACGCTGCAGGTAGTAACGTAACAGGTGCAATTGCAATTATCGGACCAAAACGGATGGATTATGGTAGAGTCATTACGATGTTGGATATTTTAAGTGGTGATTTATCTAAAGCACTTGGAAAATTGTCAATAGGCGGCGACGGATTGGACAGGAGGAAAGATTGATGGCTGAAGTGACTAAGAAAGAAACAGAGGAAACCGTTTCACAACAACAGGTTCCTGAAGAGGCTGAACACGAAGTTCAACTAGAAGAAGATCAGCAACCTACGAACGGAACTGATGAAGGTGAGGACCAACTAGCTGGTGAACCTGAAGAAGTTGACGAGAAAGAGGAACGCATTCGTGAATTGGAAACAAAACTCCAAGAGCAAGAAAATAAGTTGCTGCGTGTTTTAGCAGACTTCGAGAATGCCAAAAGAAGAGCAACTCTTGATAAGGAAGCGTTAAACAAATACAAAGCGCAAAGTCTTCTGACAAACCTCTTGCCAGTATTGGACAATTTCGAACGCGCGCTTGCTGTAGAAGTCAAAGCGGAAGAAACACAATCTCTACTTACGGGTATGGAGATGATTTATCGAAATCTGATGGATTCACTGAAAGGTGAAGGATTAATAGAAATCGAAGCGCAAGACCAGGAATTTGATCCGAATTTCCATCAGGCCGTCATGACAGACAGTGACCCTGACAAAGCCTCAGGTATTGTGCTTCAGGAGCTCCAAAAAGGGTATATGTTAAAAGATCGTGTTCTTCGACCAACAATGGTTAAAGTTAACGAATAATAATTACTTGTTGAGACGCATTTATTTAGGAGGAATTTAGAATGAGCAAAATTATTGGTATTGACTTAGGGACTACAAACTCAGTAGTAGCAGTCTATGAAGGTGGAGAAGCAAAAGTAATTCCGAATCCGGAAGGCAACCGCACAACGCCATCTGTTGTAGCATTTAAAAATGGTGAAAGACAAGTTGGTGAAGTCGCTAAACGTCAATCCATTACAAATCCAAATACGATTATGTCCGTCAAAAGACATATGGGTACAGATTACAAAGTAAAAGTTGAAGATAAAGAGTACACGCCACAAGAAGTTTCTGCAATGATCCTTCAATATATGAAAGGATATGCAGAAGAATATTTAGGCGAAAAAGTAACGAAAGCAGTTATTACAGTGCCGGCTTATTTCAATGACGCACAACGTCAAGCGACAAAAGACGCTGGTACGATTGCTGGTTTAGAAGTTGAGCGTATCATTAACGAACCAACAGCTGCAGCATTAGCATATGGTTTAGATAAAACAGAAGAAGATGAAACAATCCTCGTCTATGACTTAGGTGGCGGTACGTTCGACGTATCTATCCTTGAACTTGGTGACGGTGTATTCCAAGTCCGTGCAACGGCTGGAGACAACAAATTAGGTGGAGATGACTTTGATGATGTCATTATCGACTACCTTGTACAAGAGTTCCGCAAAGAGAACGGCATTGACTTGTCAAAAGACAAAATGGCGATGCAACGTTTGAAAGATGCAGCAGAAAAAGCGAAAAAAGACCTTTCTGGTGTAACATCAACGCAAATCTCATTACCATTTATCACTGCTGGAGAAGCAGGTCCTCTTCACTTGGAAATTTCTCTAAGCCGTGCGAAGTTTGATGAATTGACTGCGAACCTAGTAGAGCGTTCAATGGTACCAACTCGTCAAGCGATGAAAGATGCTGGTTTGTCTCCATCTGAAATTGACCGCGTCATTCTTGTCGGTGGTTCTACACGTATCCCGGCAGTTCAAGAAGCAATTAAGAAAGAAACAGGCAAAGAGCCTTTTAAAGGCGTAAACCCTGATGAAGTAGTTGCGATGGGTGCAGCGGTACAAGGTTCTATCATCCGTGGAGACGTGAAAGATGTCGTCTTATTGGATGTAACGCCACTTTCCCTTGGTATTGAAACAATGGGAAGCGTGTTTACAAAATTGATTGAACGTAATACGACAATTCCTACAAGTAAATCACAAGTATTCTCGACAGCAGCTGATAACCAACCAGCAGTAGACATTCACGTGTTACAAGGTGAGCGTCCAATGGCAGCAGACAACAAAACACTTGGTCGTTTCCAATTGACAGATATTCCACCAGCACCACGTGGCGTTCCACAAATCGAAGTAACATTTGATATCGATAAAAATGGTATTGTAACTGTTAAGGCGAAAGATCTTGGAACGCAAAAAGAACAAAACATTACAATTCAATCTAGCTCAGGTCTTTCTGATGATGAAATTGATCGCATGGTAAAAGACGCTGAAGCAAATGCAGAAGAAGATAAAAAGCGTAAAGAAGAAGCAGACTTGAAAAACGATGCGGACCAACTCGTATTCATGGCTGAAAAAACAGTCAAAGACTTGGAAGGCAAAGTTTCTGAAGAAGAAGTCAAAAATGTTGAAGAAGCAAAAGAAGCGTTGAAAGCAGCAATTGAAGCAGGCAATTTAGAAGACATGCGTGCGAAGAAAGAAGCGCTTGAAGAAATCGTTCAACAAATGACAATGAAGCTCTATGAACAAGCTGCTGCAGAAGCACAAGCACAAGGTGAAAACGGTGAAGCAGGCAACCAATCGAAAGATGATGGTGTCGTAGATGCTGATTTCGAAGAAGTAGAAGATGACAAGAAAAACTAATTGATCGACCGATTGACGGAAAAGTCAAAGTCCGATATTCCGGCTTTGACTTTTTCTTTTTGAAAGATAAAGAAAGAAGTGGAGAAATGACCGCACTTTTGTCTCTTTTTTCTTACCGTGTTACAATAAAGCGAGTCTTCAACCTGTTGAGGGTTGGTAACGGGAAAATTTACGGGCAGTTGGGTTCCAATATGCATCTATTGAATTGTATGGATGCAGGAGTCTACTGCTCATTCATTTGAATAAGCAGTCAATGATTCATGGGAGAGTGGAATGATGAGTAAGCGAGATTATTACGAAGTGCTTGGCGTGCCTAAAACAGCTACAAAAGAAGAAATCAGAAAAGCCTATCGAAAACTTTCGAAACAATACCATCCTGATTTGAACAAAGAAGCTGGCGCTGAACAGAAATTCAAAGAGGTGACAGAAGCATTTGAGAACTTAAGTGACGACAATAAACGAGCACAATATGATCAATTCGGTCATGCTGGTCCAAATCAAGGCTTTGGTGGCTTTGGTGGTGGCGCTGCAGACGGATTCGGTTTTGAAGACATTTTTAGTTCGTTTTTCGGTGGTGGTGGTTCACGACGCCGTGATCCAAACGCGCCACGAAAAGGTGACGATCTCCAATATACGATGACAATTGATTTCATGGAAGCGGTGTTTGGTAAAGAAACTGAAATTGAAGTACCGCGTGAAGAAACTTGTGATACATGTTCTGGCACAGGTGCGAAAAAAGGTACACCTGTCAATACATGTTCACACTGTGGTGGTTCCGGTCAAATTTCAGTCACTCAAAATACACCACTTGGTCAAATGGTAAACAGACGGACATGTCCACATTGTCAAGGAACAGGAAAAATCATCCCTGAAAAATGTGGCACATGCCATGGTGCAGGTCGCGTAACAAAACGTAAAAAAATTAAAGTAACTATCCCTGCAGGCGTTGACAATGGTCAACAATTACGTGTGAGTGGTCAAGGTGAAGCAGGCATAAATGGTGGACCATCCGGCGATTTATATATCGTCTTCCGCGTGAGAGATCATGAGCGCTTCGTTCGTGAAGATGACGACATCTATTTAGAAGTACCAATGACCTTCCCGCAAGTTGCATTGGGAGACGAAATCGAAGTGCCAACAGTCCATGGGAATGTTAAATTGAAAATTCCTGCAGGTACACAAACTGGAACGAACTTCCGTTTAAGAGGCAAAGGGATAAAAAATGTCCACGGGCATGGGATTGGTGATCAACATGTCATCATTAAAGTGGTAACACCTAAGAAAATGACTGAAAAACAAAAGGAATTGCTACGTGAATTTGCTTCAATTGAAGGAAGTTCACCAGACGAGTTCTCAAGTTCTTTATTTGATAAAATCAAGCGGACGATAAAAGGCGATTGAAAGGGATGAATGCTGTTGAAGTGGTCTGAAATCTCCATCCATACGACACACGAAGCAACTGAAGCCGTTGCAAACATTTTACATGAAGCAGGTGCGAGTGGGGTGATCATTGAAGATTCCCATGAGCCTGATAAAATTCATGAAGATCGATTCGGAGAAATTTACGAATTGAACAAAGATGACTTCCCTGCAGAAGGGGTCATTGTAAAAGCCTATTTGCCAGTCAACAGTTTTCTAATCGAAACAGTGAAGGAAATTAGTGAATCTGTTAATGATTTAGCAGATTACGGACTTGACATTGGTATGAATATTGTAAAAACGAACGAAGTGGATGAAGAAGATTGGGCAACAGCATGGAAAAAGTATTACCACCCAGTTAAAATTTCAGAACGTTTTACAATTGTGCCCACTTGGGAAACCTACACTCCTGTGGCTTCAGATGAATTAATCATTGAACTTGATCCCGGAATGGCTTTCGGAACGGGGACGCATCCTACAACGGTCATGTGTTTACAAGCACTGGAGAAGTATGTGAAAAAGGGCGATCGTGTCATTGATGTTGGTACAGGTTCTGGTGTTTTAGCAATTGGTGCTGCACTCCTTGGGGCATCTCATGTTCATGCATTGGATCTCGATGAAGTCGCAGTCACGGCTGCAAAAGAAAACATTCATTTGAACAAAGTGCATGAAACGATTCAAGTTACACACGGAAACTTATTGGACTCTGTCAAAGAGCCGGCATCTATCATCGTTGCAAACATTCTAGCAGAAGTAATCATGACATTCTCCCAGGATGCTTTTGACATATTGCCAAATGAAGGGCTTTTCATCGTATCTGGCATTATTGCGCAAAAGAGAGACTTGGTAAAAGAAGATTTGATTGCAAAAGGATTTGAGATTGTAGAATCCGTTTTAATGGAAGAGTGGGTTGCAATTGTTGCTTCCAAAAGGAGTGCGTAACGATGCAACGCTATTTTCTGGATACTCCATTTAGTAATGAAGGAAATGCAACAATTACCGGAGAAGATAGTAAGCATATCGTAAAAGTAATGCGAATGACGGTCGGCGATACACTGATTGCTGTATCAGAAGGCGAAGCGTGCGTCGCGAGCATTATTCAGACTCAACCTGATGGGGTCACGATTAAACGGCAGGAAGGTTCTCTTCCCTTAAACGAGATGCCAGTAAAGGTGACGATCGCATGCGGTTTGCCGAAAGGCGATAAATTAGATCTGATCGTTCAAAAAGGTACTGAACTTGGGATGCATGCTGTTATACCATTTGAAGCAGAACGGTCGATTGTCAAATGGGACGCAAAGAAAGGCGATAAAAAAGTAGAACGTTTACGTAAAATCGCAAAGGAAGCAGCCGAACAATGTCACCGGACGGTTATTCCGAATGTTAGTGAACCCTTGTCGTTCAAACAGTTAATCCAAGTTTCCTCTCAATACGATGTTTGTCTTTATGCAGATGAAGAAGATGCCAAAAGTGATCGTCCGAACAAGATTGCAGAGAGACTGAAAAACGTGTATGATAAACAATCAGTATTAGTTGTTTTCGGTCCGGAAGGTGGCCTATCCAGAAAAGAGACGGCGTCAATGTCGACTGCAGGATTTCTTTCTGTTTCATTAGGACCACGTATTTTACGCACCGAAACAGCTCCATTATACGTATTGTCCGCTATGTCTTACGAATTTGAATGAAAGAGGTGAGCAGCTAGTGTCTTCTGTCGCTTTCCATACATTAGGCTGCAAAGTGAACCATTACGAAACGGAAGCGATTTGGCAACTTTTCAAAGATGCTGGATATGAACGCGCCGATTTCGAGAAAAATGCTGATGTATATGTTATTAATACTTGCACAGTTACAAATACAGGAGATAAAAAGAGCCGTCAAGTCATACGGAGAGCAATCCGAAGAAATCCGGATGCGGTCATCTGTGTGACGGGTTGCTATGCCCAAACATCTCCCGCAGAAATTATGGCGATTCCAGGAGTCGATATCGTTGTCGGCACCCAGGACCGTACAAAATTGCTTGGGCTTATCGATGAATACCGTGTTGAGCGACAACCGATTAACGCTGTCCGTAACATTATGAAGAACAGAGTGTATGAAGAATTGGATGTTCCAGCGTTCACGGATAGAACTAGGGCTTCACTTAAAATCCAAGAAGGGTGTAATAACTTCTGTACATTCTGCATCATTCCTTGGGCGCGCGGGTTAATGCGTTCAAGAGATCCAGAAGAAGTAATACGCCAAGCTCAACAACTTGTAGACGCGGGTTATTTGGAAATCGTCTTGACGGGTATCCATACGGGTGGTTACGGAGAAGATTTGAAGGATTATAACTTGGCTCGCCTTTTAAGGGACCTAGAAACAAAAGTAAAAGGCCTGAAAAGACTTCGAATCAGTTCAATTGAAGCGAGCCAACTAACCGATGAAGTCATTGAAGTGCTTCGTCAATCCTCTACGATTGTGCGTCATTTGCACATTCCGATCCAATCAGGATCCAACACGGTTCTTAAGCGAATGAGAAGAAAATATACGATGGAATTTTTTGCAGAGCGTTTGGATCGTTTACGTGAGGCATTACCTCATTTAGCGATTACATCAGATGTCATCGTTGGTTTTCCGGGAGAGACAGAAGAGGAATTCATGGAGACGTATAATTTCATTAGAGATCATCGTTTTTCTGAATTACATGTCTTCCCGTATTCAAAGCGTACCGGTACACCTGCAGCAAGAATGGAAGATCAAATTGATGAAGACGTAAAAAATGAGCGCGTTCATCGATTAATTGAGTTAAACGACCAGCTTGCGAAACAATATGCAGCTGATTTCGAAGAAGAAGTATTGGAAGTCATTCCTGAAGAGAAATACAAGCTCGATCCAGCGAGCGGCTTGTATGAAGGCTACACAGACAATTACTTGAAAGTCGTTTTCCCGGCAGATGAATCAATGGTCGGTAAAATTGTCAAAGTCAAAATTACAAAAGCAGGCTATCCATATAATGAAGGTCAATTCGTCCGGACAATAGAAGCCGAAGCCACGCTTGTTTAAAAGAAACAAACACAGTCCACTCTATATCGGGTGGACTGTTTTAATGCGTTTGCGACAAAGGTTTGCTATGATGTAAGAGGTACATACATCTTAAGGAGGGTATTGCATTGAACAAAGATTACGCAGCGTTTATCGATCATACATTATTAAAAGCTGACACGACGAAAGAGGAAATTGTTACATTATGTGATGAAGCTAGGGAATACTCCTTTGCGTCCGTTTGTGTCAATCCAACATGGGTGAAAACTGCGAGTGAACAATTGAAAGGTTCACCGGTTAAAACATGCACGGTCATCGGCTTCCCTTTAGGGGCTTCGACTTCAGAAGTGAAACGTTTTGAAACGAAAGATGCTATTGCAAATGGCGCAACTGAAATTGACATGGTTATTAATATTGGTGCCTTGCGAAGCGGGCAGGAGCAGCTTGTTAAAGAAGACATTGAAGCTGTCGTAACCGAGGCGAAAGGAAAAGCAATTGTTAAAGTAATCATTGAAACTTCCTTGCTAACCGATGCAGAAAAAAGAACAGCGTGTGAGCTTGCAAAAGAAGCAGGTGCGGACTTCGTTAAAACGTCTACAGGTTTTTCTACAGGCGGAGCAACTGCAGAAGATGTTAAATTGATGCGTGGAGTTGTCGGACCTGAAATGGGCGTGAAAGCATCAGGTGGCGTTCGTAGCTTTGAGGATATGAAAAAGATGATAGAGGCTGGGGCAACGAGAATCGGAGCAAGCTCTGGTGTGCAAATTATGCAAGGTCTGCAAAGCGATTCTGATTATTAAGTCACATGAATGGCACTAAAAAATAAGTTCCTATTTCGCATCGATATTTTGAAAGTTTTTTATTGACCATCTAGGCATTGTGCGATATAATTTTTTAGTACAAGGAGTAACACCTTGTTTCGAAGTGTGCTCGGAGGGAGGGACAAGAGATATGACGAAAACTGTCGTTCGCAAAAATGAATCGCTTGAAGATGCTCTTCGCCGCTTCAAACGTACTGTATCAAAATCTGGTACAATACAAGAGGTAAGAAAGCGTGAGTTCTACGAGAAACCAAGTGTCAAACGTAAAAAGAAGTCTGAGGCTGCTCGTAAGCGTAAATTCTAATAGCTGTCCATATGAAATAAAAACTAAGCATGTTATGCATGAAACCGGAGAATCCATTGCGATTCTCCGGTTTTTTACATTGAAAAAATTCTTGCATTCAAGTGAATCTTTTCGCCATCTTAATCGTATTAAAGGTATAATTACATATATAGAAAGAGGTGAACGTCTACATGCGTAAAATGATTGGCAAGTTTCTCCTTTTCCTTCTATTTGCTTCAGTCCTTTCCGTTCCATTTACAAGTGCAGTGAATGCGGGAGGCAATCCTGTTTATCACGTGAAACTGGATGAGTCTGTGGAAAGAGGGCTTCATGCTTATTTAAAGAGGGTTTTCGGCGAAGCGGAAGAAGCGAATGCGAAGGCGATCATTTTAGAAATTAATACACTTGGTGGATTAATCGATGCTGCGGGACAAATTGGTAAGCTTATGGATGAGACGGAAGTCCAGATCATCGCTTATGTCAATGACCGTGCGATTTCCGCTGGTGCTTACATTGCACTACATGCCGATGAAATCTATATGTCACCGAATGCCAAAATTGGTGCTGCACAGGCCGTTGATGGTGCAGGGAACGCAGCACAAGAGAAGTCGGATAGTTTTTGGAAAGCGGAGATGGTTAGTGCAGCCAATTCGTCAGGTAGAGACGCAAAATTTGCATTAGCGATGGCAGATGATTCTGTGGACTTACCGCAATACCGTGCCGGAAAAGGGCAGTTGCTGACACTAACTGCTAAAGAGGCTGCTGAAGAGGACGTGAAGTATAGTGAAGGGACGGTTTCATCATTCAATGAATTGATTGAATTGAAAGGCTTTGATGGGTCTGAAATCATCCAGACAAATCTTACCTTCACTGAAAGTTTGGCACGCTTCATTACGCATCCTGTCGTTGTCCCGATCTTACTGTCAATAGCAGGTTTAGGACTTGTTGTGGAGCTCTATTCACCAGGGTTTGGTGTTCCGGGTACCATGGCAATCACATCTTTACTGCTATTCTTATTCGGCCATCTTGTAGCAGGTTTGGCAGGTTATGAGACGCTGATTTTGTTTATAATTGGTGTCATACTCGTCATATTAGAGTTTTTCTTAGCAGGAGGGATAGCCGGAGCGTTAGGTGCGATTGCTATCATTGCAAGTATTATATTGGCGGGTGGCAACCCTGTGTATATGGCGTATTCTGTCCTTATCGCAATTGCCGTCGCTATCAGCGGGATGGTGATCTTAATGAAATTCTTCGGAAAAAAACTGCATCTCCTTAATAAGATGGTGTTAATGGATGCGACAGACACGGAAAGCGGGTATGTGTCGAACGTCAATCGGGTAGAATTGTTAGGGAAGCAAGGATTAGCGATTACACCACTTCGTCCTTCAGGTACGATTGAATTGGATGGCGAACGGATTGATGTAGTTTCCCAAGGTAGTTACATTGACAGAGGGAAACATGTTACGATAGTAAGGGTTGAAGGTTCCCGTATCGTTGTAAGGGAATCAAAAGAAAAGGGGGACAATGAATAATGGGTGAGTTATTAGGTTTAGGTGGTGTTTTCGTTCCGATTTTAATCATTATCGGAATCATCATCATTTTGTCGGTATTCTTTACGCTAGTACCAGTGACGCTATGGATTTCAGCGTTAGCTGCAGGTGTACGTGTAAGCATTTTCACATTAATCGGTATGCGCTTACGTCGCGTTATCCCAAGTCGTGTTGTTAATCCGTTGATTAAGGCACATAAAGCAGGATTAAATGTTGCGATTAACCAATTGGAAAGTCACTATTTGGCAGGTGGTAATGTCGACCGCGTTGTTAATGCGTTAATTGCAGCACATCGTGCGAATATCGAGTTATCGTTTGAGCGTGCAGCAGCGATCGACCTAGCTGGCCGTGACGTGTTGGAAGCGGTTCAAATGTCCGTAAATCCAAAAGTCATTGAAACGCCATTTATCGCTGGTGTTGCGATGAACGGTATTGAAGTGAAAGCGAAAGCAAGAATTACGGTTCGAGCGAACATCGATCGACTCGTCGGAGGTGCGGGTGAAGAAACGGTTGTTGCCCGTGTCGGTGAAGGGATTGTTTCCACGATTGGTTCTTCTGTGGACCATGCAAAAGTATTGGAAAATCCTGATTTGATTTCACAGACAGTATTGGCAAAAGGGCTTGACTCTGGAACAGCGTTTGAAATCCTGTCTATTGATATCGCGGATGTTGATATCGGTAAAAACATTGGTGCGGAACTTCAAACTGAACAAGCGATGGCTGACAAAAATATTGCACAAGCAAAAGCTGAAGAGCGTCGTGCAATGGCTGTTGCAAACGAACAGGAAATGAAAGCGAAAGTTCAAGAGATGCGTGCGAAAGTTGTCGGAGCAGAGGCGGAAGTTCCACTCGCGATGGCAGAAGCGCTACGTACAGGTAATATCGGAATTATGGATTATATGAACTATAAAAACATCCAAGCTGATACGGGCATGCGTGATTCCATCAGCAAAATCGGTGGAGACCAACAAAAGCCTGACACGACGAAAGAATGACGTTTGAGCACTTAATTCCCGGAAAGGGGATGCACAGATGGAATCATTAATTATTTTTGTGGTCATTACGATTCTTGGTATGCTCTTTAAAGGGAAGCAACCTGAGAAGAACGAGAAACCAGCGCCACGGCAACCTTCTTCACAAACGAACAGACCGGATACGATGCGTAAACTGAAAGACCTTTCACAAGAGATGGTCAAAGAGTTGCAAAGGGAGTTTCAGACAGAAGTGGATGAACCGCCAAGTCGACAAACACCTCCCATCCGTCAGGAGACACCGGCTGCTCCTAAGCCAGTCATTCCTAAGCCTGTGAAAAGTGAACAGATGTTGCCGAAGGAACGACCCGTTTTTGACCGGAATGTACCACGGGAAAGTTCTCGAGGAAGGTTATCCGCACATCAAGGAAAACACGTGTGGAATGAACAATTTAAACAACCTGACATGATTCCTAAGGACGAGCAAGACCTTATTAAAGGAATCATCTTCTCTGAAATTTTAGGACCACCAAAAGCAAAACAATAATCATCTACCCCCTATCCAAATCATAGGCTTGGATAGGGGGTTTTATCTTGAAAAAATTATTTAAAATGAACTCATCTGTCACAATTGATGAATTTGTAACAATCCGAATTACAGGGCCGTATGCACTTCTAAAACTTGGACCTGATTACGCAGCTATCCGAAGTGGTAATCATGTAATTGAAGCAACCGGTGAAGATCTTATTGTAGAAACGTTATCTGAAGAAGTAGCTGTCCTATCGTTTGAACTGATTACATCAATGTCTGTAAAAGAATTGAAAGATGGACAGGATGCTTATGATTCATAATCGGTATAACATCACAATGACAGGTAAAGTACATCCGTCGAGATTCTTGAGCTTTCTAGCTTCCTCTGGTGTTAAAGTGATTGGCTTAACAGAATCGGGTTCTGTCATCCATTTCCGCACCGATAAAAAAGGAGTCGCTTTCATCCGAAAACATCGTAGGAAATATCGGGTGAAAGTGGAAATTAGACGCAATGAGGAGCGTTCGCTTGAAAGAAGGTTGTTTACAGCGTACCGATTCCTCATTGCATGTGTCATACCCTTAGTCGCATCACTGTTTTTGTGGGACATTACGATTGAATCTGAAGTGCCTGAAGTGAATGAACGCATTGTTAAGCAATTGGAGCAGGTCTCTATTAAAAAATATCGGCCACTCTCCAAACTGCCTGACGAAGGAGAGATAAGAAGAGTGCTCATGCAAAATGATCCTTCTCTTTCATGGGTGCGTTTTACAAGATCCGGTAGTACAATGACGATTACACCGATGCTCTCACCGAAACTGAATGATCCCGTCAAAGACGATGGACCTCCTGCTGATCTTGTTGCACGGACGAGTGGTGTCATCACTGGCTTTCAATTAAGTAGAGGTGAAAGAGTGGCACGACTTCACCAAACGGTTGAAAAAGGAGACATTCTAGCGACAGGTATTTTAGAGCAAGGCGGTAAAAAGACTGTAGTTGGTGCTGCTGGGAAGGTATATGCAGATTATTGGTCCAAGTATACATTTACCATACCGAAGAAAATCGATTATGCATTGTTAGGAGAAGAGAATATTCGTTTGATATGGCAATCTCCTATCACTTGGAATTCAGGCAATGATTTTCCTTCTTTTCGGTCGTTTCTTGAAACCGAATGGCAAAGGAATGATCGCAAGGGACAATTCGAATTAGCTGAAGGGATGGAGGAAACGGTAATCATTCCTTTAATAAAATACAAAATCATGACAGAATCATCTTCAGAATTAATTATAAAGGATGAAAACATTTTACACCTGACGTTCCAAGATGATACAGTTAGAGGGACCATATTATTTTTAATGAATGAAAATATAGCGACAAAAAGACCCATACCCCAAGGAGACTGAAACTATTGAGCGAACAACAAATTCAACTTCATATTGAAGAGCCGAATGAGGCGGTAATGCTTCTTGGTATTTCCGATCAAAACATGAAATTGATTGAAGAAGCGTTACAAGTTTCAATTATTACGCGAGGCGATACAATTTCTCTAGTTGGTGACGAGCAGGCAATTGTATCGGGAAAATATTTATTAGAACAACTATTGAAAGTGATCCGTAAAGGAATCAATATAAACTTGCGAGATATTTCCACTGCGTTAGAAATGGTGAAAAACGAAACGATTGAATACTTTGCTGAACTCTATGATGAGGAAGTTGCAAGAACTGCTAAAGGAAAAGCAATTCGGGCTAAGACAATCGGGCAGCGTGAATATATCCATGCGATTCGAAACAAGGACCTAGTCTTCTGTATCGGGCCAGCAGGAACAGGAAAGACCTATTTGGCAGTTGTACTTGCTGTGCAAGCAATGAAAACGGGATCAGTCAAACGAATTATTCTAACAAGACCAGCTGTGGAAGCAGGGGAAAGCTTAGGGTTTCTTCCAGGTGACTTGAAAGAGAAAGTAGACCCGTATTTACGCCCATTGTATGATGCGTTACATGACGTTCTAGGAGCAGAACATACAGAACGACTCATGGAGAGGGGAACAATCGAAATCGCGCCTCTCGCCTATATGAGAGGGCGTACGCTCGATGATGCATTCGTCATTCTTGATGAAGCACAAAACACAACGAAAGCGCAAATGAAAATGTTTCTGACACGATTAGGATTTGGTTCCAAAATGGTCATTACGGGTGATAAGACGCAAATCGATTTGCCGCGTGGTGTAGAATCAGGTTTGAACGCTTCAGAATCCATACTGAAAAAAGTACCGGAAATCCATTTTCAGTATTTAGAGCAAGGTGATGTAGTCCGCCATCCAATTGTCGCGAAAATCATTGAAGCGTATGAAAACGAGCAGTCATAAAACTGACTGCTTTTTCATCATTTTATGCTGCGTTAGGAAGTTCTAGAGAATAGGTGGGGTTATCATTGTGTTTAAGACAGCTAAAAAATTGTTTACGTCATTAAAATTCAACTACTTTTCCCTGTTTATCATTAGTCTCGTAGCCATTGGGCTTTTTTCATTCATGTACGACAGTGTGAAACAAGAGACGTATGAGCTCCATGAATTCAAAATTTCTCCTAAAACAATCCGCTCCTTGAAAACCATTGAGGATACTGTAAAAACCGAGCAAGAAAAACGCAGGATTGAAAACGAAGTGACGCCTTTTTATCAGTTTGACGAGGAAGTCTCCAAAACGCGACAAGCGATTGCAGCAAGTCTCTTCGATTTCATCATTGAAGAGAAAAAAGCAAATATCCCGGATCCTGAAAATCCTGATAAGCTTGTTAAATCTCGATCCGAACAAATTGAAGAAGTGCGAAACAAATTTAAAAAGCTTGAAAAAGAGGAACCCGGACTACGGCTTACGGACGAAGCGATTGCGAGTCTATTAACTGCTGAAGTGTCAGATTTAACGAAAATGAAGCAGGAGATTGTTTCGATTATCGGGGAAGAGCTGTCCAAACCTGTCAGGTCTGAAGATCTTTCTGCAGTCAGATATGAAGTGGAGAGAAAACTTCGATCATCCGAAGCCGTTCCACCAGCTGAATTACAAACAATGATCACACTTGGTAGATCGCTTGTCGTTGAAACAGAAACAATCAATAAGGAATTGACCGACAAACGCATTGAAGAAGAGAAAAATGCTGTTGAGCCTACCCGTATTCTCCAAGGACAAGTCATTGTGAGGGAAGGTCAATTCATCGACTCTGAAATTTACCGTCAATTGGAATTGACTGGACTATTAACGAATCAATCCTCCTACAAACCGATGATCGGTCTTATTTTGTATGTTTTGTTCGTCTCGGCAATTATTTATTTGCATTTTGCAACGTGGCGAACAGATAATTATCAAAAAAAGAAATCATTATTAATCGCTATCGCAGTATTTTTTATTCTTGTCATTATTATGAAACTATTAAGTTTGATTGACAAAGAATTTGATGTGCAAGTCGCTTTCTTATTCCCTACAGCACTCGCTCCATTGCTTGTAAAGCTATTATTAAATGAACGGCTAGCATATATGATGACGATTGTAACGGCTGCGACTGCTGGTATTATGTTGTTAGAAGGCTTTTCAGCAATTATGCAGATGGAAATTGCCTTATACATCCTCTTTGGTGGAGTTATTAGCATTTATTTGTTAGGGAACAATGGACGAAGATCAAACATTTTACGGACGAGCCTCGTCGTTTCTGTCTCTAATATTCTATTTGTAGCTTTTTATTTACAAATGACACAATCGACGTATGATCTTTCGGAACTATCATTCTATTTAATTGCTGCTTTTGCTTCTGGTATTTTGTCTGGTGCATTGACGATTGGGCTTATGCCATTTTTTGAATCGTTTTTTGGAATTCTATCGGATATGCGGTTAATAGAATTGTCGAACCCGAATCACCCGCTCCTTAAAAAAGTCCTTACAGAAACGCCTGGAACCTACCATCATAGTGTCATGGTTGCGAATCTAGCGGATGCGGCTTGTGAATCGGTTGGTGCAAATGGATTACTGGCACGTGTCGGAAGCTATTATCATGACATTGGTAAAACTGTTCGTCCGAATTTCTTTATAGAAAACCAGCATGGTAATTTAAATCCGCATGATGAATTGCCACCAGAAAAAAGCCGTGATATTATTATTGCCCATGCGACTGATGGGGCGGAGCTATTAACGAAACATAAAATGCCGCGTGAAATCATCGATATTGCACGTCAGCACCATGGAACAAGTTTTTTAAAATTCTTTTTTGTAAAGGCGAAAGAGTTAGGGCAAGATGTTATAGAGGACGACTTCCGTTATCCTGGCCCTAAACCGCAGACGAAGGAAATTGCGATTATTTCCATTGCGGATAGTGTGGAAGCGGCTGTCCGAACGATTAAAGAACCGACACCTGACAAGATTGCAAAACTGGTGAATTCGATTATTACGAGCAAGTTGAACGATGGTCAATTTGACGAGTGTGAATTATCGATGAAGGAATTGCGAAAGGTCGAACGCGTTATTTGTGAGACGTTAAACGGCTTTTACCACAGTCGGATCGAGTACCCTGAATAATGAGGAAAGAGGGAGTTGTAATGCTCGCGATCTATTTTGAAGATGAAACGGCTAAAGTAACGGAAGATAGTATGAAGCTTGTGCAACAAGTGTTAGAACATGCTGCGGAAATGGAAAACTTAACAGGCAATCTTGAAGTGTCCGTTACATTCATGAATGATAAAGAAATTCAAGCCATCAACGCCGAATATCGAGGAAAGGACAAACCTACCGATGTCATTTCGTTTGCTTTGGAAGAAATGACAGAAGGAGAAGTCCCCATCGTTCAAACGGATGATATGCCTGTGTTGCTTGGAGATATCGTCATTTCCATTGAGACTGCAAAACGACAAGCAAGTGAATATGGGCATGATGAAAGAAGAGAGATTGGATTCCTTGCACTCCATGGCTTCTTGCATCTGCTTGGGTACGATCACTTGACGGAGCAGGACGAGGAAAAAATGTTTGGAAGACAACGAGAAATTCTTTCATCACTTGGCCTGGAAAGGTAAGAATTGTATGGTTCGTTTTTTTAAATCTTTTTACTATGCAATAAATGGTGTGTTGCATGGTTTTCGTTTTGAAAGAAATATGCAGTTTCATCTGCTAGCCGCAATCATTGTCTGTCTAGCTGGTGCTCTTACAGGCTTATCGACAACTGAATGGATGATCATCATCTTGCTGATTGGTGGTATGATGGCTTTGGAGCTCATGAATACCGCTATTGAAAGAACAGTTGATTTAGTGACAAAGGATATCCATCCTTTAGCAAAACAGGCGAAAGACGTGGCGGCAGGTGCTGTGTTGCTGTTTGCAATTGCAAGTGCCGTCATCGGTTTGATTATTTTCATCCCCAAATGGTTCGGATAAAAACTTTGGTAGAGGTGTAGTCATGGAAAAGCAAAATTTAATGAATGAAGCAAAAATAGCACGGAAGAAAGCATACGTCCCATATTCGAAATTCCCTGTTGGCGCAGCACTGATAGATACAGATGGAAACGTCTATCATGGTTGCAACATCGAAAATTCAGCGTACAGTATGACAAATTGTGCTGAACGAACAGCATTCTTTAAAGCAGTATCAGAAGGCGTCACGACATTCAAAGCACTCGCAGTCGTCGGAGACACTGAAGGTCCAGTCTCGCCATGTGGTGCATGCCGACAAGTCATTGCAGAGTTTTGCGAAGGCTCAATGCCGGTCTACTTGACGAACTTAAAAGGAGACGTCGAAGAGACGACAGTAGAGCAGTTATTGCCAGGGGCATTTTCCAAGGAGGATCTTCAGTATGCAGAAGGAAAGCAGTAAATTTACATCAGGATTCATTAGCATTATCGGTCGACCGAATGTCGGCAAATCGACGTTTTTGAATCGCGTTGTTGGACAGAAAATCGCCATTATGAGTGATAAACCACAAACAACTCGAAACAAAGTGCAAGGCGTTGTTACTACAGACAATTCACAAATGGTTTTTATTGATACACCGGGCATTCATAAGCCGAAACATAAGCTCGGTGATTTCATGGTGAAATCAGCACGTAACACGTTAAAAGAAGTGGACGTCATCATGTTTATGGTGAATGCCAATGAGCCGATTGGTGGGGGAGACAAGTTCATCATCGACCTCTTGCAAAATACTGAGACACCAGTGTTTCTAGTCATCAATAAAATTGACTTAGTTCACCCGGATGATTTGCTTACAACGATTACGTCGTATACGAAAGAATACGATTTTGCAGAAATCGTCCCACTATCCGCTCTAAATGGTAACAATGTTGAACGATTGATGGAAACATTAACAAAATATTTACCGGAAGGGCCAAAATACTATCCAGATGATCAAGTGACCGATCATCCTGAACGGTTCATCATCTCTGAATTGATTCGAGAAAAAGTGCTTCATTTGACACGTGAAGAGATTCCTCATTCCGTTGCGGTCGTCATTGAAAAAATTGCTCGGGATGAAGAACGTGACATGGTCGATGTGGCAGCTACAATAATTGTCGATCGTGATTCCCAAAAAGGGATTGTCATCGGTAAAAAAGGAGCACTGTTAAAGGAAATTGGAACGAAGGCACGTCGTGATATTGAAATGTTACTTGGTTCCAAAGTATTTCTGGAACTTTGGGTGAAAGTGCAAAAGGATTGGCGGAACAAACCGGGTCATCTTCGTGAATTCGGTTTCCGTGACGATGAGTATTGAGCAGTCAACTTGAAAAGGAGTGATGTCCTTGTTGAATAAATGGGAAGGCATCATTCTAAAAAGCATGCCATACGGTGAATCAAATAAAATTGTGACACTATACACACGGGAAGCAGGGAAGATGACCGCGATGGCGAGAGGTGCGAAAAAGCCTGCAAGCCGTTTAGCTGCTGTTACTCAAACGTTCACCCATGGCTTCTTTCTGCTTCACGCAGGACGAGGGATGGGGACGTTGGAACAAGGTGAGCCAGTCAATTCGATGCGTCATATTCGCGAAGATCTTGAAGCGACCGCTTATGCAAGCTTTGTCGTTGAATTGATTGACCGATTGACGGAAGACAAAGGGCAAGGACCGAATGTATTTGCGCTGTTACAAGACGCGTTACATGCAATGAATGAAGGGTATGACCCGGAAGCAATAGCGCTTTTCGTTGAATGGAAGATGCTTCCGGTGGCAGGTATCCATCCTGTTTTGCATCAATGTGCACATTGTAGAGCTACAGAAGGGGAATTCGCCTTTTCGTTTCAGATGATTGGTTTCTTGTGTCATCGTTGTTTCCAGATTGATCCCTATATTGTGCGTATTACACCAACGCAACTGCGTTTGATCAGGACATTTTTTACGGTTCCCATCCAGCAAGTTGGTTCGTTAACTTTAAAAAAGGCGACGAAACAATTCATGCGAAAAATTGTAAGGACGGTTTATGATGAACAGGTGGGTGTTCGCTTGAAATCGAGAGCGTTTCTCGACCAGTTGGAGCGTACGCCACAATTATTACCACAAAAAGAAAAACCGCAGGAAGACGGCGAATGACCTCTTCCTCGGTTTTTCTTTTTCTCAATTTATTAGAATGTAAGATGTTTTTCGATATAAGCTTTTACATCTGCGATTGGCATACGAACTTGCTCCATTGAATCACGGTGACGAACAGTCACTTGTCGATCTTCTTCAGAGTCGAAGTCATACGTAATACAGAATGGTGTACCGATTTCATCTTGACGACGGTAACGGCGACCGATTGATTGTGAATCATCGTATTGGACCGGGAAGTGTTTACGAAGTTCTGCGTACACTTCATCTGCCCCTTCAGCAAGCTTTTTCGATAATGGTAGGACTGCTGCTTTGATTGGCGCAAGAGCAGGGTGGAAACGCATAACTGTACGTTTGTCATCGCCTTCAAGCTCTTCCTCGTCAAATGCATCACAAAGGAATGCGAGTGTAACGCGGTCCGCACCAACGGAAGGCTCGATGCAATACGGGACATATTTCTCATTCGTTACAGGGTCTTGGTAATGGAAGTCTTCACCGGAATGTTCCATATGGCGCGATAAGTCGAAATCTGTACGGTTTGCAATGCCCCATAGCTCGCCCCAACCAAACGGGAATTTATATTCGATATCGACTGTCCCTTTTGAGTAGTGAGAAAGTTCTTCATCGCTATGTTCACGTAAGCGAATGTTTTCAACTGACAAACCAAGATCCAATAGCCACTTCTCGGAGAAGTCTCTCCAAAATTCATACCATTTCATGTCTTCTCCTGGTTTGCAGAAGAATTCCAACTCCATTTGCTCGAATTCACGTGTACGGAAAGTGAAGTTTCCAGGTGTGATTTCATTTCTGAAGCTTTTACCGATTTGGGCAATCCCAAATGGCATTTTTTTACGCATTGAGCGTTGAACGTTTTTAAAGTTGACGAAAATCCCTTGAGCCGTTTCAGGACGTAAGTAAATTTCGTTTGCAGATGAATCCGTTACCCCTTGAGAGGTTTTGAACATTAAATTGAATTGACGGATACCTGTATAGTCCATTGCTCCACAACTCGGACAAACAATTCCGTGTTCACTGATTAACGCTTCCATTTTCTCAAATGGCATACCGTCCACGACTAATTCAATGCCTTTCGCATCTAATGCATCTTCAATCAATTTATCTGCACGATGACGCGTTTTACATTTTTTGCAGTCAATCATCGGATCGTTGAAATTACCGATATGTCCGGAAGCTGCCCAAACTTTTGGGTTCATTAAAATGGCTGCGTCAAGTCCTTCATTGTAAGGAGACTCTTGGACAAATTTTTGCCACCAAGCTTTTTTTATGTTGTTTTTTAAGGCAATTCCTAGCGGACCATAATCCCAAGTATTCGCCAAACCTCCGTAAATTTCAGAGCCAGGAAACACAAATCCACGCTGCTTCGATACATTCACAATTTGTTCCATTGTCATCATAACTAATCCCTCCAATTAAAATAAGCACCCATCCCCGGACATAAAGTCCGAGGACGAGTGCATAATGACCCGCGGTTCCACCTCGATTGGTTGCAATAACAACCCACTTGAATGCATGCTAGCTCAAGGTTGCCGTTTCATGTCGTTACGGGCTTTCACTATCCCCGTTCGCTACCAAGACATTACTTATAGACCTCTCATCGCCTATTGAATTCTGTACATAGTGTAGCATGGTTCTTGAATCTCTGCAATTCATACAAATAGTGTCCAAAAAATATGAAGTACTTTGAGAAGAAATACTTCGGCTAGTCATTTGTTCACATAATCGTGACTTTCGATAAAGTGCTTTGCCGGTGCAAAAGCCATTGGGTTAGGAAATCTGATAGCAAAATGCTATACTATTCAAGGATATATTATCGAACGATTAAGGCGGTGATTCACTTGGAATTGAATAAGCGCCAGACCGAAATCCTTGAAATTGTGAAAGTGGATGGTCCTATAACAGGTGAACAGATTGCTGAAAGATTAAGTTTAGCTAGAGCGACGATAAGACCTGATCTAGCAATTCTCACTATGGCGGGTTATTTAGATGCCAGGCCACGCGTAGGTTACTTCTATTCAGGGAAAAAACCGGCACCCTCCATTGCAGATGGCATGATTGGTATGAAAGTTGGGGACTTCCAATCCATTCCGGTAGTTGTGAACGAAAATGTAACAGTTTATGATGCGATTTGTCAGATGTTCCTTGATGACGTAGGAACGCTGTTTGTTGTGGATAAATCCTCATTCTTAACAGGTGTTCTATCACGAAAAGATTTATTGCGAACAAGTCTTGGGAATACCGAGCTAGACAAAATACCGGTACATGTCATCATGACACGGATGCCGAACATCACGTATTGCAAAAAACAGGATTCCCTCATCCAAGTTGCAAAAAAGATGATGTTGCAACAAATTGATTCGCTACCAGTCGTTTCAGCGACAGAAGATGGGCTTGAAGTCGTTGGAAGGATTACGAAAACGAACATTACTGCTGCTTTTCTTTCACTTGCTGAAGAACATGATCTATAAAGTTGACCTCTGATAAAATGACAAAGGAGTGTTCCTATGACGAAATTGACATTGTTCATCGTTTCCGATTCAGTAGGGGAAACGGCCGACTTAGTAGCGAAGGCGGCAGCAAGCCAGTTCAGACATGACCTGGAAGCAGTTTCAATCAAACGTTTTTCGCATGTCGAAGATGAATCGCAACTCCGAGAGATTGCTTTTCTAGCCAAACGTCAGAATGCAATTCTCATTTATACACTTGTGAAAAGCTGCATGCGTGAAAAATTGAAAGAGGAGTGTCGGGCGAATGATTTGCAATGTGTCGATTTGCTAGGCCCTCTCCTCCTTGAAATCGGCAACTTGGTAAACGAGAAACCTTATGAAGAACCGGGGCTCGTTAGACAACTGGATGAAGATTATTTCAAGAAAATCGAAGCAATCGAATTTGCGGTCAAGTATGATGATGGCCGTGATCCTCGTGGCGTCCTAAAAGCGGATATTGTTTTAGTCGGTGTATCGAGAACGTCGAAGACACCGTTATCTCAATATTTGGCTCACAGAGGATTTAAAGTTGCAAATGTTCCCCTTGTTCCAGAAGTGGAGCCGCCAGAAGAGCTGTATCAAATTGATTCAGCTAAATGTTTCGGTTTAGTCATCTCACCAGGTGTATTAAATTCCATCCGCAAAGAGAGATTACTAGCTCTTGGTTTGAAAGATGATGCGAATTATGCACAAATCGAGCGGATTCAAGAGGAATTGCGGCATTTTGAAACTGTTGTTTCTAAAATTGGCTGCCAAGTGATTGATGTTTCAAATCGAGCAGTTGAAGAAACAGCGAATGTCATCCTCACCAAATTAGCTAGTCGTTTCCTATGAATTAATAAGGAGAAGGACCGTCCGATAAAAAAGGGTTGGTTCTTCTATTTAGATTGTGTACAATAGTGAATTGTCGCCGTTCTATAATCTTCTAGATTACATACACGGTTTTTTTATAATGTCACGAAATTTTTTTGTCGAATAAGCAGGATTTATGAAAACTATCTAGAATTCAAGTATGTGAGAAGAAAATGGTGATAGAATGACTAAAATTCCAGAAGAGACAATTGAGGCAGTCAGGTCGAAAACGGATATTGTCGATTTGATCGGAGAGTACGTCCAATTGACAAAGCGAGGGAGAAATTGGTTTGGATTATGCCCATTCCACGGTGAAAGTACGCCATCGTTTTCTGTGTCAGAGGATAAGCAATTGTTTCATTGCTTCGGTTGTGGAGCAAGTGGTAACGCTATTACATTTGTCATGGATATTGATAATAGCCCATTTACAGAGGCGGTCTCAAAATTGGCAGGACGCGCTGGTATCGAATTGGATATCTCTCTAACAGAAAGTGCAAGCCATTCGAAGTCTGGTGAGTTCCAACAGATGAGGGAAGCGCATGAACTTGCGGCTAATTTTTATAGTCATTTATTACTGAATACAGTGGAGGGTGAAAAAGCATTACAATATTTGGAACAAAGAGGATTTTCGCGTGAGCATATCGAAAAGTATGGTATAGGGTGGTCGCTTGACGATCGGGAAGTGTTAAGTCAACTTCTCCAACGTAAGAAATATGATATGAAGGAGATGGAGCGTGCCGGTCTTTGCATCATGAAAAATGATGGTACAGGCTACTTTGACAGGTTTCGAGGACGTATTATGTTTCCGCTGCATGACGATAATGGCAATGTAGTCGGTTTTTCAGGTAGGACGTTATCAACGTCCAAAGACGAAGCGAAGTATTTAAATAGTCCAGAAACACCTATATTTGAAAAGAGCCGATTGCTTTATAATTTTCATAACGCACGTCTTAATGTTCGTAAAACGGGTAAAGTAATATTGTTCGAAGGTTTTATGGACACAATTGCAGCAGAAAGAGCTGGAATTATGAATAGTGTGGCAGTTATGGGTACATCCTTGTCTGACACACATATTACGAAATTAAAAAGAATTGCGAACCAGTTGATTATCTGTTGTGATGGTGACAACGCAGGTTGGGAAGCGGCTAAGCGGTTTGCTAATCTTACTGCTCAAAAAGGACTAGACGCACAAATTGCGTTACTTCCTTCAAAGTTAGATCCCGACGAATACATTTCCACGTATGGTGGGGAATCATTCGTTGAGAAAGTGATCGGCAACCCACATACGTATATGTCGTTTATTCTGGCTTTTTACAAAAGGTCAAAAAACTTAACACATGAAAACGATGTGCTCCAATATATTCATGAAGTGCTAGAAGAGCTTGCCCAGAAAGTTTCCCCGATTGAACGAGATCTTATGCTCCGTCAATTGTCTACGGAGACGGGTGTTTCTGCACAGGCACTTCAAGAGCAATTCATTAAAAAGGTTGGCGAGTTTGCAAAACAGGAAAAAGCTGAAGTGTTTACTGGACAAGCATCGCCTTCCTTACCGAAGATGCCAAACCGAAACCTGTCCAGTATCGAAAGGGCAGAGCGGTTACTCTTATGTCACTTGTTGAATGATGGCCAGTTGTTTGACAGGATACGTGAATCCCATTCACAAGTATTTGACGGTGATGACTATACGGCTATTTTCGTCAAGTTGGCAGGTTTTTATGAACAACATGGGACACCAGACTTCCACAGATTTGCAGAATCCTTGGAAGATCGAGGACTCCGTAAAACTGTCATGGAAGCGGCGATGCTGGAGAGAGATCCTGAATATGCCGAACAGGAAATCCATGACTGCATTCATCATCTTGAGAGACATCGAATTATCAAGCAAATCAATCAGATGATGCATGAATCAAAAGAAGCGGAAAAGATGAACGATTATACCCGGGCACTGGAGCTGGCCAGGGAAATCATACAGCTCCGGAAATCATTATCGGCGATGTAAGCCGTATTCCGGTGAATTAAGGAGGAACGGGTATTATGACTAAAAATGAGCAAGCTGGAGAGATGGAGAACGAGATGACATTAGAAGAAGTGAAAGCAAGTTTATTGGAAGCGGGTAAAAAAGCGGGAGAATTATCACAGGACGAAGTGGCGGAAAAGCTTTCCGTATTTGAAATGGAACCGGATCATTTTGAGGAATTTTTGGATCAACTTGAAGCAGCCGGCATCGAAATGGAAAGAAAAGAAGATGAAGAAGCAGGTAAAGATGAAGAGCAATTTGATTTGAATGATTTAAGTGTTCCCCCAGGTGTGAAAATTAATGACCCTGTCCGGATGTATTTGAAAGAAATCGGACGTGTTGACTTGTTGACAGGTGATCAAGAAGTGAAGTTGGCGATTGCTATTAAAGATGGCGTAGCCGCTGAAGAGAAACTTGCAGAAATGCAAACGCCTGATCCGGAATTACTGGAAATTGTTGATAAAGGGGAGCACGCAAAAAAACGTCTTGCAGAAGCGAACCTTCGTCTTGTCGTCAGCATTGCGAAAAGATATGTTGGTCGTGGCATGCTCTTCTTGGATTTAATTCAAGAAGGAAATATGGGACTTATAAAGGCGGTCGAAAAGTTCGATCATACGAAAGGCTTTAAATTCAGTACGTATGCGACTTGGTGGATTCGTCAAGCCATTACGCGAGCGATTGCGGACCAAGCCCGTACAATCCGTATCCCTGTGCATATGGTGGAGACCATCAATAAACTGATTCGTGTTCAACGTCAATTGTTACAAGACCTAGGTCGTGAACCTTCTCCAGAAGAAATTGGAGAAGAGATGGACTTGACTGCTGAAAAGGTCCGTGAAATCTTGAAAATTGCTCAAGAACCTGTTTCACTTGAAACACCAATTGGGGAAGAGGACGATTCCCATCTAGGAGACTTCATTGAAGACTCCGAAGCGCAATCCCCATCGGACCACGCTGCATATGAATTGTTAAAAGAGCAGCTTGAAGATGTATTAGATACATTGACAGACCGTGAGGAAAATGTGTTACGTCTTCGTTTCGGTTTAGATGACGGTAGAACAAGAACACTTGAAGAAGTAGGTAAAGTGTTTGGCGTCACACGTGAACGAATTCGTCAAATTGAAGCAAAAGCACTTCGTAAGTTAAGACATCCTTCAAGAAGCAAACGTCTAAAAGATTTCTTAGAGTAAAACTGGGCATCGGCATACTGACTATGCCGATGTTTTCTTCATTATTCGTGCAGTTATCATGAGTAGGAGCGAGTGAAAACATGAATGCTCAACGGAAAAAGATCATCATGGCTGAAATCCATTATTGGAAACAAAACAAGTTATTACCTGAACACTATTGTGACTTTTTGCTTACGTTGTATACACAAGGGGAAGAACAAGTAGTCGATGTCAATGATGCGATTCTCGTGAAAGAAAAAAAGAGTGAGACGGCAAGTTTGCTAGGGATTGTTTTCTTTGTAAGTCTCATAGGTGCAAGCTTGTTCTTTCTAAATACGATTCCACTCGTTACGATAAGCGTAGCCATTTTATCGACGATTGTATTGCTTATGGTGGCAAAGAGGCTATTTCAACATCAATCTATCAATCGATCAATTGTATACATATTATCCGCTTTATTGGTATTAGGCGTTTCGGTGAAAATTTGGTTATTGTTTTTTGAGGGGCAAAACGTCTTGTTAATCATTTTGTTAAGTTTAAATTGTGTGCTTTGGCTTCTAGCAGGAAAATTTTTTAGATTAGTCTATTTTACACTTTCGGGCACTGTTGGATTAGCATTCATTGTCGGATTTTATGTTATGAAACTACTGTAAATAGGCAAGTGTTCCGGTCGTTCGAAAGAATGATTGTGAATCACTTGCAATTTTCGGTATAATAGAAATGTAAGCGTTAACAAATAGGGGGTCTGTACGATGAATTTCGATTTGACAGATGAACAGCTCATGATTAAAAAGATGATGAGGGAGTTTTCAGACGAAGTAGTTGCTCCGGGGGCCATCGAACGGGATAAAACGAAACATTTTCCTGTCGATATTTTTAAAGAGTTGTCTAAAATGGGGATGATGGGACTTCCGTTTCCTGAAAAATATGGGGGAGGCGGTGCGGATACAACAAGTTTCGCAATTGTCACAGAAGAATTGAGTAGAGCCTGTGCTTCAACTGGCATTACGTATTCTGCGCATATATCTTTAGGTGGTGCGCCTCTTCACTTGTTTGGCACGGAAGAACAGAAACAGGAGTACTTGGCGCCAATTTGTAAAGGTGAATCATTTGGAGCTTTTGGATTGACTGAACCGAATGCTGGGTCTGATGCGGGGGGGACACAGACGACTGCTAAAGAAGATGGCGATGATTTCGTCATTAACGGCTCAAAAGTCTATATTACAAACGCGAGTTACGCCAAACATTTAGCAATTACTGCGATCACTGACAACACCAACGGTAAAAAAGAAATCAGTGCCATTATTGTACCGACGGATGCAGAAGGTTTCACGGTTATTGATAACTATGAAAAAATGGGCTTGAATGCATCCAATACAACTGAATTAGTGTTAGACAATGTACGTGTACCGAAAAAGAACTTATTAGGTACACGGGGTCATGGATTTAGACAATTCCTCGTTACATTAGATGGCGGCAGGATTGGAATAGGCGCTATGGCTGTAGGGATTGCTCAAGCTGCCTATGAACGTGCGCTCCGCTACTCTAAGGAACGGAAACAATTTGGAAAGACGTTGTCGGAATTCCAAGTGACGCAATTTAAACTTGCAGATATGGCGATGAAAATCGAATTGGCTCGAAATTTGGTCTATAAAGCGGCTTGGTTAAAAGATCAAGGCCGACCATTCACGAAAGAAGCAGCGATGTGTAAGCTGTATGCTTCCGAAATTGCAATGGAAGTCGCAGACGAAGCAATTCAAATACATGGTGGCTATGGGTATATGAAGGAATATGAAGTGGAACGATATATGCGTGACGCCAAATTATTAGAGATTGGTGAAGGAACGTCAGAAGTGCAACGTATGGTAATTGCTCGACAAATTGGTTGTTAAGGAAAAAGTTTGTCCAAATTGTCACAAACAATTAAATGTACAGTGATAACTCTTTCAGTTTTTCTCACTATACAGTACAATGGTAGATGTGCACTGTATACTTTTACAGAATAAATCCTGAAAAAGGAGGGTAATTCGATGAAAAACAATCCTGTTGTACCTTATATCCTAATTTTCGCACTAGGATTGGGCCTAATTTTCTTCATGTCCCTTTATGGTATCGAGCAGAAAGAAGAGATCGCTGGAGCAGATGAAGAAGGAAAAACGGAAGAAAGCAATGATGGAGCAGCTTCTGAAGATTTTGATCCTGAAACCTTCGTACAAGGACAATGTATCGGCTGCCATGGTGGCGATTTAGCTGGTGGTATGGGACCTAGCCTAGTCGGTCTGTCAGATTCCAAAGAAGAGATTCATGACATCATTAAAAACGGTCAAGGTGGAATGCCACCGTTCGGAGGTAAAATCTCAGACGAGCAAATCGACCAATTGGCTGAGTATATCCTAACACTTAAATAAGCCTATGTAAGAGCTAGCAGGACTGGAATTCCATTCAGTCCCGCTAGCTTTTTCATTTCTGGCATTACACAGCTAAATGCCTTACAATAAGAGCATTGGAAAGGTGGGGATCATTTGAATTCCGAAAAGTTATCAAATCGATTGATGGCCGTTGCATCATTCGTCGAATCGGGAGCGATTGTCGCAGATATTGGAAGCGATCACGCATATTTGCCATGTTTTTTGGTGAATGCCGGCAAAATCAATAAAGCAATAGCGGGTGAAGTTGTAAAAGGTCCCTATGAATCCGCTGTGAAAAATGTGAAGAAAAACGGTTTGGACAATGCAATTACCGTTCGTCTAGCAAATGGTTTGCATGCAATTCAAGAAGCGGACGCTGTTGACACAGTAACGATTGCTGGCATGGGTGGTCCTTTAATCGCTTCGATTTTAGAGGAAGGCTCTTCCCAATTGCAAACGGTCTCCCGAATTATTGCACAACCGAATATTCATGCGTTGGCGATTCGTCAATGGGCAATAAAAAATAACTGGAAGCTTGTTGATGAGGAAATTATTAAGGAAGTTCATAAAATCTATGAAGTGCTTGTCCTTGAACGAGGTGAGGCTTCCTATAATGAAGCAGAAATGCTTGTAGGGCCATTTCTAGCGAAAAAAAGATCATCTGTCTTTTTGGAAAAATGGGAACGGGAGCTAGTGGAGTGGCAACGGATCGTTCAAGAATTACAACAAGCTGGAGAAAGCTCCAACATTTTAATGAAAAAACGCGAATTAGAAACTAAAATTGACTTGGTGAGGAGTGTACTGTCACGATGAAAAAAGTGAATGGGCATGAAATCATTTCCCTCTTTGAGCAATGGTCGCCAAAACGGTATGCAGAAGACTGGGATCCTGTTGGTTTACATATTGGACAGTTAAACAGAACTGTTCAGAAAGTATTAGTAACGTTAGATGTCAATGAAGCAGTTGTTGATGAAGCGATCGAACAAGGAGCAAATCTTATCATTGCACACCATCCACCGATTTTTCAGCCGCTAAAGCATATTTGGACAGACACACCCCAAGGTCGATTAATCGAAAAATGTATAAAAAACGATCTATCTGTTTATGCAGCACATACAAATTTGGATGTTGCACCTGGTGGGGTCAATGATTTGTTGGCGCATAAGCTCCAATTACGCCAGTTAGAGGTGATGGAGCCGACCGTATCAGATCCATTGTACAAATTAGCCGTATTTTGTCCAGCGGATTATGCAGATGATTTGCGGGAAGCGTTAGGCAATGCCGGTGCAGGCGCATTAGGAGATTATGCTGGTTGCAGCTTTAGTTCGACAGGTATAGGTCGATTTACACCGATCACCGGTGCAGATCCATTCATTGGGAAAGTCGGTAAAAGTGAAAGTGTCCCGGAAGAACGAATTGAAGTCATACTTCCTGGTCCAATAAGAAACAAAGTATTACAAGCAATGCTCGCTGCACATCCTTACGAAGAACCTGCCTACGACTTCTTCGTGCTCGATCAACGAACGGAGCAACTAGGTTTAGGCAGGGTCGGTGTATTGGAGGAACCAATGAGCCTTAAAGAGTTCGGGAGCTATGTGAAAAGTGTACTAGATGTTCCAGCGATCCGGCTTGTTGGTGATCCAGACAAACAAGTGAGGAAAGTGGCCGTATTAGGGGGCAGTGGAAGTAAATATATTCGAGCTGCTAAAAGGAAAGGCGCGGATGTTTTCGTATCGGGTGATATCGATTTTCATAGCGCACAAGATGCCGAATTAATGGACTTAGGAATTATCGATCCAGGCCACCACGTAGAAAAAGTAATGATTGAAGGTGTCGCAAAGAGAATGCAAAAGGAATGCACTGATAAAGGATTTGACGTAACGTTCATCCAATCAGCCATCGATACTGAACCTTTTACATTCCTTCAGTAAATCTTTCTAACCCGATGAACTCGTATCATTGGAACGATATGGATTGACATGACGTTGTTACGTAATCATAAAAACGAGCTGTCCCGTCGGTATTTCACCGTAGGGACAGCTCTTCTGTATCATTCGGTTGATACATAAGGTTCAATTCGTTTGACAGGTTCAGGATTTTTGATTTTTGGTAAAATCCGATTCAAAGTGAATTTTCTTTCTGGAATATGTGTCGCTGGATCTGCCGGGTTAAATTGTTCAAGGAAATTAATCACTTCACGCACGATGAGTGTCGGTGTAGAAGCCCCAGCTGTGACAGAAACAGTTTCTACTCCTTCTAACCAGGCAATATCAATCTCGGAGACATCCGAAATTCGATAGGATGGTGTATTCGCAATTTCAACAGAAACTTGTGTTAACCGGTTCGAGTTATTACTCTTCGGATCGCCAACTACGATGAGAAGATCAGATGCTCCTGCTTGTTCAGCAACGGCTTCTTGTCGAACTTGCGTGGCGAGACATATCTCTTTGTGCACTTCAATGTGTGGGAATTTCTCTTTTAACGCATCCATAATGTGCTCAACATCCCATTGACTCATCGTTGTTTGATTCGTAACGAGGAGTTTCTCATTGTGGAGATTTAGTTGCTCAACGTCTTCCATCGTCTCAATGAGATGGACTGCGTGTGGTGCAACACCAATCGCGCCTTCAGGTTCAGGATGGTGTTTTTTTCCGATATAAATGATATGATAACCTTCTGCGGTTTTTTCTCTAATCAGATCATGTGTAACCGTTACGTCAGGGCACGTCGCATCGATAGAAACGAGTCCTTTTCGCCGCGCGAGTTCACGGACTTCAGGTGAGACGCCATGTGCCGTGAAAATAACAGTACCTGTCTCCACTTGTTCAAGTATTTCTAATCGGTTTGGACCATCAAGTGTAATGATTCCATCTTCTTCAAAAGCGTCTGTTACATGTTTATTATGAACAATCATGCCTAGTATATAAATAGGTCTCGGCAACGTTTTGTCGAGTGCCGCATTTCTTGCAATGACCATTGCATCGACAACCCCGTAACAATAGCCGCGCGGGGAAATCTTCATTACTTTCATTTATTCCACACTCCTCAACAGGGATCTGTCTCCATTATAGCGGAGTTGAGGAACTGATTCAAAGTTATTAATTAGGTGGCTGAAAAATGCGAGGGCCCGAACCGCCTGCCAGATTACTTAATGCAGATCCTGCCGCTGATGCACTGCTTGGCGTCCCACTAGCTGGTGTAGCGCCTGCGTTCGGTAATGACTGGAAGCCTTTGTACAATCGCCACATAGCCGGCAAGTTTTGAACCATTGGCGCCATTTGTTGGACGAGTGGTGCGAATTGTTGGGCAGTGTTTAAGAACTGATTGGCCGTTTGCATGTACATTTCCATTTTGTTTGTATTCTTTTGACCGGCATTTTGTGAAGGCGGGCCAAACTGGTTTCCAGTTGGAGCCCCATAGAATTGTCTTTGCGGCATGTCGTAATTTTGGATAGGCTGTGGTCCGTACGGAATGGTTTGCCTCATCGCAACGGGAGGAGACTGATTTGAAGCAAATGGATAAAAAGATTCGTATCTCATAGGTAACCCCTTTCTATTCGTCATTGTGATCTTTCACAATATATACTATGCCAAAATCGCATACGACGGAACGGAATCATGATACAATAAGAAAACGTTAGGAGGCATACAATGTCTAAATTTACAGATTATCAATTTAAACCGTTTTTACGTGAAGCAATTGAACAATTAGGTTTCACATCCCCTACACCGATACAAAAAGAAATGATTCCATTGATCCTAAAAGGCACGAATGCAATTGGACAAGCCCATACCGGAACAGGAAAATCTCACAGTTTCCTCATACCAATCGTAGAACGGCTGGATGAACAGAAGGATGAATTACAGGCGGTTATCACTGCACCTACAAGAGAACTGGCAATGCAGTTATTTGAGGAATTGAATAAGATGATTGCTAACACTGCTATTAAAAGTTCGCTTTTGATTGGTGGCACGGATAAGCAACGTGCAATGGATAAGTTAAAGTCAAATCCGCATATTATTGTCGGTACACCAGGACGTATCCGTGATATGGCTGAAAATAAAGCATTAGCGATTCATACGGCTTCCATTCTTGTCATCGATGAAGCAGACCTCGCTTTTGACATGGGATTCATCGAAGATATCGATCAATTTGCTTCGAAAATGCCGACTGATTTAGAAATGTATGTGTTTTCTGCGACGATTCCAGAAAAACTAAAACCTTTCCTCTCAAAATATATGGAAAGCCCTGTGCATGTACAAATAGGCGATAAAAAACCTTTAACAGAAGGAATGCACTACTCACTCGTTCCCGTGAGAAGTATGGATCGAAAAAAGAAACTGTTGCATATTGTTCAGTCGATTAATCCCTATTTGGCGATTATATTTACGAACACAAAACAAAACGCTGATCAACTTGCCGATTATTTGGCCGATCAAGGCATTAAGGCAGGCAGAATTCACGGTGATTTATCACCTCGGGAACGGACGCGAATGATGAAACAAGTCCGTGATCTCGACTATCAATTTATTGTAGCGACTGACCTTGCTGCGCGTGGAATCGATATCCCGGGCGTCAGTCATGTCATTAACTACGAATTACCCGATGACTTGGAATTTTTTATTCACCGCGTAGGGCGTACTGCACGTGCAGGGTTGGAAGGAAATGCCATCACACTATATGAGCCATCTGAGGATGATAAAATCGTTCAAATTGAAAAACTCGGCATACCGTTTGTGCATGAAGATGTCAAAAACGGTGAGTGGTTTGAAGTGAAAGAACGCAATGCTCGTAAAAAGCGTGTCAAAGAAACAGACGATTTGGACCGTAAAGCTGCATCTTATGTACGTAAACCTGACAAAGTAAAGCCGGGCTATAAAAAGAAAATGACAAAAGAGATGGAGAAATTTAAGAAGAGGGAAAGGAGATTGAAACGGAAAAATGGGAAATGATCAACCGCTACTGTTAGGATCACATGTTTCAATGAGTGGCAAAAAGATGTTGCTTGGTTCAAGTGAAGAGGCACTCGGTTATGGGGCATCCACATTTATGATTTATACGGGTGCTCCGCAAAATACAAGAAGAAAACCAATTGAAGAACTGAATATTGATGCAGGCTTGCGTCATATGCAGGAAAATGGCATGGCCAATATCGTCGTGCATGCTCCTTACATTATCAATATCGGCAATACGACAAAACCCGAAACTTTCCGATTGGGTGTGGATTTCTTACAAGAAGAAATTAGACGAACAGCTGCACTTGGCGCAGATCAAATCGTCCTTCACCCAGGTGCACATGTCGGAGCGGGTGCTGATGCAGGTATTGCTAAAATTATCGAAGGGTTAAATGAAGTGCTGTCAGAAGATGCGAACGTTCGAATTGCTTTGGAGACGATGGCAGGTAAGGGTAGTGAGTGTGGTAGAAGCTTTGATGAGATTGCAAAAATTATCGATGGTGTAACGCATAACGAACGCTTGTCTGTCTGTTTTGACACGTGCCACGTCCATGATGCAGGCTACGATATTGTCAATGACTTCGAAGGTGTACTTGCACAATTTGATGAGATAGTTGGTAAAGATCGTATATCGGTCATCCATGTCAACGACAGTAAAAATGAACGTGGTGCCATGAAAGACCGCCATGAAAATATTGGACATGGGTATATCGGTTTTGAACCGTTATCGTATATTGTCCATCATCCAGATTTCAAGCACATACCGAAGATCCTGGAAACACCATTTGTCGGTACGGATGCAAAAAACAAACGTGCTCCATATGAACAGGAAATCGCTATGCTCAAAGCGAAAAATTTCCAACCGGAATTACGGGAACTTCTACTCGTTTAATGTTTATGGATTGACACCTCACACGTTCCGTGAGGTGTCAATCCAATTTACATTCGACTAGTAGTTCAGATCCTGTCTAAATATTGCCTGAACAATTCCTCGCCTTTTTTATCTCCGACAGCAGCCTTCACTTTTGAGATGAAGCTCTCCGGAACGCCAGTAAACAACCAATGAAAAGAAATTTCGTCTAGCAATGGCCGTAAAGCTTGTATTTCTCTGATCGATAAATCAATACCATATCGATCTGCTAACTGTTTTGCCTCTGCATCACTTTTAATTTTAATTTCATTTACAAATTGCAAATAGTCCAACATCCATCATTCCTTCTCAAATATTTGTATACATAAGAAACTTCGTTTATACTTTTACAAGTAATAGTAATCGTTCCTGTTTACTAGCAAGCTGTTACGTGATTCGAGCGAATTGCGTTAAATGAGGAGTAAGATAGAGAGGGTTATCGCATGACCAACACAATTATTGAATGCTCAAATATTAGTTTTACCTATGAACAATCTACAGTTCTCGATTCTATTTCCTTGAAAGTGAACGAAGGGGAGTTTTGGGCGCTCATCGGTCCAAATGGTTCGGGAAAATCTACCTTAATCAAAATCATTTTAGGGTTATTACAGCCGGATCAAGGGCGTGTAACACTGTATGGGGAAGATGCCGCTTCTTTTAGACAGCGTGAAAAGATTGGCTATGTCTCCCAAAAATCCAATTCTTTTAATGCTGGTTTTCCAGCGACAGTACTTGAAGTCGTCAAGAGCGGCCTTACGCGTAAAGTCGGTTTGTTTAAAAACTTCACGAAGGCAGACGAAAAGCAGGCATTGGAAGCCTTGAAAATTGTTAAGATGGATGCCTACGCTGCATCAAATATCGGCGAATTGTCCGGTGGGCAGCAGCAGCGAGTTTTCATCGCACGTGCATTAGTCGGCAATCCTGAATTACTCATTATGGATGAACCAACTGTTGGTATCGATCAAAAAAATGTTGCTTCGTTCTATTCTATGCTCAATGACTTAAACCGTGAACACGGTATTGCAATCCTACTCGTGACACATGAAATTGACTTAGTGACAGAGCTTGCTTCCCATGTTGCATGCCTCAATCGAACAATTCATTTTCATGGTCCTCAAGCGGCTTATCAACAGATGGATAACCGAGAAATTTCTAATTGGTATGGGCATCCAGTTCGTCGTGTTCATTCGTCGAAGAAGGAGGCTTGACGATGCTTTCAGCTATATTATCCTATGAGTTTTTGCAAAATGCTTTCTTGTCTGGGCTAATTATTGGGGTGATTGCACCACTTTTAGGCTTGTTCATCGTCGTCAGAAGACTTGCGCTCATTGCGGATGCATTAAGTCATGTTGCGCTGGCGGGTATTGCAGGTAGCCTTTATTTAAGTCAGACGGTGCTGTTCTTTGCTCCATTGAATCCAATTTATTTAGGAATGGCTACAGCGGTAGGAGGCTCTTTGTTAATCGAAAGGTTAAGAGGGGCTTATAAAAACTTTGAAGAACTTGCAATTCCGATTATCCTTTCAGCAGGCATTGGGTTCGGCGCAATCTTTATTTCACTGGCTAAAGGGTTCGGCTCTGATTTAGTCGGTTATTTATTTGGCTCCGTTTCGGCAGTGAGTCGACAAGATTTAGGGATCGTTCTAATTATTGCAGTTGTCGTAATCGCTTTTATTTCAATCTTTTACAAAGAATTGTTTGCATTATCTTTTGATAAGGAGTATGCGCGTGTCTCGGGCGTGAATGGAAAAGTGATTCAAACGGTGTTTATGATAATTGTGGCGCTTGTCATTGGCGCTTCAATGAGAATAGTCGGGATTTTACTTGTTTCTTCACTAATGACATTGCCAGTTGCCGCAGCGATTCAATTAGCGAAAAGTTTCAAAGGGGCTATGTTGTATTCCATCGTGATTGGAGAGTTATCTGTTTTAATCGGCCTTTTTGCAGCCTATCATCTGGACATTGCACCAGGAGGAACGATTGTAGTCACCTCCATTGTGCTATTATTACTAGTGCTGGGTTGGAATAAATTCAAAGGGAAGAAGCCAACTCGGAAAGTGAGAGGGGAATTTGTATGACACTTGATGAGGCATGGAGAATTTTACAAGCAAACCAATTTAAACGAACGAAAAATCGGGAAACGATCTTAGAATTTTTTGCGGATAAAGATCGCTATTTGACAGCGATGGAAGTTCGGAATTTTATGGTAATCAATAATCCTGGAATTAGTTATGACACGATTTATCGAAACTTGACGACTTTTGCGGAACTTGGCATTTTGGAGGAGACGGAATTGAACGGCGAGCGGCACTTTCGTATGCAATGCGATCACGGTGTCCATCATCATCACTTCATTTGTACGGATTGTGGCAAAACGAGAAGTATTCCACATTGTCCGATGGAAGAGATCTCTGTCAATCTACCTGGTTATGCAGTTGAAGGGCATAAATTCGAGATTTACGGAAAATGCCCATTATGTATAGAAGCATAGTATGTGAACAATAAAAAGTAGAGAACGGACAATTACGCCGCTCTCTACTTTTTTATTTGTTCATAAGTTGTTCGGTTGGAAAGTGCTTTTTAATCCATTCATCTGCTTCTTGCCAGCTGTGTACTCGAATGACACCTTCAGGAATCGGTTGACGGTTATAAGGTGTATCGAAAAGCAACACCGGAATCGATAGTGCCTCGTGGATATCTACGGCATTATCGTGCTTATCTTCGAAGAATGCATCCACGTTGAACTTTTTCGCCGTCTCGACTTTGTGATGACTGCCAATGAGTTCGATGTGATCGAAAGGAATCGCTTGCTGTTCAAACCAGTTATGAGTGCAGTCGATGACATTTTCACCGCGAGCAGATATATAATACAACTCGTAATGCTGTTGCCAGTCGGTTAATATCATCTTTGCATACTCCTGAGCAGGTGATGTCGCATAGATGGTAGATTCCGCTTGCTTGTACCACGTATAGAATTCTTCTTCTGTGATAGGAAAAGCTTTTGTTAAATCATATTCAATGATATCGTCTAACACAAGATTACAGCCGAATTGCTCATTGATATGCGGTAACAGGGAAGTCGGGCAAGTAACAGTTCCGTCAATATCAATGCCGAAACGAAATTTCCTCATTCAGTTGCTCCGCTTTGTAGAAGTAGCTCTTCTTGTCGTTTCTTTTCAAAGTATTCCTCTGCTAGCTTATCGATTTCCATCTTCAGTTCTTCAACCATTGTTTCTTCAGGCACTTTCCGAACAGTTTTCCCTTTCATGAAAAGTAAACCTTCCCCACGTGCGCCTGCAATGCCGATATCCGCTTCTCGTGCTTCTCCTGGTCCATTAACTGCGCAACCGAGTACCGCTACTTTAAGTGGTGCTTTAATCGTTGAAATGTACTCTTCAACTTCATTTGCAATGGAAATTAAATCGATTTCAATTCGACCGCACGTTGGACATGAAATAAGTGTTGCTGCGTTGGAAGAGAGACCGAATACTTTTAACAACTCACGGGCAACTTTAACTTCTTGGACTGGATCCGCACTTAATGATACGCGGAGTGTGTTCCCAATACCTGCAGATAATAATGTTCCGAGCCCGGCAGCACTTTTAATTGATCCAGCAAATAACGTTCCTGACTCAGTGATGCCTAAGTGGAGCGGATAATCAAAAGCAGCCGCCGCTTTTTTATAGGCTTCGACTGCCAAATTCACGTCAGAAGCTTTCAAAGATACGATAATATCGTGGAAATCAAGATCTTCTAGTATCTTAATGTGATGCAAAGCACTTTCCACCATACCGTCCGCTGTTGGATAGCCGTATTTCTTCAAAATATGTTTCTCAAGGGATCCTGCATTTACACCAATACGTATTGGGATTCCTTTTTCTTTTGCAGCTTGAACGACCGCTTCCACTTTTTCTTTTCGGCCGATGTTGCCGGGATTAATGCGGATTTTATCAGCACCTTGTTCAATTGCAATTAACGCTAATTTGTAGTCAAAATGGATATCCACTACAAGAGGGATGTTAATGCGCGCTTTAATTGCTCCGATTGAGTATGCAGCACGCTCGTCAGGACAAGCGACACGAACAACTTGGCAACCTGCTTCTTCGAGGCGTAAGATTTCTTCAACCGTTGCGTCGACATCATGTGTTTTTGTCGTCGCCATACTTTGAATAAAAAGCTCGTCACTGCCACCGATTGTCAAATTACCAACACGGACTGGACGGGTCTTCGATCTGTGTATCATTTCATTCATCAACATTCTCTCCTTAAAAAAACGATAATACTAGAATCTATTTTACCAATCAATGTGTTGAAAAGACAAGAGAGACCGCTCAATGCCCATTATTTGCAATTTGTAAGGTGTGTTTCTGTAAGTGGGAGCTTAATGGATAAACCACCTACAAGATCTTGGTTTTGTAAATGCGGATTAAGGGAATAGAAAATTGATAACCTTTCAACAAAGGATACGTCGCCATCTGGGTACATGGCAAAGAGGGTCTCAATTGTATCACCTTCAATTGTCTTGACGGGAATATAGTCTACGGTTGTTTCTTGACACGGTACTTCATCGCCAAAAAAGGAAGCGAGAGTGATTGTCCCATCAAACAAATCAACACGTATAATGTGAAAAATAATAAACAACACGACAGCAATGCCAAATGTACGCATGAACATCCCTCCTTTTACACTATATGCGTCAAAGAGGGAAGTATTCATTTTACTGTTTTTGGATAATACTTGAGTGCAAAGGCGATATAACTTATATGAATGATGGACGTAAGCCATGCACTAAAAGTTTCGGTCATTGGAAAGAAATCAAGAATCATTGTCAGTAAAAGGGGAAGGGTAATGGCTACGGCAGTCGTTCGCCATATGAAACGATATTCCACTCTCCTGCGAAACAACATCCCAAGCAACATGCCGAATGCGGCGAACAGACTAATTCTGACAAATACATAAAAAGTCGCGATGACGAACTGAAACACAATCGCAATTGGATAAAGCAAACTACCGATCGTTTCACTGTATGCTTCCAATTCAGGCGATGCTTCAAATAGACCACCATCTCCGAGCAAGTATCGGATAAAAGAGATCAGCGTCATCGTAAAAATGAAATAAAAAATATACCGAATTACACGGCCAATCGGAAGCAGTCGGAAAGCTGCTAATTTCTTTGGTGCAGACACGCCTGCAAGGAACAAATGTCGAAATGTCACAATGGTGCTACCTCCTTCTGTTTACTATCAGTTTACCATCTTCAGCAACGCGTTTGTTGGCTGGCAGATTCGACAGAATGATGACAATTTCTGAGTCGAATGTTAAGGGAATGTAAAGATTTGCGCACGACTATTTACAATTCGTTAATAATATCAACATAATAAGGGTGCGTATTATTAAGCATGATGGAGGTTGACAGTTTGATGGAAGTGAATTGGCAAGAAATGCTGTTTCAATTTGTAGGAGGTCTTGGGATTTTCCTATTCGCCATAAAATATATGGGAGACGGTCTACAAAAGGCTGCTGGAGACAGATTACGATCTATTTTGGATCGCTTTACAACGAATCCGTTCATGGGCGTACTTGTGGGGATCATTGTAACAATCTTAATCCAGTCTAGTTCTGGAACGACCGTAATTACTGTAGGTCTTGTAAGTGCTGGTTTCATGACATTACGACAAGCGATTGGTGTCATCATGGGTGCCAATATCGGTACGACTGTAACTGCATTTATCATTGGGTTGGATGTAGGCGCATATGCATTGCCAATCATGGCAGTTGGTGCATTTCTCATCTTCTTCATTAAAAAGAACAGCATTAAAAACTTGGGGGAAGTCATTTTTGGATTCGGTGGACTATTCCTCGGTCTCGAACTGATGAGTGCAGGGATGAAACCACTTCGTTCACTTGAAGTGTTCACAGACTTTACACTTGCAATGAGTGAGCATTCTATACTCGGAGTTGTTGCAGGGACAGTGTTTACTTTAATTGTCCAAAGTTCAAGCGCTACTGTTGGTATTTTACAAGGCTTATACGCAGAAAACCTTGTCGATATGAAGGCTGCACTTCCAATTTTGTTCGGAGATAATATCGGGACAACGATAACTGCAATTTTAGCTGCTATCGGAGCATCCGTAGCTGCAAGAAGAGCAGCTGCTACACACGTACTATTCAACGTTGTCGGCGCGATTATTTTCCTGTTGCTACTTCATCCGTTCACATTGTATATCGAATGGATTTCAGGCGTATTAAACTTGGAAAGTAAAATGCAAATTGCATTTGCACATGGAACATTCAACGTCATTAACACATTAATCCAATTTCCATTAATTGGAGTGTGGGCTTTATTTGTAACAAAAATTATTCCAGGTAAAGATGTAACGATCGAATACAAACCGAAGCATCTAGATCCGAACTTCATCAACCAATCACCTTCTGTTGCGATTGGACAAGCGAAAGAAGAGATTATCCGAATGGGTGATTTTGCGGTCCAAGGAATGCAAGAGACATTTGAATATTTAAAGACAAGCAATAAAAGACATGCAGAAACGGCTTATCAAATAGAAGATGCCATTAACAATTTAGATCGAAAAATAACGGATTATCTCGTTGATATTTCAGCTGTGAATATTTCACCAATTGAATCAGCACGCCACGTTATGCTCATGGATACGGTACGTGACATTGAACGAATTGGTGATCATTTTGAAAATATTATTGAACTGATTGATTTCCGTGAAGTGAACCGTGTTAAATTGACGCCGGATGCATTAGAAGATTTAACAGAGATGTTTACATTGACAATTGAAACTGTGGACAAAGCGATTCGTTCACTCGATATGAATGATGTTGAGCTTGCGAAGACCGTTGCTGAACAAGAAGACTTGATCGATAAGATGGAACGCAAATTTAGAAAAAATCATATTGTGCGTTTGAATGGTGGAAATTGTTCTGCGCAGGCAGGTATTGTATTTGTCGATATCGTTTCCAATTTGGAGCGTATCGGAGACCATGCCGTTAACATTGCGGAAGCAATTTTAGGAAAGCGAGTGTAAACGACAATGGAAGTGATCGGCTGGATTGTTACGATCGTTATGTTTATCGTTGCTTTTGCGGGATTAGTCTATCCGATCATTCCATCCGTAATTTTCATCATCGCTGGATTTCTATTATACGGATGGATTGTATCGTTTGAAGAACTTACTTGGTTGTTTTGGGTGATTCAAATTCTATTTGTCATCTTACTTTTTGGCGCAGACACACTTGCGAATCTTGTCGGTGTTAAAAAGTTCGGTGGGTCGAAGGCAGGGATGTGGGGAAGCACGATTGGTTTGCTCGTCGGTCCATTTGTCATACCGGTTGCTGGAATCCTAATTGGTCCTTTTATCGGTGCTGTACTTGCTGAACTGATTGTTTCGAGGTCTGGACTGAAACAATCACTCCTAACAGGGATTGGCTCATTGGTTGGCTTTTTAACATCTTTTGTCACGAAAGGTGCGATTATGCTCCTAATGATAGGGATTTTTATCTTCTTTGTTGCCATATAATTCATTTGAATTGAATGGCTTTAGAAATTTTGCTATCGTTAACATTGTAGGATAAAAACCAATCTATCGAGGAGGAATGGACAAATGGCTTACCAATTACCTGAGCTACCATACGCATATGATGCATTAGAGCCTCATATCGACAAAGAAACAATGAACATTCACCACACGAAACACCACAATACGTATGTAACGAATGTGAACAATGCATTGGAAGGACATGCAGATTTAGCATCTAAATCTGTTGAAGAACTCATTTCGAATATGGATGCAGTGCCTGAAAACATTCGTACAGCTGTCCGTAACAATGGTGGCGGTCATGCAAACCACTCATTCTTCTGGAAAATTCTATCTCCAAATGGTGGCGGTGCGCCAACTGGTGAACTTGCAGAAGCAATTGACAAGAAATTCGGTAGTTTTGATGCATTTAAAGAAGAATTTGCAAAAGCTGCTGCAACGCGCTTCGGTTCAGGATGGGCATGGCTTGTTTCCAACAATGGAGAACTTGAAATCATGTCAACACCAAACCAAGATTCTCCGTTAATGGAAGGAAAAACGCCAATTCTTGGATTGGATGTTTGGGAGCATGCATACTACCTAAACTATCAAAACCGTCGTCCTGATTATGTTTCAGCGTTCTGGAACGTTGTAAACTGGGATGAAGTCGCGAAAAACTATCAAAAATAATTGTTAATCGGCAACCAAGCATACATCCTTTTCGTCAGGATGTATGCTTTTTTATATTTTGAATGCTATAATTCATAATGAACTTATTATGTAAGGGGATTACCAATGAAGAAGTCGATACGCAAAACGGATCAAGCAAAAATCCGACAACGTAAACATATTGCTTTCAGGATGAATCTATTGTTCTTTTCGATATTCGTCCTATTTTCATTGCTCATTTTCCGACTTGGCTATTTACAAATTGTCAAAGGGGATGACTATAGAAGAGGCTTAGAACAAAAAGAAGAAATATCAGTGAACACGAGTGTACCTAGAGGAAGAATTTATGACCGTACAGGTAAAGTCTTAGTGGATAATCATCCGATGAATGCCATTACATATACAAAAACCTCCTCCACAACAGCAAAGGAAATGTACCAAATCGCTGAAAAGCTATCACAATTAATTGAGCAAGATACGAAACGGGTCACACTCGGTGATAAGCGGGATTTCTGGATTTTATTGCACAGTGAAGAAGCGGAGGCGAAAGTAAGTCGTAAAGAGATTGAGCAAATTAGTGAAGACGGTGTATCGAAAAAAGAAATCCAACGAGAGATTAATCGCCTTACACGCGAACGAATTACAGACGAAGAGTTGAATTCTTTTACGGATCATGAATTGGAAGTACTGGCGATCTATCGAGAAATGATGTCAGGTTACGCGTATTCACCGCAAATCATTAAGAGCGGGAATGTGACACCAGAAGAGTTTGCAGCCGTCTCAGAACGACTTGATGAGTTTAAAGGTGTGAATACGACAACTGACTGGGAACGTGTGAAATTCTCCGATAGTACAATTCTTGGTACAACAACAAGCCCGATCGAAGGCATACCGAGGTCCCATTTGGATTACTATTTGGCAAGGGATTATTCCAGGAATGACCGGGTAGGTAGAAGTTATTTTGAACAGTATTATGAAGAACTGCTAAATGGCGAGAAAAAAATCGTGAAAAACGTGAAGGATCGAACGGGTACTGTCATTGAAACGAAAACTGTACGCGAAGGGGAACCAGGTAAGGACCTTGTGTTGTCGATGGACAGTGAGTTGCAAGAGTCAGTAGAGGATGTAGTGTCATCTAAACTTCTTGAGATGAAAAAAGACCCGAAGGCTGGTTTGTTGGATCGAGCATTTGTAGTAATGATGGATCCGAATAACGGTGAAGTCCTGTCATTGGTTGGGAAACGACTAGTGAAGGATGAAGACACCGGCAAATGGGAAGTACGCGATTATGCCTATGGTACATTCACGTCTGCTTACGAAGTAGGTTCTACTATAAAGTTGGCAACTGTATTAACGGGGTATAGTGAGGGTGTTCTCTCAATTAATGAGACAAAAATCGATGAGCCGATTTATTTAAGAGGGTCGACAAAACGTTCGCTATTCAATCAGAACGGACGTGTTCAACTGAATGATGTTGTGGCCATTGGTCGGTCTTCAAACGTGTATATGTTCCGTATTGCGATGTCTTTAGGAAACGCAGTCTATCGACCGCATATGCCGTTACCGATTGACATGGAAGGTTTCGATAAATTAAGGAACTCATATGCTTCATTCGGTCTGGGCGTAAAGACCGGAATTGATTTGCCTGGGGAGCATCCAGGGCAAACCGGTCGGGAAACTGTGACTGAATCAGGGAAGCTGTTGGATTTCGCAATCGGTCAATTTGATACGTATACACCGCTGCAACTTGCACAATATGTCTCTACTATTGCAAATGGTGGTTATCGAATCGCTCCAAAAGTACTGAAAGAAATCCGTGAACCTTCACAAGATGGAGAAACATTGGGTTTACTGTTACAAGAAACGGAAGCAAATGTATTAAATCGCATTAACAATACAGCTGAAGAGATCGAGCAAGTCAAAAAAGGGATGGAATACGTCTATTATGGCCCGAATGGTACGGGACGTGGTATTTTTGACGGCGCATCGTACAAGGCAGCAGGTAAGACCGGAACAGCCCAATCGTTTTATTACGGAGATGACCGTAGCAAATATGGGACGCCTTCTGTCAATTTAACACATGTAGGTTTTGCTCCTGCAGATAATCCTGAAATTGCCTATGCGGTTGTTATTCCTTACGGATCCACCCAACGTGATGATTATCGTTACGCCAGTGATGCAATGAAATTGTTCGTTAGAAGTTCGGTCGATACGTATTTTGAGTTGAAAGAGAAGCGTATGAAGGAAAACCCGATTGAAACGACAACGCCGCAAATTGAGCGTGTTGTGGAGGATGAGGGGACTGACGAATAATTTATTTGGTTTGAATTGATCAATAGGAAGCTGTTCGATCAATTTATGATCGTAATAAAAGGCTGTCACAGAAGTTCAGTTGTTACTGACTTCTGTACAGCCTTTTTAGCAGCTCGCAAGGAGACTAATTTGTTATTAACTTTGCAATTTGTGGGATGTCCATCGATGAATCGACTTCGTACTCCCCGATTTGTATCCGACCGGATAATTTGTTTTGACTCAAATAATGTTCCAACTCGTTCTTGTTTTCAATAATGCCAGCACGCACAAGTTTGTTTGCGACACTCGTAGAAGTAGAGCCTTGTTCGATCGTTAAAATTGTTTTCGTAATTTGTTGCACTGAAACATTTGGCTTCGAATCGTCCTTCTTGTTTGTAGATGCTTTGCTTTGCTGTTGATCTGCCATAGAGTTGGTTTGAGCAATCGCTAACTCTTTTTTTACCCGTTCCAATTCAGCCGTAACTGCTTTTAAATTGTCTGTGTTAGATGAATCGTCCGCTTGTGTAGATGCATCCTGTGTAAAATAAAGGATACCCGCAGCGAGGATACAACCGATGCCAATACTTCTGAATACGTCTTTCATCGTGATGATACACCTCGTGTCTGCAGTACATGCATAACTTCTTCATTGGTTAACGAAGAGCGTTTCGCAATATCGGTTATAGAATAGCCTTGTGCATGAAGGGAAAGGATCTGGTTAACGATAATTTCGTGTATTGGCTTTGTTTTGAGTTGTTTTGAAGGGCTGATAGGATTGACGTCAATGAGCAATTCCTCTTCAACTGCTCGCAGTCTTTTTTTCAATTGATTTGTTTCTTGATGTAGACTAATTGAGATATCTTCTAATTCATCTGCTTGTTTACGTGAATTTTTAAAGAAGAAGGAAACGATAATACATATGATTCCGATGATTAGTAAAATTTCTGTAACATTCACTTCAATACGCCTCCGAAAATAGATTGCTTTTTCCCATAGTATCATAAGGAGCATCTGAATGTAATTTGAAACTTTCTTCTTTACATACACGTATGTTATGATACAATAAATAAGTCGTATAAATCATGCTCATATTTAATTTATCTAATTGCCAATGAGTGGGAGGGACAACAATGCGCGTAAATATTACACTTGCTTGCACAGATTGTGGAGAGCGTAATTATATTACAAAGAAAAACAAGCGTAACAATCCGGAACGTCTTGAAATGAAAAAATATTGCTCACGTGAAAAGAAACAAACTTTGCACCGTGAAACAAAATAATCGCTCATGCCAAAACCTTTACCGGTTTTGGTTTTTTATTTCAAAATGGGGGAATACTAAATGGGGAAACAATTTACGCGTACACAAATACTAGAAGTTATGAATGATATAGATAGATTGGCGCATGCCGATCAATCAAGAAAAATTTTTGAACAACTGTGTTTGACAGAAGTTTTTAAGGCGGCTTCAACAGTCGGTATTACGATTTCCAGGTATCCTGAAATTGATACAAGAACGATTATTGAACATGCGTGGGCATTGGGAAAACGAGTTGCTGTACCTCGATGCAATCCATCCACAAAAGAGATGGACTTCAGAATCATCAACTCGTACGATGACCTTGAAGTTGTATATATGAATTTACAGGAACCAATTATTGATCGATCGGTATCGGTTAGACCGGACGAAATTGACTTGCAAGTTGTTCCGGGGGTCGTATTTGCAAAGGATGGTTATCGTATCGGCTATGGTGGCGGGTATTACGATCGTTATCTATGTGCTTTTCAAGGTAACACGCTTTCATTAGCTTTTGATTTGCAAGTAGTCGAAAAAATACCGATTGAAACATATGATCAACCTGTGGGAAAAATTATTACCGAAACAGCAATTATAGATTGTGAAGCGGTGCGTGAAGAGAATGACTAACTACTTGACTGTATTGCAACTGCTAAAACGGTTTGGCATTCACATTTATACAGGTGATAAGAAGACAGATATAGAGCTTATGATGGCGGAAGTGAAAGAGTTGCATGAAAGTGGCCTACTGATGAAAGAAGACTACTTACAAGCGATTCTTATCTTACGGAATGAGCTGGGTAAAATTAATTCTTGATAGGTTTATCGTAGGATTTACAGAAATTCTCATATTAAAAAATGAAACTTTCTTGTCCCAAATCCGTCTATTATATGTAGTGCAAGACGAGATGCTGGAAAACAGATTTGTCATACGTACAAACAGTCCTTGCATTAACATAATAGACTGGATAGGGATTTCCCGCTGATGGCATGTCAGTAAATGACGCGTCCAACATGGACAGGGAACTCAAAAACGGTTCATTCATGCTGGTCAAAAAAAGGCGCGGCAATACTCTTTTGCAAAAGAACGATAAATAGAATGGTAAGCTGTTTTGATTGATTTACGAAAGGAAGAGAACAAAAATGAAAAAAATAAATTGGCCAAAACATGCCATACTTGTGATTGCCATCATTGCAACTTGGCTAACAACTTATATTGGTTATAAGACTAGTTTCAGCTTGAAAATCGATAATGTGATGCAAGAATTTATATTGTTCATGAACCCACTTAGCTTTTTGTTGTTTGTTTATGGTGCTACATTGTTTATTAAGACGACAAAAAGACGGAATATCTACTTGTTTTCAGTCAGCTTGATTACATCAATTATTATGTTTAGTAATGCTGTGTTCTATCGTTTTTTCAGTGATTTCATCACGTTGCCAGTATTATTTCAAACAAGTAATTTTGGGGATTTATCATCGTCTGTCTTTGCAAATATGCATGTTACAGATATTTTCTTCTTTACGGATGTTGTAATTGTCGGATTGGCGATTAAATTCGTGAATGAAGCACAAACTTCAACAAGCCAGCGTAAAATTGGACGTAAGCTTTACTTTGTCGTAGCTGCGACAATCTTAATGGTCAACTTGGGGTTATCAGAAGCACAAAGACCGCAATTGCTAACAAGAAGTTTCGATCGGGAATTGCTTGTAAAAAATATTGGTACGTACAACTATCATATTTATGATTTGTTCATCCAGTCAAAGACGCATGCACAACGTGCGTTGGCAGATGGCAGTGAGTTAACGGAAGTGGCGAACTATATTAATGCGAACTATGCTGAGCCGAATCCAGAAATGTTTGGTGCTGCAAAAGGTCGGAATGTCATTTTTGTTTCACTCGAATCACTTCAAAGTTTTGTTATCAACAATGATATGAAAGGTCACGAGATTACCCCTTTCCTCAATTCGTTGACAAAGGATCCGGATACTTTTTACTTCAATAATTTTTATCACCAAACGGGTCTAGGAAAAACTTCTGATTCGGAGTTCATTGTTGAAAACTCTTTGTATGGACGCAATGGTGGCGCGGTATTCTTTACGAACAGTGGTAACACGTACAATTCAATGTCTGAAAAACTAGGTGATAACGGCTATTTCACAAGTGTGATGCATGCGAATAACCGAAGCTTCTGGAATCGTGATATTATGTATCAGGCGCTTAAAATCGACAAATTCTATGATGTAGAGAGTTATGAAATCGGTGAAGGCGATGCTGTCAACTGGGGTATGAAAGATATTCCTTTTGTGGAGCAGTCTGTAGAGATGATGAAAGAAATGCCACAACCGTTTTCAACACGTTTGATTACATTGACAAACCATCACCCATTTACATTGGATGAAGAAGATATGATGATTCCAGCTTATGATTCAAATTCACGTACTTTGAACCAATATTTCCAAACTGTCCGATACATGGACGAATCGATTAAAGTCCTTTTTAACAATCTGAAAGAGAGCGGTCTTTATGACAATTCAATCATTGTCATGTATGGAGACCACTATGGAATATCCGAAAACCATAATAAAGCGATGGGTATGTATTTAGAGAAGGAAATTACACCATTTGATAATGTTGAACTGCAAAAAGTTCCTCTATTCATTCATATTCCAGGTTATGGAAAAGGTGAAGTGTCAGATGAGCTAGCAGGTCAAATGGATGTTAAACCAACTGTCTTGCACTTACTCGGCATTGATACAAAAGAAGATATGCAAATGGGATCTGATATTTTCTCTCCAGATCATGAACCATTCGTTATTTTTAGAGATGGAAGATTTGTGACGGAAAATACGATTTATGCACATGAAGTGTGTTATGATAAGAAGACAGGAGAACCAACTGATAGTGGTGCGTGTGAGCCTTATATTGAACGTGCTACAACTGAACTTGGCTATTCAGACTTGATTATCAATGGCGACTTACTCAGATTTACTGAGGAAGATCAATAATAGGTTGTATTGATGAAGTTCTGCACGGGTTCTTTTCCCGTGCAGGCTATTTTTTTGTAATGAATTGCACACGTGTTGTAGATTTGATGGTACATACTAATTAAGCAATGAAAAATTGAATTCGGAGGAGGGTCGCTGTGAAACAATATGCATCTATCTGTTTTTTATTATGCGTACTACTTGCTGGGTGTTCTAAGACAACCGACAACTTAGATGAAAAGTTAACCGAAGACGAAAAAATTGAACAGGATAAAGAAATTATTAATGAAGTCGCAGAACAGCGATTGCAAGCAGATCCTTCCGTTTTTCATTTTATTGCTGATTGGCTTACCGATACCGAAATTTTGTATGTTGAAAAAAATGAAGGCAAATACGAAGTGAAGAGCTTCAATATTGAGTCGGGACAACGTAAAGTTATCTTTGAAGATGACGCATTTGTCATTAACGTTTGGGTTCACCCTTCGCAGGAATATTTGTTAATTCATACGAGTGATCAGTATGATGCTGCAATTGTAAAGATGCTGTCGTTGGATGGTCGAGTGCTCCATGAAATTGAAATTGCGTCGACAGAGTTAGAAGTACAATGGAATTCGATAGACCCTCAAAAAATCCTTTTTACAGCTTTTCATGAAGATTGGTCCTTTGATATATTTGCATTTGACGGACATCTTGAAGATTTAAAGATTGTCAATGTGGAGGATCCTTTTCCGAAGTGGTTTGGTGAAAAACATATTGTTGCAGCCAAGTTGAACGATCATCCACTGGATGGAGCGCGTGTGGAAAGGGTTCATGTAGAAACTGGCGAGAGAGAAATGCTTAGTGAAAACCATATTGTTTATATGGATACATTTAAGGACTCCATTCTTTTTGTCGAAGCACCGGTTGACGGCTTCTATACGTATAAACTGCAGTCGGCAAATCGAACTGATTTTACAGAATGGAAAATGCCCGCAGTAAGCAATTATTCAGAGTGGGTTGTTCCTGAAATTGAATGGATTAATGAAACGACAGTCGTGCTAACGGGGAGCGAAAAAGAAGGCCAACTAGATGACTTGGCTGGACAGTATAGCCTTTATTTGATCACTGAAGGTCAGTTACAAAAGAAGTTACATGATCTCGATAATGCACCGTTGAAATGTTCACCTTCAGGAAATAAATGTTTAATAGATCATACGTCAGAAGAGCTTGTAGATATGGAGACAAGCAAGCGTTACCGATGGATTGAGTTTACAAAATAAAAACATCCTCTGTAGAAATGTGACAGAGGATGTTTTTATGCTTGGCTCATCAATGTACGAGCACTGGTGGATATCCTTGGAATACGATTGTTGCAATTGTAAAGCCGCCAAATATGACAGCAGAAGCAACATTGAACACGATACTAAGTACGTTTCGCTCTTTGAATCCTTGGATTGTACCGATAACAGATAGGATCGCAACGAGCCCAAAAATCACCATTAATAAGTTCATGCGGAAGACACTCCTTTCAACATAGAAAAAATGAATGCCGAATTAGCAATTATTCCTCTTCCATTGTACTGTTTCCTAAACAATTTGTCGAGGTTTATAAGTGACGATTGTTTGAAAATGGCGTATTAATTCATTACTATCATTTATAGGAGGTGTTATAGGATGTTGGAAATAAAGACTTATCCACTTGGACCTATTCAAACAAATTGTTATTTTGTAGGAAATGATAAAGGAGAATACTTAATTGTCGATCCTGGCGAGGAAGGGCAAAAAATACGAACTGAATTGGAAAAGTTGCAAGGAAAACCTTTGGCGATCCTTTTGACTCATGCACATTTCGATCACATTGGTGCTGTAGAAGACATTCGACGCACTTACCAAATTCCGGTGTACATTCATGAAGCGGAAAAGGATTGGCTAATGGAGCCTGCTTTGAACGGTTCTTCAAGATACCCTGGTTTGCCGCTTGTTCGTAACGAAAAAGCAGATTATTTCTTGGAAGAAGGGGAAATGAAAATCGGTCCATTTCGTTTTGAGGTGCGCCACACTCCAGGACATTCCCCGGGAAGCGTTTCTTTCATTTTTCATGATGCCCAAATTGCGGTTGTGGGAGACACGCTTTTTAAACAAAGTATCGGTCGAACGGATTTGCCGGGAGGAGATACACAATTACTGCTTCACTCTATCCACGAAAAGCTATTATCACTGGATGATGAAGTGATCATTTACCCCGGTCACGGACTACCGACGACTCCAGGGGAAGAAAAGGATCAAAATCCCTTTTTGAATGGATTTTAAAGAATTAAAAAAACAGCCGGAGGGCTGTTTTTTGCTTAGAGCATTAGTGTCCTGCACCTGGTACGTGAATGAATGTTGCATAGTAGCTGAATCCTACCATGAAAATCATCAAGTAAGCACCGAACATGTACATATACATACGCTCAGTCAGATTCAAGAATCCAAGTAACAGGAAGAAAATAGTGCTAGCGATGAAGATGACGGAAGCTGGTATCATCCCACCGACAAAAAACATGACAGCGAAAATACCAGTCCAAAAACCACATAGCTTGAACATGTTATCCATAAGTGCGTCCCTCCTTACCATCAAACAATACAAACTTCTCTCATTTATTATAATGGATAGGAACGGCAAAAGTAAACTCTTATCAAATCGACATTGTGACAAAACAATGGATTGCGAATAATCAACACAACACATTAGCAGTCATCAATAACGGAATTTGCTTGCATTTTAGCCTCCAAAAATTGAACTTACGTCAAACTATTCACTTTTTCATTGTTTGTCCGTATACTCGATTTAAGGTGTTATGCGGCCTAACATCTTTAGAAAGAGGGGTGTTCAATGGAAAAGAAAGATAACTTCATTGAGGACAAGTGCTTTACCTTATTGGAAAAAGCCATTCATAATGAAGCAACCGACATCCACCTTGTTCCTATGCAAGACCACTATGATGTATGTTTCAAAAAAAATTCCAAACTACACCAATTTGACACATATCCCCCGCATTTAGCAGCACGGATGATCTCCTTTTACAAATTCCTTTCCTCTCTCGATATAAGTGATAAACGAAAACCTCAAAGTGGCTCATTTCATAAAAAAATTCATGGACAAAATTATTCTTTCCGCGTGTCTACCATTCCCTCAGTAAACCTTAGAGAAAGTGTGGTCATACGACTACAGAAACACGATAATATTGTCGGTTTAGATGAGTTATGTATGGATCCGATTTGGGCACAACATCTGCTAACAGCCATTCAAAAAAGACAAGGGCTTATTTTAGTGACGGGTCCTACAGGAAGCGGGAAGACGACAACCATCTATTCTTTGACTGCACATTGTGTAGTGAACCATGCAATAAAACAATGTCAAAACGACTGATTTACCATGTAGTCATACTATCAAGTATATCAACGCCTTAAGCCTTCTTCTTTAATTAGTTCACGTAATAATTTTCGATAAATACCTGTCTTTTCTGCTAGTTGTCTCAAACTTATATTAGGATCCTTTAACAGTTCTTTTCTTATTATCTTTATCCTCTCTTTTCTTAATTCTGGACATGACCAATGAGGAGCAAGGTGTTTAAATGGACCAAACCTTTCCTCATCCACTCTCAATGTATATGGTTGGCAGCCTATAGCTTCTCCAAGAGCTTTTAAAGTGATTCCTTTATTCCTATCCAAATATCTTTGAGCACGTTCATAACGTTCTTTAGCGCGTTCTAGTGTTTCCCGTTTTTTAACTTCATTAATTGATTCTATTTCAATTTTTATATCCACGGTAACTTCTTGAGGAAGGTAGGCGTGTAATATGAGTTTGTTTTTTTTGGAATCTAATGTCGCCGTAGGAAATAAGCTTCCTATGAGTTCTTGCTGCTCGGACTCATCAAGCATAACATCGAATCGTTCAGCAACTGTCAAAAATTCAAGCACCGTATCATAGTTTATTTGCTTGTTTTGAATTAGCATTAACTTTCGTTTGCGTTCTGACAGTAATTCATTAGTTGTTATCAGTTGCTGGTCAAATCTTTTTCGATTTCCATCAAGCTTTTCTTTTGGCCATGTACCTTCCAAATAGAGGTCTAACAATCGGTCTATTTTTTCTTGCAGATTCTGTTTCTGCTTTTCAAGTTGTTTTATATCTTCACTGACTTTTAATATTTCATTTTCATCAAAACCTGAGTCTATATATTGTTTTGCTTTTGTTGGGTCGGTGAGGATGTCTTTAACAGCATTACGTAATTGGTTTTGCACTCGTTTAACATTTATATGTGGTTTAGTTTTGCATTTTTCGTTTATAGGGTGCGAATGTAAGATAGTTTCTATAGGGTATTCCTGATTGTCTTTACGACCGTATACAGTGTTTTTATGAATGATTAACGCTTTGCCACAACTCGCGCATTTCATATCAATCCCACGAAGGAAGTGAGGGGAAGCGGGCTTCCAATTGTATCTCCTTTCTATTTCAGCTTGTATTCTATTATAAGTTTCTTCGCTTCTCAGGAGGGGATATACATTAGGGACGCTAATGGTCTCGTTTTTAAATGCAATTTCAAATATACCATGATATGATTTGTGTTTAAGTTTCTCCACCACTTGAGAATCAGCCCAATCAACACCATTTACCGTTTTGCATCTCTTATTTAATTCATTTGCAATAGCGCTTGGTCCGAATTTTTTATTCAAATATAGGTCATCTATAAACGGAATAACCCAAGCTCGCTCTTGATTAATAGTAATTATCCCCGTTGTACGATCGTAATTATACTCAGCCGGTTGCGGACCCCACACTTTTCCTTCTCTTGTCCTTTGTCGTAAACCTCTACCCATTTTTCTAAGCATATCTCTGCGGGAACGTTGAGCAACGAGGTTTTTAATGTCAGAAATGAACTCATCATCGATATTGGATAAATCAACAATATTACCTGGCTCGGCAATCTTCACATTATTATCTCTAAGAATTCCTTTAAGATATTCCCACTTAACTGTGTCTAATCTGGATAACCGATCCTGCTCAATGCATAAAACGACGTCAACTAAACCTTCCTCTACTAAATCAAGCATCGCTTCTAGTCCGTCTTTTTTTAATTTTGTACCACTATCCACATCCTTAAATGTATCGACTATTTCCCAGCCCATAGATTCAGCGTATTTTGTTAGTTCGTATGTTTGAGCTTTCAAACTATATTTGTCTTCTTGCATTTTTGTCGAGACACGAATATAAATGGCTACTCTCATTATTAACACCCTCTCCAAACGAATATACGTTCTATATTATAGTGAAAGAAAACTCACCAAAAGGAAGGTGAGTTTCAGACAAAGTCCTGTTCTTTATTTAATTAGAAACCCTAACACTCCAATTATAGTAGCTGTAGCGATACCGATAGAGGTTAGTATAGTTGTGATTAAGAATCGTCTAGACTCTTTATCCTCTTTAAGGATTTCGGTCTTGAATGAATTGAATTTAGTCTCTAAACTGCCTTCAAATTTTGTATGAAGATGGTCTATTTTTTCAGATAGCAATTTTCCTTGAGCGTCAATTTTATGGTCCATTGACTTTTCTAAAGCGGTCACACGATCATCAATATACTCTTTTGGTGTGATTTCCAAATTGCTCACCTCTTTCGAAGAAGACTCATAATTTCCAGCAGCCGATTCGCTTTTAGCTGATTGGATTTCTTGTATAGAGTAAGAATTTACAGTTCCATTTTCATCAATTATAACATCTTTATTATTGAAATAACCACTTTTGTGCAAGTCAATTCTTTCGGCTGACATTTTTACACCAGTTCCATCTATTATTTCATATAAGTTACTCATGTTCATCACCTTGCACACTTTGTTTGACGTAAAAGAAAGTACTTTTCTCTTCATTTAAATTAGCAATTTGAAATCTAAAATTATGAGGACCCTCCAGAGTGAAATTGACATCAGTCAATTTTACTGTAAGTGTTAGGTGTATGGAGTTTTGATTGCTAGATGTTGCGATATCAAAAAAATTGCTTTCCATCATCTCACCTTTTGGTGAGTAAAGAAAAAATGCACACATTAAAGTTGTTTCAGGTGGTAAATTAAATAATCCTATAGATACCATGAAAGAGACTTTACTAGGAAATTCAGGAACGTCCAGATTACTGAAAGGTGCCATTATTACAGTTTTATTTTCTTCATCACTCTTTAAAACGTTTTCACATAGTACCATGTGTCCTATTTTAGGCATCATGACAACCTCCCTGCAATTAATAATAAAAACATGAATAGCATTTCGGATATGTTTACTACCAATCCATCCACTCCAAAGTCCCCAATTTCCCACGTAATGTTGTAAATCCATCCACCTTATGTTTGAAAATTAATTCCAGCCGATATTGCGCAAATTCTTCAGTTACAAAAAAGTAGTCTGCGATATCACTTATCAATACTGCTTCATCCATTGCAATCTCGTAAACTTGTCCTAGAAAACGAGATGGCATTAGCAGATAGGCTGACATTCTTTTCGCCTGTTCCTCCATCTTGGCTACTGCATACTTGTCTATGTTCAGCTGAGAGGTGTGGTGCGCATACAGATGGCAGAACTCTTCGGCGACTAGTAGCTTTCTTTCCACGTGAGGTAGATGTTCTTTAAGGAAGATAGTGCCCTGACGATCTTTATTTTTTGGAACAGAATACGCTTTGAGTCCATCAATGCTTTCTATTTTGACTCCACAATATTCAAGGAAGGACGTGTCTAGCGGAAGTATTCTAATCCCGTACATCCAGCAAATATTAGTTATATCGATTTCATCTGGATATTTATGATTGAAATTTGAGAGGACCGTCTCAGCCCGTTCCTCCCAATAGTCAGTAAGTTGTTTTCTAAGTTGCAATATCCTCACAGCCTAACCATAACTATTCAGTGGGTAGTAGATTTCAATCCTTCAGAGTTCCAAACCCATCTCCGTACTCTTCTTCATCATCGTCCAAAAACATCTTTTTCATTTTGTAAAGTTTAATTAGTTCTTTTACTTTACGTTCAGGATCTGTTGCTAAATCATGTAGCATAATCGGATGTTTTTTAAGTTCGTTAAACAAGATAAACTCTTCTTCCGACAGATTTATTTCTTGTCCAGCAACTATTGCCTTGTTTTCGGAAGTTCCAAGTAAATAGTCGGTGGACACCCCGAAAAAAATAGATAATTTTTCCAACATCTCAAAAGACGGCTGACTACTGCCGTTTTCGTACTTACCATAGCCTTGACGAGAAATGCCTAAGAAATCAGCCATCTCCTGTTGAGATAACTTTTTATTTTGTCTTAGTCTTTTTAACCTGTCTGGGAACATCAAGAGCCCCTCTCTTTACATGTATTTATTATCATTGTATAGCAACAGTGAGTTGCTTGCATTACAAGAAAATAAAAGTAGCTAAAACTGTTGACGAAACTAAAAGTTGCTGTTAAGATAAACACAAGAAGCAACCAAAAGTTGCGAAGGTGGTGATGTTATGAGAAAAGAAGAGCTGAAAGAAATACTAATAAAAGCTCGAAACAAAAAAGGTTTATCCCATGAAGATGTTGCAACTTTATCAAAAGAAAAAATAACTCGCCAATATTATGGGATGATTGAAAATGGTGAGAGAAAGCCTTCCGTTAAAGTAGCACAGGCAATTTCTGAAGTACTTTGCTTAGAATGGACCATTTTTTTTGAAGTGAAAAGCAACCAAAAGTTGCATGCCGTATTAGACTAGAATTTACTGAGTTGTTCCTCACACCCAGCAAACTGTATTCGATTAGCCACCTGCGCCATGACTCGATTAGACGAGCGATAAACAGTGTTAAAGTGCCGTGACTTGAATCCAGTTTGGTGGGTGTGAGAGAAGATTCGAAGGGAGGGGATTGTGTGATTAAAAGAGAGTTGCTTGAAATGAACGCCTATCTGCCAGTCAAATTAGCTGAATTGGCAAAGTCTGAACCAGATACTGCACTGGATTTGTTGCAGGCGTGGGGGGAAGGGACAAAAACTTTGCGAGTCCTATGGGCAGAGGTTACTGACGCATTGGCTCCGCATGAAGTAAAAATCAGTTCGTAACATACGAAGGGTGGTGAAAAAGTTGCTTTTTAAAGACAAAGAAGAAAGACGAAAGTTAATTGCAAGAATGAATGGTGAAATGAAGGCAATTACCAACAGTCCATCCATTGAAGTTAGGAAATTTCGTATTGGACTGTTGGCGAAGTTAGCAGGGGAGTTAAAGATCATTAATGACAGGATTCGTAGAAAATCCTATCAATTTGGAAGGGTTTCGTAACGGGGATTATAGGAGTTAGTCATCTATCTTCTACTAACAATTTTACCAGGTTCACAAAAAAATACTGTTCAATGTCTGAACATGTTCAGGATTTGAACATTGAGAGGGGGATTGAGTGTGAACATCGGACAACTCTTACGCGCTTCACGAAAGAGCGCAGGGCTTACACAAGAGGACATGTCCCCATTGGTCAATATATCAAGAAGTACCATCTCAAAAATCGAACGCAACGAAATGACATTGGCAACGGAGGACTTTATTAGATGGCTGCAAGTGATCCAAGTTAAGACGGCCATGCGTACATCAAACACGGCTCCACTGGAAGTTGGAATACTCCTTATCAACGGAGTGGATTTGCATATGCTATCTGACATGTTGACGCAGGTAGTCGCTGGCTTAATACGATTAATTTAATGGAGGGTTGAAGATGGAAAGAGTATATGAAGAGGTTCAAGCTAAACATTTGGAAGAATTGATTAACCTATCTCAACAGATCGCATCGGTGTTGGATGATATGGGCCACACTGTTCACTCAACTACGATTGACTCTAGATCAGGAAAGGTTGAGCACCAATGTAATCCCAATTTTTTCTTAAGCCAATTCTCGACATTCGACGTCCAAAAGCGTCTAGGTCGTGAAAGATATCCATTTAAAATCTTTACAGAAATTGAAGGAGTTCATTTCTTTGCAATTTTGAAATCAGAGGATATCCAACTAATTAAGGATCACTTGCCGAAGGAATGGTTACAGTCAGTGAAGGGTCCGGTCAAAAGTATCCAAGTCAATCAAACAAAAAGCCCACTCGCACTGGCATGCGAATGAGCAGATAGAACAAAAAGAACAAACATTCTACATTGATTATCTCAAATTCTAAGAGATAAATCAAGAGGGAGGAATCACCATGCAACAGCTTCAAGTCATCGAGCACGCAAACAGGCGTGTCCTAACGACCAACCAATTGGCTGAAGCATTTGAAACGAACGGAAAGATCATCACGCGGAACTTTCAACGTAATCAAGAACGCTACGAGATTGGTAAACATTATTATTCATTATCCGGTGAGGATTTGAAGCAATTCAAAGCTTCGCGTCAAAATGACGGAACCCTTAAATTCGTCTCTGTTTTATACCTCTGGACTGAGCTTGGTGCTTGGTTGCATGCAAAATCGCTCAATACGGATAAAGCTTGGGAAGCGTATCGCATGCTCATCGAAGAATACTACGCGATCACTCAGATGAGACAAGGAGTAGAGGATGGAGTCAATCAGACGCCATCCTTGTCCAACAAGGAATACTATCACTTAGAAAGTAGGTTGATAGCTTTGGAAGAGCAATTTAAAAATGCTTTAACGTTGCACTCAGGCGAACAGAAAAGACTACGCATGGCAGTAAACGAACGAGTATATCAGCTATCACGAAAGGAAAAGGGTGCTCGTCCAACATTGTTCAGGGCGATCTACACGGAGATTCGTGAGCGCTATGCAGTCGAATCCTATCGTGATGTTAAACAGCATCAATTACAAGACGCACTTCGCTTTGTCGATGGATGGGGAGGTGAATCGTTTGAAAAGAGGGCGTAAACCTTCTGTTGCTGAGTGCAAGTACATTAAGTCGTTTAGTTTGAATCCGATGAATTGGCTCATCAGCAAGAAGATGTCGGATGAATGGTTGATTGTTCACAGGGACACTGGCAGCACACGATTTATACCAGCACCGTAGGAGGTTGAATGATGAATCTACTAATCAGTGAGTCCCCATTACAAGTCTTGCCTACTTTGGCAGTAAAGGTAGGGCTCAACAAAGCAATAATCTTGCAGCAACTCTATTACAGATTGTTAATCTCAAAAAATATAAGAGACGGACATAGATGGTTTTACAAATCATTCGAAGATTGGCAAGCTGAAGAGTTTCCATTTTGGTCTGTGAGTACTGTTAAAAGAGCAATGAAAGAATTAGAAGACGATGGTTACGTCATTTCGACGTCAGCCCATAACAGAATAAAGATGGACAGAACAAAATGGTATCGGATTAATACTGAAAAGCTACGTTCTGAGCACTTTCAAAAGACATTAACACCAGGTGAAGAAAAGGTCGATGCATCGGTTCAAAATGATACGATGGAAGATGGCAAAACGGAACAATCTCATTGTGTCAAAATGACACCAGCAATAACCAAAGAAGTTAAGAGTAATAAAAAAGATAATGTCGAGATGACTCTCGACGTTGCTTCTGAAATTATTAATTATCTAAACCAGCAAACAGGAAAAGCCTTCAAACCAACTACGAAAGCAACCAAAGATTTTATTAATGGCCGATTGAGAGAAGGGCACACGGTAGAACACTTTAAAACAGTGATTGATACAAAAGTTAAGCAATGGCTGAATGATCCGAAATGGGATGCATATTTGCGACCATCTACTTTGTTCAACCCAAAGAACTTTGAAAACTATCTTAACGAGGCGCCTGTCGCCAAACCGGTTAAACCAAAACAAACATCATACACACCACCAGTACTGGACTTCGGGAAAGGGGAAGAATAAATGAGCTTCGAACTTGCTGAGAAAAGTATTTTAGGAACAATGTTGAAAGAAAACTACCTGATTCTTGATAGCGGTATTCAAGAAACGTTCTTTTCGACACACATTCACAAAAACATATTTACATCAATGTGTGAACTTTCTAGAAAGAGTAAGCCAGTAGATTACATCACCCTCATGACGATGAAAGAGCCTGCTGAACTTGGTGGCGCAAACTACCTTGCCGATCTAAACAACTTCTCCAACCCTGCACGGTTTGACGAATACAGAGAAATCATGATTGAGAACTGGAAAGAAAAAGAAAAGGCGAATCTCTTGCAACAGGCACAGTCAGAAAATTGGAGCATCGGGGAAATACAGAAAGCTTTCGATAATTTGGAGGCTGAAAATACACCACAGGAAGATGCATCAATAAAGAATGATTTAGTGAAAATCTTCGAGCTTCCTTTTCACCCACAAGAAATATCTAAGGGAACTACTACAGGACTTACAGATTTAGATAAATTGCTTGACGGTTTTCAGGATGGTGAAATGACTATAATCGGAGCACGCCCCTCAATGGGTAAAACGGACACGCTTAACCATCTAGCTTTACATGCAGGATGGAGAGGTCACTTACCGATTATATTCTCCTTGGAAATGAATAGAGGGTCAATGATCAACAGAATGATTGCTGTCACAGGTGGTTATAACCGTTTGCGTATGCGCGATCCATATAGACATTTTGATGAAACGCAAAAAAACAATTGGAGCCGTTCCATTGGATATTTAGGGAAAGCTGACATTCAAATTGATGATCGTAGTGGGTTGACTGTAGCTCAGATTAAAGCACGAGCTCGCCAAATTATAAAAGCGAACCCAGACAAAAGACCAGTTATTTATATCGATTATCTACAGTTGATTCGTCCAGATAATCCTCGAGAAGATCAAACGCAGAGGATAGGACAAATCAGTTATGACTTGAAAGGCATGGCGAAAGAATTTGGTTGTCCGGTCGTAGTTTTGTCTCAACTTTCTCGTAGCGTAGAAAAACGAGATGACAAACGACCAATCATGAGTGATTTGAGGGATTCTGGAAACATAGAACAAGACGCCGATGTCATCGCTTTCTTGTATCGGGATGATTATTACTATAAGGATTCTGAGAACCGTGATGTGCTCGAAATAATAATAGCAAAGCATCGGAACGGACCAACAGGAACGGCGATGGCAGCTTATATCAAAGATACCGGCAAGCTCTATAACATTGATTGGACAAAGCAAGGAACAGGCTGATATGGCTACGGTCAAAGAGGTTTTCGATTACGCCATTGAAACGGATCTCTCTGGACTTGCTCATCGTGTTTATTGGGCGATTAGCCAGCAACTTGTACAACTGAGCGACGATAGTTTAAAGCTAGATGCTGTCGACTATGATGAGAACGCAATTTCCAACCTCATCGAAAAAAACATGCTAGGAATCGGAAAGGTCAAGTTGTTTGTAATTCAGATGCTACAAAAAGAATGGTACTCGTTTTATTTTGCGGAAAACTCACTGGAAGCATATCAGCTGCACTGCAAACGTTTCGGAAAGCCTACTGGAAAGGTTGTGCATGCAGAAAGGTTGATGATTCCTCAAATGCATTTTGCAGACTCGGGGCAAGAAATCAACCTGTATGACTATCGAAAAAACGTTGTCGAGTTTCCCACATTCATTGGCAATGCAAAAGCAGGAGAGCATGTTCTCTACCGATTGGGGGTGAGCGTGTGACAGAAAAAGAGCGAGCGGAATTGATTGCAGCCATTAATCAGCGAATAAGCTATCCACCGTCATATTATGACAGCTTGACGGACGATCAATTGAAAGAGCTTCACAGTTACCATGCGGAGAGGAGGGATTGACGTGAAAGATAGAAAGAAATACTTGCTTTCTGAACTCAGGAAGATGGGCGTTCACACAAACGCCAAGCATGTGCCAATCGAACAATTAAACTATGAATCTTTGAAATATCTGCTCGCTGTTAAAAGAGCAGCAGCGTACTAAAAATAAAACGATGAGGTGAAGAAATGAGTATGATCATTGATTTAAACAACTTTGCAAGTGGAGCTGTTGCTGAAAAATTTAACATCGAGTTACAAAAGGTTCTTGAGAATATTGCAGATCCTAACACTGATTCGAAAAAAGCGCGAAAGGTCACCCTCGTTGTCACATTAAAGCCGAACGACAAACGAAATCTTGCAAATGTGTCGGTTGAAGCGAAATCCAGCATTGCACCACCACAACCAATTGGTGCAGACTTGCTGATTGATATGGATAAAAACGGACGTGTGACAGGCGCTGAACTGAAAAGTGGAATCCCTGGTCAAATGTACGTCGATGACAATGGCGAAGTCTTGGATGACAAAGGACGAATGACCGAAGAAGAAAAACCGAAAGCTACCGACGGCAAAGTCGTTAACTTTAAATAAAAATAGGAAGAGGTAGAGCGAATATGTTAAAAGATTTTGTTGAGTATTTATTGAATTTGAGAAGACCGGAAACTGTGGAAGCATTGGGCAACACTTATTCAACTCGGAGTCTGCACCGTTTAAATGTTGAGCACGACGTTAACACAATTGAAATTCAGAGTCTTTCAGGGTTGGTTGATTACATTCGGTCTAACTTTGACCATGAGCGTCCAGTAATGATTCATGTCGAGTCACCGACAAAGGTTAATGTCTTCGATGCCCTAAACGATGTTAACGACCGACGGACTTATATCAAAGCAAAAGCGTTACTTCCAAATATTCGATTTGAACAGTTCATGCCTCGTGAAGCATTTAACGTCATGCTGCAAGCCTGCTTTGTTGGTAGTCCAAGCAAGGAAAAAGTACTCCAGGTAATCGGTTCGATCGTCGAGGAAAACTCGGTGACACAACAAGATGACGGCTTCACGCAACGCGTCACGGCGAAGCAAGGTGTAGCAACGGTCGGATTCGAAAATGTTCCAAATCCAGTTTCACTAAAACCATTTAGAACGTTTGTTGAAGTTACTCAACCGGAATCAGACTTCATCTTACGGTTAAAAGAAGGTGGGCAAGTGGGATTGTTCGAAGCAGACGGTGGAGCGTGGGAGCTTAACGCCATGCACAATATTAAAGACTACTTCGAAAAGCAACTTGCCGATCTAGTTGATTCGAAAAAAGTGACAATCGTGGCATAAAAACAGAGGGGGCTTTCCCCCTCTTCTCATAAGGGAGGAATCTGATATGTCAAAGAAGAAAGGACGAGTCGTTTCTATGTACCAATATTTTGGGAAGCAAAGACGCGTCATTCACGGTCATTTGAGCATACAAGAGATTTCACTTTTACAATCAGAGGGGTGGAAGCTCGAAAAAAGAAAACCTTCTAGGAAACCTGTCATTGAGTACAAGAGAAATGGGATTCCGATTGCAAGGAGTGTAGCACGATGAGTCAATTGTCATTCGATGCACTTTTTGATGAAAGTAGGGAATTAATTCATTGTCAACTAAGTTCCGGTTTTCATTGGCTGCGGATCACTAATGGGCACACACCTTCGAAGTTCATAAAACGGATACACTTCACGCTTGATGGTTATGACAACTTATATGAAAACACAGTTGGCTATGAGGAGATAATGAAAAGTTTTGAAGGCAGTGTAAGGGTTGTTGAATGGAATGAGAGCGTGAACTTGTGTTGAATAGTAGACAAATATTGCCGAGAAAATTCAAATGAGGTGAGTAATGATGGGGAAAATTATCTGTCCTCACTGTAATCAAAGTGAAGGTTTCTACGCAAAAGAAAGAGTTAGTGGCACGGCAACCGTGCATTACACGGAGAATGGTGATTGGGCTTTAGATCAATCTGATATGTACGCTTCCTTACAGCATAGTGGGGGAAAGAGAGCTTATTGCAATCAATGTCATAAGTATATTGGCAAGACTGATGAACTAAAAACAGGAAATATTGAACAAGAATATCCCAATGATTAATCAACAGTTCAACCAATATGACAAATAAGGCGACATAACAAAAAGGAGTGTTTTTAATGGGGCAATTAACCCAAGAGCAAATAAATGTGGATTTATTCGATGAAGTTCAAAGATTAAAGAAGCAAGTTTGTGGACTGGAAAATAGTTTGAAAATATATAAAAGAGAAAATGAAACATTTGAAAAATCAACTTACATCGAGGATTTCATGTATGAACCTAAAGTTGACAACAAAGGCGAAATACCAATTTTAATTAAGGTGCATGGGGTAGAGCATACCTTGGGCATCACAGAAAATGATGCAAAAATGTTTTATCAAATCTTCACAGATAAAAACTTATAAGGAGTGAGAATCAATGGAGAAATGCGTAAGGTGTGATAAAAAGTTTAAGAAAAAAGATGAAGTCGTCATCACAGATGCCTTCGGAATTAAAGAAATGGTGCACACTGATTGCCTGTATGACTATGTACTTGGTGCTAGTAAGCAGGATTACTACGACACTTACGAAGATTACCTTTTGGAAAATAAATAGTCAGCAGCACGATCCAAAAGACAAATAAGGTGAAATATGAAGGATGATAAAAATGACGGCTGTAGAAGAAAAAATTACAATCAAGTACAAAACTAGGAAAGATTATTGCCCTTGTTGTCAAAGGGATTTAGATGAACCATCACTAAGTAAAATCAGGGAATTTGATTTCACTAAAAGAAGTTTTCAAGACTATGGTGCGCATTGGGAACTTTACGATGGTGAAGAAATGAAAGAAGTCGTCCGAGAGTTTGTTTATGAGACAATTGATTTTTTCGCTGTAACCAATCACGAGCCGATTCTTCTTGAAAAAGGCGAAATGGAAAGAATGTATGAATTTGCAAGAAAGTGTTTTGCAAAGTAAATAAGTGCATAGTACGACCATAAGGTTTAACAATTTCCACATTGAGGGAGTGATCTAATTGTATTACGTCACACCAAAAGATTACGAAATAGCCGAACAGAATGGAATTAGCGCTAAAAATGTTACTCAGCGTGTGTATAGATATGGTTGGGATATTAAAAGAGCAATCACTCAACCATTAGTCATTCGCAGAAAAGTAGATCCGTTGTGGGAAGAATGGAAAGATATCGCAACTGCAAATGGCATTGTAAAAAAAATCTTCAACCAGCGAATAAATAGACATGGTTGGACAGCTGAAAAAGCAGCAACAACTCCTGTCGGCAAAGCGATAAAGAAAAACGGTAAATGGACAGCAGAAGAAATAGAGCTAGCTAAAAAGAATGGTTTGGATAAGAACTACATGGACACGGTAAAAGCTCGCATCAGACTGGGATGGTCAAGAGAAGAAGCACTTAGTACGCCGATTTTAACAGCAGATGAAAGAGCAAAAAGAGTTGTCGAAGGGACAAGGAGATATCACAAGGAGAATGGTAGAAAAAGAATCTTCAATTAAGAAATAAAAAAGACAGGATTCCTCCTGCCAATCACACATTTATTATAACACAGGAGGGGTCCGGGTGGAAAAAACAGCGGTTATTGATTTACGAAAAAACGGGACATACATCGTAAAAGACGGGAAGCTTTTATTGATACCATGTCCTCCGGCAGGCTACGGGAAACAGGTTATTAATTGGCAAGGAGGAAAACCTTGCAACGGAACGATAGAAGAGTCGGTAAAATTTTAATAAGCTTATCGGAACAACCGAGGGCATTGAACGAGCTTAAAGCTTGTTTGATGCTCTTTTTTATTTGAGAGGGGTAAGGGGATGAAGACGTTGAAAGATCAGTTAGACGAAAAAGGACTCTCTCGTACATGTACAGGGGAAGTAGAACGAAAGAGTATTAGACCAAAACATAAATATTCAGAACGAATGTCAAATAGGGAATGGGTAGAGTTGATGGGTGTTAATCGAGATACTTATAAACGAGTTGGTGGAGCGATCAGAAAAAGATAAGGAGTGATTTGGATGCATGCATTTTGTTTACAAGAGATTGATAGAGAAGCTACGAAGCAAGCTGTCGATGAGGTATTAGAAAAGTATAGAATGTATTCGCTTCAAGTTAGCCTAGACAAGTTGCCATCCGTTACTGCTAAATATTCATTGGCTCCTATCAGCGGAAGAGGAATAGTGCATTCAGCGGTCGAATCAGCAGCCATTAATAATGTAGATTTTGAAATAAAAAGGGAGAAATTTCTCAACTGGGTAGTCTATGCAGTGAACAGACTTAATTTTCAAGAGCGTTCTATTTTAATAACCCGGTATCTGAATAATGACGATCTCTTTGACTATGAAGTTTACACAAAGTTGAATATGTCAGAAAGGCAATATTATCGAATCAAGTCGCGACTGTTTTACAAGTTGGCGTTTGCACTCAAAATCGAAGTGTATAAGGGGGAAGGTATTCAGTGAACTTCGTAAATCCTATAAGAGACCTTGACCGAATTGAGGCCATGAAAAAATATCTTAAAGAGAAGTCCCAGCGCAATTATATTTTGTTCACACTTGGAATTAATAGCGGCCTAAGAATCTCGGATATTTTGCCTTTAAAAGTTGGTGACGTTAATAAAAGACTTTACTTTGTGATTACTGAACAGAAGACGAAAAAACGGAAAGAAGTCCAGATGACACCTTTGCTTAGAAGAGAATTAAGAAAGTATACGGAAGGCAAAGACGATGATGAATACCTTTTCCAAAGCAGGGAAGGTATAAACAGGCCGATCAGCAGGAGTATGGCTTATAAGATATTGAGAGAGGCAGCTGAATTTGTCGGGCTGGATAGTATTGGAACACACACTCTTAGGAAGACGTTTGGCTACCATTTCTATCAAAAGTATAAAGACCCTGTCATGTTGATGGAATTGTTTAATCATACAGAAGAGAAGACCACACTGCGTTATATTGGAGTAACACAAGACGCACTCAATCAGGCAATGGAAAGATTCGAAGGCTTATAAAGTGTCCCTTAGTGGACGCTTTTTTATTTGCCTAATTTACTGCATTTACTTATCAAACAAAACAGATCTAACAAAAGGACGCTTATTGGTTCTCTATAAAAAGTGAATGTGTAACTCATTATTAGAAATTGCGTTTAAAGCGATAGTAACAAGGCTTTTCGAGTACGCACCAATTACACACACTCCTACTTGAAGGTAACTGACATGAAATTATAGATCCAGCACGGCAGAAACATGGCAGACTTTTGGCAGGATAATGGCAGGTCGTTATTCGAAAAGCATGTTATTCTGTTAATGTTGGCAAGTAAGGTTTTCTTTCCCTGTCTAATTCGATAGAATAGGAGCAGGAGGGGATAATGTGAAAAAGCTAATAGTAATGTTCATGTGCATTATGTTGCTAGCTGCATGCGGAGGAAAAGATGTTGAAGATATGTATTCAATCAAAAATGATGAACCTGCACAGCAAGAAACGATGAATGTAACTGTAGAAACAGAAGAGATATACAAAGAAAAGGACTTGGAGAAAATTATCAAGGACATTTCTAACTTCCACTATGACCAAACAAAGGTCAATGGTTTGCGAATAACTTTTCTTCACGATGATAAAAGTTACGCAAATGCCAAAATCGCGTTCAACCAAACTGGAATGAATGCGACAGGAGTTAAGGAAAAGAAAAAAGCAGAAATCGAAATACAATAACAGATAAGCTCATACCGAAAACGGTGTGGGCTTTTTATATGGAGTGAAGCGAATGGGTAGTGCGTTAATAGTAATCGGGTTGGCTATGAGTATATTTGTAACCATTCCTGTACTGTTGTTCTTCTCTTACCTAATTCGAAAGGGTGGTAGATCATGATAGTACCGGATCACTTAATGAAACTCATCAACTCTGGACAACTAATAAAATTCTATAAATCGAAAGAATGGCGTGAATTACGAAAACTAGCAATGAAACGAGACAACTATGAGTGCCAGCATTGCAAGTTAGAAGGAAAAGTGACAACACGAGAAACAATTAACAAGCATGGCCGCAAAACAAAAATGGATGTAAACCATATCAAGCCAGTGAAGTTGTTCCCTCATTTAGCTTTGTCGTTAAGTAACACAGAATATCTATGCGTGTACTGTCACAACATTGCTGATGGCAAAGACGAAATGATTAAAAAGGAACCCAAGTTCGTTAACGAGGAGAGATGGTAATGAAGTGTGATTGCATTCGCTGCATATTAATGCCTTTTGCTATAAAGTCGGCTGAGAACAGATTGAAGGAATCCTTAAAATTGAACAACACAACAATCCGTACTTCTAATTACAAAGAAGGCGTAAGAAGTTTGCTCAAACGATAAAGCCACCTGACTACTACATCCCCCCCGGTCGAAACCAAACGACTTTTCCTGTGGGGGACGGAAACGGGAGGGGGCAAGGGGAAATAATATTTTTGTGACTTTCGCACATAAGAGGGGGGAGGGGGTAGAAATGTCAAAACCTAGCAAGAAGAAGCAGGAGGAATTAATTTCCAAAGAATCGGATAGATTGCACTCGATATTCCTTGATCTATCCGATAACCAAAGGGGAGTAGCCAAGGAACTCATTGAACGGATCGCATTCATGACAATTCAACTGCAGATATTAGAAAACACGATCAAGACAAAAGGACCAACGTATTTATTTAAAAATGGTTCTCAACAAATGCTTATTGAAAACCCAGCGCAAAAATCATATAACACGACCATGAATCGATATACCACAGCATACAAAGAACTCTTCAATCTTTTCGGAAAGATGAACGAGAACAAGAATGTAGTTGATGACGATGACGGCTTTGAAGAAGTATGAGTATCATCCGTATATCGATGAATACATTCGCATGGTCGAAAAAGAAGAAATCCGGACGTGTCATGAACAAAAACTTTTAATAGCGTATGTAAGAAGAACGCTTGACCGTGACGATGTGGTGATTGATGAGGAAGCAATCAATAAATCTGTGGAAGTGCCAGAAAAATATTTCTTCATCTTCTTTCCATGGGAGAGATTTCTGAATGCGTTGATGTTCGGCGTCCGATATACTTCCGGTGATTTAGTCTGGAATGAAATATTGATGCTTCTTGGAAGGGGAGCTGGCAAGACGGGTTATGCTGCTGCCGATTCTTTTTATATGGTCACCAGTCATAATGGGGTGAAGAATTACGATGTTGAAATTGTAGCCACATCCGAAGAACAGGCAGAAAGAACGTTCAATGACGTCCACGAAGTTTTGGAGAGCAAGAAGTGGACGGACAAATTGAAGCGCGCTTTCAAATGGACAAAAACGAAAATCCAGCATAAGAAGACAAGGTCCGTCATCAAGTACAATACTTCAAACGCCAGAACAAAGGACGGTAAACGCGCAGGTTGTGTATTCTTCGACGAAACTCATGAATATGAAGATTACAAGAATATCAATATCTACACTACGTCCCAAGGTAAAGTAAAAGATTCGCGCATCATCTATACAACAACGGATGGATATGTACGGGGTGGTCCGCTGGATGATCTGAAAGAAAAAGCGAGAATGGTGTTGAATGGTGAACTTGATGATATCGGCTTCTTGCCCTTCATCTGCAAACTGGATGATGACGAGGAAGTACATGATCCTGCAAATTGGGAGAAGGCAAATCCGTCCTTGCCGTACAACAAACCATTATTTGCAGTCATTAAAAAAGAGTATCAGAACGCTAAGCTAAATGCTTCGTTATGGGTTGAGTTAATGACTAAGAGGATGAATCGTCCTCAAATTGATGTACGTCGGGAAGTTGCTTCATATGAAGATAGATTGGCCACTGACCAACCCTTACCAGATGAATTAAAAGGAATTACGGCAATCGGTGGTTTGGACTTTGCGGACGTTCGAGACTTTTGTTCTGTAGGTTTGTTATTCAAACATGGCGGCAAAAGATATTGGATTCAACATACATTCATTCATCATTTGGCTTTAAAACTACAAGATATAAATCCGGAAATTATAGAGTTAGCGAAGAGTAAAGAGTTATGTACAATTGTTCATGATAAATCCATTGATCCCGACCGAGTGGTTAATTGGTATCTAGAACAAGCTAAAATATTTAATATCAAAAAAATATCAATGGATGATTACAGAGCGAGCATCCTGCGTCCAAAACTTCAAGAAGCAGGATTTGAAGTCGAAGTAGTAAGGCGTGGGCGCATTACACATAGCAAGTTGTCGCCTGTCCTGGATGATATGTTTATCAATCACACAATTGCTTTTCCTGATGACCCTCTTATGCGTTGGTACGTGGGTAATGTCTACAAGGATTTCCTAGGGAATGACAATATTGAGTACAAAAAAATCGATAAAGAAAAAAGAAAAACAGACGGTTTTTTTGCTTTCACACACGCTTTGAATTTTGATGGCGAATTAAAAGAACCGAAGAAACTAAAAATTTACAAAACAATTAACTTTTAAGGTGGTGATCCTTTTTGCTTTACAGTCTATCAACTCATAGGCGATATGCCGGAAAGGTAAGGTGATCCACACATCTCGCAGCCATGCGTTAAATGGTGTCGAAAGGTGGGTGATTTATTTGGGTTTAAGAGATTGGTTTTGGAGTTTTGCGAGAGGACCGGATAACACAGTAATGCTTGACGCGTGTTCATCTGAATTGTTTGTAGAAGTTTTTTACAAAAAGTTGGCGATAGATAGTAGTGTTAATTTAATCGCTAACGCGCTAGTGAAATCTCGTTTTCGCACATTAGAAAAAGGTAAAATCAAAAAAGGAAACATACATTATCTTTTCAATGTAAAACCAAACAAAAACCAAAACGCTTCAGAATTCATTCATGAAATGACATCGAATTTACTTTATGACAACGAAGTATTAGTCGTTATGTTGGATGATGAATTGTACATTGCTGATGACTGGGAAAGAAAAGAATTCGCTATCAAAGAAAATATTTACAGTAAGGTCACTATTCGAAATCTCACACTTGAACGGTCGTTCAACGAAAGTGAGGTTTTTTATTTTAGGTTAAACAACGAAAACATCCTTGAAGTGATTAACGGTTTGTATGCATCTTATGCAAAACTTTTAACAGCAGGAATGAATAGTTACAAACGGAAAAACAGTAAAAAGTATTTTGCGAAATTGGGTTCTCTTTTCTCTCAACAGGACGAAGATCAAGATGACTTATCCGAAATGTTTTCCGAGCAGTTTAAGAAGTTTTTTAACGCTGAAGGTGATGCTTTATGGCCGATGCAAGAAGGAATTGAATTGGAAGAAGCGGGGGAGCGTTCTGAAAAGGACAAAACCGACAGCAGAGACATACGCGCAATCATTGATGACATATTCGACTTTGTGGCGATGGCTTTTCACATTCCGAAAGGACTTCTCAAAGGCGATGTAGCTGACGTATCGGACATGACAGACAACTTCCTTACGTTTTGTGTTAATCCGATTGCTGAGTTAATTGGGGATGAAATAAATAGCAAGATGTACACGAAAGATGAGTACCTGGAAGGTACTCGTTTAAAAGTCGATACATCTCTGATAAAGGCAATAGATATCACGACAATGGCGAATGCGGTCGATAAATTTTTATCATCAGGCACACATAACCCCGACGAAAACAGGGATATGCTCGGTCTTGAACCGTTGAATGAAGAATGGTCCAAAGAGTATTACATTACGAAAAACTACGAATCAAGCAATCAGACCGCGAGAGGGGGTGAGAATGAATGAAGCGTAAACCATATTTCAAGAACGAAAAGTTAGCTCCTTTTCTTAACATTAAACCTGAATTCAAAGCAGAGGTTAAAGGTGATGAAGCCACCTTATACATCTATGGCGACATTGGAGATTCGTGGTGGGGCGAATCGGTGAGTGCTGCAGACGTCAGGGATTACTTAAAAGATACAGACGCAAGCACTATACATGTAAGACTTAACACACTTGGCGGTGACGTGTTTGATGGCTTGGCAATCCATAATCAACTAAAAGGTCATGCTGCTAAAATAATCATCCATATCGATGGTATTGCGGCAAGTGCAGGATCAATAATTGCAATGTCTGGTGATGAAATACTAATGCCAAAGACAAGCATGATGATGATTCATAATGCTTGGACGTTTACTTACGGTAACTCAAACGAATTGCGTAAGGTTGCTGCTGATCTGGATAAAATTAATGATACAATCATTGAATCTTACTTACCACGATTTGTCGGCACTCGTGAAGAATTAGTCCAGTTGCTTGATGACGAGACCTTCTTAACTGCTAATGAAGCAATTACGTTCGGCCTGGCTGATGTGGAAGTAGATGAAGCTGCACAACCTGAAGAACCTGTGCTCAACACTCTATTGGCGAAGTACGCTGCAAAAGCAAAGCCGAAAAGCGATGAACCTAAAAACTTATTGAATCAATTCAAACGCAACTCAAACGAGTAGGCGTTTTTAATTTACCTAAAAACAGGAGGTCATGAAAAATGACAGGAGTAAAAAATCTCGATCGCAAAGAATTATTGAAAGACAAAGAATCACAAATCAATGCAATGAAAGCGGCATTCGAAAGCGGCGATGCTAACGAAGTCGCTCAAAAAATTGTGGAGAATTATGAAAACAACATCCTTCATTTTGAAGATATGATGAATCAAACCATCCGTGAAGCCAATCGAGCGAACGAACAACAGTGGGATGCAAGTGTATTAGCTTCTCGCGGTGTTCGCGTATTAACGAATGATGAAAAGAAATTCTACAATGCGGCAATTGACGTTCAATCTTTTGATGGCGTGTCTGCTCTTGTTCCTCCCACTGTTTACGAACGAGTATTTGAGGACTTGGCTATTGACCATCCATTACTATCCCGCGTTAATTTCCAGCGTGTAGGAGCGACAACTCAATGGGTTGTACGTAAAGATGGAGCGACGACTGCGTTTTGGGGAGATGTGTGTGAAACTATCAAAGAAATGGTTGATCACGGGTTTGAAACAATCGATCAAGGTATGTACAAGCTTTCTGGTTTCCTAGTTGTTTGTAAGGCGATGTTCGAGCTTGGTCCCGAATGGTTAGATCGTTATGTTCGTGCATTCTTGTCAGAGGTAATTGCAGCTGAATTAGAAAACGTTATCGTAACAGGAGATGGTAACAAAAAGCCTATCGGAATGATTAAAGATTTAAATGGGGCAGTTGTTGCGGGAGCATACCCGGATAAAGCTAAAATTGTCCTTGCTGACTTTACACCTAAGACGATTGGAGAAAAGATTCTTGCTCCTACGACAAAAGGAGGGACACGTCGCTATCAAGGTGTGACTCTTATTGTCAATCCCCTTGACTATGCAGCTAAGTTTTTCTCATTAGGTGCAAAGCGTAAAGACGATGGCACTTGGTCTTATGACAACTTCTCTGTACCTGGCTTGGATATCATTCAAACTCCTGCGGTTCCGACCGACACAATGATTGCGGGGAATCCAAAAGACTACTTCATGGGAGTTGCAGGAGAGTCCAAATTGGAATCTACAGACGTACTTCGCATGATTGAAGACCAACGTTTGTACCTTGTCCGTCAACTTGCAAACGGACGTCCGTTGGATGCTGATTCATTCACTGTATTTGATATTACAAATACAAAGTTCGATGGTCCTGCTGATCCACCACCTGCCCCTTAATCGGGCGGGTGTTTTTGATTAAAGAAAGGATGTGTTATTAATGAAATACAAAGTGTTGGAGAGATTTCGAGAAAAGAATCACGATGACTTAATCTACGAAGCTAATGGCATTTATCCAGCTGAAGGTTATAAGGCAACCAAAGCACGCGTTGAGGAATTGACGACAAAGAAGAACAAATACAATAGACCATTCTTGGAAGAAATTAAATCAAAAAAATCTAAGGAGTGAATTCAATGACTCCTGCTGATGAATTGTTGAAAGAAGTAAAGAACCATTTACGTATCACTTGGGTTGAAGAAGACACAGACATCGTAAAATTAATTGATCGCGCAAAATCATACTTCAAGTCGGTCACTGGTGCCGATTTAGATTTTTTCAAAGACGGACAAGCTAAGCACTTACTTCTCGAAAGGTGTCGATACGTATACAATCGGTCGGCAGAAGAATTCGAAAATAATTTCCGACACGAGATTATCAACTTGCAACTATCCACTGCAGTTGCTGAAAGGCGTGAACGTCTTGGTAAAGCATGATCCGTATAATGACGGTTTCCTAACTTATGGTCGTGATGTAACTCAATATGATGGAAAAAAAACCATAGGAAAGGTATTCGAATCGCAAGGAACTATGGCTTTCACCGAAATGAGTGCGCGCGACCAAGACTATCAACTTGTGGATGCGTTAGGTAGCACTCTCGATTTGAAAGTGAAAACCATGTACCCATTTCACATGGAATCTCAATTAATCAATAAATTAGTCGTGCATCTGAAAGGTGTTAAATACGAAACGATAAAAGTAGATCGTGATCGTAACAAAGAACAGCTTTTTTGGTATTTGCAGAAGGTGGGTGTTGTTAGTGAACGAATCGGCTAAGGTGTATATGCGAAAGGTTAAGAATCTCATCGTGGAAGGATTGGAAGGGAATTTCCCAGACATCCCCCTCTATGAGGATGAGGTACCGGAAGAAAAAACTGCCGAATACGACAACGGCACCCCTTATCGTTTAATGGTCATGAAGATGGGCCCTGTCGGGAAGCAGGAAAACGCCACTGTGTTATCACAGGAATTCACGGTTGACTTGTATTTGGAGAACAGCCCGGATGTAGATGAAACTACGTTGGATGTGATTGTTACGGTCAAAGGCGTACCAAATGTCATTTTTGATAATTCAACAAAGTTCCGTGCCCGTCATGCCAATGCGAATCGGTTTGTCGATGTGGTATCGATGAATTTTACAAGGAGGTTTAAAGTTGAGTGTAAAATTTGAATTCGACTTTGAATCCTTTGAGGAAATGCGTACTCGGATAGAATCGATTGATAGTGATATTGAAACTGAACTGAACCAGATATTAAAAGATGAGGGTAAAAAAACGATTGAACCGTCTATTACTGCCCTCATTCCGATATCCGCAAAAAGAAGGGGAGCTCACGCAAAAAACAGCAAATGGTCAACACAAGATTTAGGCAATCTTGAGATTACTATCAAAGCAAAAGGCGGAGCGGCAAACAAACCCGGAAGCTTCGGCTACTTGGTTTTTCCAAATGAGGGTCGTGGACCTCGAAATCATGTAGCTCATCACTTTATGGAAACAGGTCGTGACTTAGCTCTACCTAACCTAGTTGAAGTCACGCAACAAAAACTAATTGAAAGAATAGAGGAGGTACTTTAATGGTGGCACAAGTTGTAACAGAATTTGATCCGACAGACATCACCGAAGCGTCAATTCAATTTAAAACATCTTCAGGCACATACGATCCAGGTAAGCCATTTGGTTGTGTTGGATCGCTATCTGGAGAAGGTGAGAACTTTACGATTGAGAAGAAATGCGGTCAGCGAACAATGAAATCGAAAACCAAAACTTCAAAGTTGAACATGACCCTTTCTGGACATATCCCATTAGCTGTCGCCCGTGACATTTTCGGACTAACTAACAAAGATTTAAAGCCTGGCATCTGGGCTGCAGGGACACTAACCAAAGGAAAAGATTTCATTCTGACTGTGACGGCAGTAGATGAATTTGAAGACAATAAGAAGCTCATGGCATTCCCTAACTCTTCAAATACAGCAGGCTTTAAAATTCAGCCATTAGAATCAGGGGTTGAAGAAGTAGCGATGTTAGAAATCCAATTTTCGTCACTTGCTGACGAGTTAAATTTTTTCTATTACGAAGCAATCGTTGCCGAGTTGGAAGACCCGACAATCGAAACAAAATGGCATACAGCTTTTAATAGAGAACTAGTAGAAGTAGTTCCAGGACCATAAGAAAGCTCACTTAGGTGGGCTTTTTTTATTTGGACAATAGGGAGGAATTAACCATGAGTAAATTGACTGTCATCGAATTAAAAGAGTATGAAATCAAAGAAGTGAATGGTGAATTTGAAAGAGTAGTGACGAACATTGAACGCCATCCTTTGTATTTCAACAATCATTCACTGCGAGTCGGAAAACAATACGGCATTCTCGAAAAAGGTTTGGAACAAGAGTTGTTCGCGTTGTTTGCGCTAATGGGGGCGGATACTGTTGAATCGGTCACGAAAAACGGCGAAATGGACTCATCAAAAGTCTTGCCTTTAACAGAATTACTAACCCTGGATCGGATGAAAGATATCATTTGGCTAGCTTATGTAGGCGCAAAAACCGACGACTATCTTGACAATGAAGATTTCAAGGAACTGTTTGACGAAGACTTTGAAACAACTATGGGCATCTATGTCGAAGTGCTAATGAGCAATTTCCAAAACGTTAACAAACCTAATAAATTCAAAGCGGGATTAAGCAAATCTACTAGCAAACCTAAAGGCGGAAAAAAGTAGTACCTCCACAACTTGAATTTGAGTGTGTGGAGGACTTGTATGCATGGTGTGTAGTGACGATTGGCATGGACGAGAACATCTTTTGGTATAGTCCACTGCCCTCATTTAATCGAATCATGGATAGCATGGTGGCTGTCGAGTCGTGGAAAAACAACCCGAGAACGACGGGGTAAAAGTGTGGTGAGAAAATGTCGAAAAATCCTGAAGCTAAAATTACCGTCAAAATGTTTAATGACGACTTTAAAAAGGGAGCCAAAGAACTTACAAAAGAATCTCAAACAATAAGTCGTGAGTTTAAACTTCAATCCGAACAAATGAAACTGACTGCGACTGAAACCGAAAAACTGCAAGCGAAGATGGATTTTTTATCGAAAAAACACGATGTCGCAAAGCGATCTGTTCAAGAACACGAGCAAGCTTATGAACAAGCGAAGTCAATGTTTGGAGAGAACTCCAAAGCCGCTGAAGACATGGCGAAGAAGTTGGACAATGCCCGCATCGATGAACAGAAACTCGCCAATGAAATCGAGCTCACGAATCGTAAGCTTAAAGACCAACAAACTGAAGCAGGAAATACAGCGAGTAAGATTGATGAAATGGGCGAAAAGATATCCAATGTAGGCTCCAAGATGAAGGACGTCGGTGACGGTATGACTGATGCTGGGGCAAGGATGTCTGCGGGAATAACCGCTCCAATCGTTGGCATAGGAGTGGCGGCAAAGTCTGCATGGGAAGAGATTGACAATGGACTTGATACCATCGTTTCCAAAACTGGTGCGACAGGCGAAGTGTTGGAATCGCTTGAAAAAAGCTTTGATAATGTCTATCGGAATAATAAATTCGATGCACAACAAGTTGGCGATGCGGTAGGGGAAGTTAATACTCAATTTGCTCTGATGGGCGAAGAGTTGGACAATGCTTCTGTGAAGATGTTGCGGTTTGCTGATATTAATGGTGCGGACGTAGCTGGATCATCCATTAAATCAAAGCAAGCGATGTCCATGTTTAATTTGGAAGCTGAAGATTTAGATATGGTTCTTGATAGCGTTACAAAGACTGCCCAAAATACCGGGCAATCAACGGATAAACTATTCGAAGTAGTCACGAAAGGCGCTCCCCAATTACAAGCGATGGGTCTTGATTTCGCCCAATCTGTAGAAGTCATGGGGAATTTTGAAAAAGCAGGTATCGATTCCTCAACAGCTATGAGTTACCTTTCCAGGGCGCAAGTTGAATTCGCAAAAGACGGAAAAAAAATGCAAGAAGGCCTGGAAGAGACTATCGCAAAAATGAAAGGCGCGAAAGACGAGACTGAAGCGCTTGAGCTTGCAGCGGAAACCTTTGGTACAAAAGGCGCTACTCGTATGTATGATGCCATCAAAAATGGAGCTTTTGAATTCGATGAGTTTGCAAACGCTGCTACAAATGCACAAGGAGCAGTAGACCAAACCTTTGAGGGGATGGAAGACCCGATTGACAGCGTTTCAATCGGAATGAATAACTTGAAAGCGGCTGGCGCTGATTTATTCGGCATGCTCCAAGAACTTTTATTGCCAGTCGGTTTGCGACTCATCGAAATGCTACAAGGTGCCGTTGAATGGTTCATGGGGCTTTCAGACAATATGAAAACAACAATTATCGTCGTGGCGGCAATAGCAGCGGCAATTGGTCCGCTTGTGTTATGGATCGGGACTTTGGTGAGTACTGTCGGTTCGGCTATCCTGGTGGTCGGCAAGGTGGTTTCATTGTTTGCGAAGCTCGGTCCTATAATTACAGGGTTAAAAGCCGCATTTGCAGTATTAACGGGTCCTGTCGGTTTAGTGATTGCTATCATAGCTGCGCTCATTGCAATCGGTGTGGCATTATACAGGAATTGGGATACTATTTCGACTAAAGCGGTTGAAATATTCACTGGTTTGCAAGTGTTAATAACAACAGCAATGGATTCCGTGAAAACGAAAATCGATAATGTCATGCGTACCGTAGAGACGATATTCACCACTGCTATGGAGTATCTATCCAATCTAATCGGCGTTAATTTTGGAAGTATCCAAGACAATGTTTCGTTGGTCATGGAAGGCATTCGGAATATCATTGACACTGTTTGGAGCTATATTAAAGAAACATTCAATAACGCATTGGAGTTCTTGAAGGCTTTATTCACGGGCGATTTTGAAAGAATGAAGGAAATTGCAAGCGAGCAACTAGCGTTGATTAAAGAAACAATTGGTTTCCTATTGGATGATGTGAAGATGATTTTTACAAACGCATTTAATATCATTAAAACTTTCGTGTCCACGGTTTTTGGAAATATCAAGACTGCCATCACTTCAAAAATCACCGAATCTAAAAATACAGCTTTAACTGTCATCGAAGCCTTGAAAACAGGATTCTATGATAAGGTCGGTTCGATTTTAACTAAGGCGAAAGATACTTTCGATAAAATCAAAAAGGCAATCACGGATCCTATTGATACGGCAAAAGAGACAGTTTTAGGTATCATCGATACGATTAAAGAAGCATTCAGCAAAATGAAAATCACAATCCCTAAACCAAAACTGCCGAAAGTCAGCGTGGAAATGAAAACCAAGAAAATACTAGGTAAGGATATCCCATGGCCAGACTTTAGTATTGAGTGGTTCAAGACTGGTGGTGTATTCACGAAGCCTGTCGTTGCAGGAAATGCAGGATTTGGGGACGTCGCTGAAGCTATTGTGCCATTTGAAGGCAGCCATGCCGCTCGTATTGCTAGATTAATAGCAGAACAGCAAAATAAGCTTGCAAATGGCGCATCCGGTTTAATTGCCCCAAAACAAGACATCGTCATTGAAGCTAGTGACGTCATTATGGATGGTCGAGCTGTCGGAAAGGTAGTTTGGAAGCCTGTTAAAGAACGCATCGATTATGCTGAAAAAGAAAATGATTTGATGCGATGAGGGGAGGAAAATAAGTGAAAAGCCCATTAAATTTTTCGATTATAAAAAACAGCCGGACGTACGATCTACATTCGTTAGGTATTTGGGTGTCGGATATTCAAATTTCCTCCCCTAATCCGCGTCGGGAATTAATTCACGTGCAAGGTATGAATGGTTCTTTGCAGTCGGAATCCACCGAGGGAGAAAGACAAGTTGTTGTCTCAATACAAATTGAAACGCAAAGCGACAGCGAGTTAGAAGATTTGAAAAGCGTGGTGTACGACTTATTTTACAGCAAAGAAGAATTTGAAATTGTAAGAGATTATAAACCGGACAGGATTTTGAGGGTTGTGCAAAGTGCGCCTTACGACTTCAAAGCAGTAACTTGGTTTGACGGCGAAGCAGATATATATCTAACAATGCTAGATCCGTATTTTTACGGTCCCGAAAAATCCGTACCATTAGACAACAATCCAATCATCAACCAAGGCACAGCGGATACGTATCCAATCACGACCATCAATATCAAAAAGGATACGACATTTGTGGCAATCGGCAACGGCCAAGAGGTTAACTTGATTGGCAACTACGGAGAACTCAACGAAGTCCCTTTTGTGCGTGAAGAGCGCATTTTTTGGGACCAGATGGGCACTACAGTCGGTTGGGGCGCTACCTCCACAGTCGAGGGAGGACAAATAGCAGGCGTCATGCGGACGGATGGCTATAGCTTTTTTGCGACTGACTATGGCACGGGCAGCGGTTGGCGCGGTCCTGCATTAAAAAAGTCAATTGGGCAATCGGTTAAAGACTTTCGTCTTGATGTCTTGTTGCGACAAATCGGCGGACAAGGTCAAGTCGGCAGTGTGGAGGTCATGTTGTTAGATGCTCTCAATCGAGTGGTCGCTAAAATATTAATGACTAAACGCTCACCTCACTCCCCAGCCATCTGGGCGCGCATCGTAGCGGGTAACGAGCAGGACGGACATGACATCATCAATAGTCGTGGTGCTAACGATTGGACGTGGCATCAGTTTGACGGCATGTTGCGGATTGAGCGCGTGGGGAACGTTTGGAAAGCGTACGTGGCACGTTATGATGCAGAGCATGGTTGGCACGCTCGTCTTGGTGGGGAGTGGGTGGATACGGCAGGTGTTGCGACAGCAAATATCACGCAAGTACAGACACAGTTATGGGCGCACGGTACAACTCCACCTACCACGACTCAACGTATTGATGACATTAAGGTGTTTAAGATTAACGACGTGCCTGATGGTATACCTTATGTGGCTCGTGCGGGTGATATTGTTGAGTTTGACCACACAAAAAACGTCATCACGCTTAACGGCGAGGACATGACGCACGAAAAAGCGTTTATCGGCAAGTATTTCCCGATTAATTCCGGCGCGAATTATTTAACAGCCGAACCAATGGACGCAATCGAATCAGCAGCAGTGAGGTGGCGAGATAGATGGCTTTAATTCATATCCTAGACAGTCAATCAGATAAGATTATCGGCACGCTCGATACGTCAAAAGGGCAAGTGATTGAGCCGAAAATGACACGAAGCATTGAAAATTTTTATACCTTCACGATGACCGCACTTGACCAATTCGATAAACTCACAAAACGCAACCGTTTGCTCGTACAAGATGCAGATGGTTTTTTTTATGAGTTCATTATCGAAAATGCAGGTCAATACATTCGCACAGAAAAAGAAGTTAGGTCGTTTGGTAGCTTTGTGGACTTACAAAAGGCAAAAGTCATTTCACCACAGGATTTGGATTTGACGGGAGCGACTCCTGCTTCTGCTCTTACTGCGGCATTGGACGCTACTGAATGGAAGCCGGGTATAGTTGAGTATACAGGCAGTTTCCGCACGATTAAATTAGACAGTCACACGGATCCATACAGCCTACTTAAATTAATCGCGTCTACTTTTGAGTTGGAAATCCGTTATCGCGTGGAAGTCAAAGGCAACCGCATCATCGGTCGCTTTGTCGATTTAGTCGAGCGCATAGCTGGATTTGAGGGCAAAGAAATTGAGTACGGCAAGGACTTAGTCGGCATCCGTAGAGTAGAGGACACGTCCAACATCGTCACGGCTTTACTTGGTCTTGGCCCAGTCAGAGAGGATGGCACACGCTTAGAGGTGTTTGTCGAGGACAAGGATGCCCTCGCTCGATGGGGACGCAATGGCAATCACCTTATCCAAGTCTATGAGCCTACTTCCACAGACGAGGATATGACGGAAGCGAGATTGCGCTCTCTGACGCAAACGGAACTTAAAAAGCGTGTGGAAGCCATTGTGACATACGAGTGTAAGGCAGTCAGCCTAGAGCATGTATTTGGCTACGAACACGAGCGTGTGCGACTTGGGCAGACTGTGCGAATTAAGGATGACGGGTATACGCCCCCATTATACTTAGAAGCGCGTATAAGAGAGACTGTGGAGAATATCGCTACCGCTAAAGTATTAGATTTTAAGATTGGCAATTACATTGAATACAGCAAAGCTGACTTGGAAAAACAAATCGCTGCACTCAAAAACACAATGAGCGAGCGCCTAGCTAATATGGTATATGCCACCGTTACGTCGTCATCAGGTACCATCTTTAAAAATGGAGTAGGCTCAACCACGCTAACCGCTAACGCCCTTTTAAGCGGCGTTGAATTTGACGCTGACGGCACAAAATATACGTATGTTTGGTCAAAATACGACAAAAACGGCTACCCCGTTGCAGGTTGGTCGGCTACTGGAAAAACGTTAACTGTTTCAGCGACTGACGTGGACGAAAAAGCTATGTACATGGTTAGTGTCTCGAATGACAAGATTAATGTGCCTGCTCAGATTACTATCTCAAATGTGTTTGATGGCGCTGACGGCACAAACGGCACTGATGGCAAGGACGGTGTAGACGGCGTTAGTGTTACATCTGTCACAAACTATTATCTTGCTAGCGCTTCGTCAAGTGGCGTTACTACGTCCACGACGGGGTGGACGACTGCCGTACAGAACCCGACAAGCGCGAAAAAATATCTGTGGAATTACGAAAAAACGACTTTGACAAATGGAACTTCCATTAACACAACGCCCGTCATTATCGGTAACTATGCGGCTGATGGCTCATCAGGACGGGGCATTAGCAACATCGTGGAGTATTATCAAATATCTAACAGCAACACGGTTGCGCCTACTAGTTGGGTAACGACGCCACCTGCTACCACTCCAACAAATAAATATTTGTGGAATTATGAGAGAATCACCTATACCGATAACACAACATCTGATACGCCAAAGAGAGTGATTGGTACGCATGGGGAAACGGGTGCAACAGGTGCAGATGGCGCAGACGGAAAAGGCGTCACATCCGTAATTGAGGAGTACTACCACTCCACAAGTCCAACCGTACTCACAGGTGGCGCATGGTCAACAACCGTCCCTGCTTGGGCAGACGGCAAGTATGTATGGGTACGCACGAAAGTCACCTATACGGATAATACGTCTACCACAACTGACCCTGTCAATGTGACGGGACAAACGGGTGCTAACGGAGTGACTACCTACAGTTGGCGTATGTATGCAGATGATGACAAGGGGACGGGTATTAGTGCTAGTCCTGCAGGCAAGAGGTGGATTGGTTGGGCGCACAATAAGACATCGGCAACGCCTAGCAACACGCCGTCTGATTATGCTTGGAGTCCGTTGTATGACAATGTGGCGGTGGGTGTAAGAAATCTACTACTAGGGACAGAAAAAGATGTTTGGGTAGAGTATATCAACGCTGTGTTATCAGTTTCAGACGGCGCCAGAACTAAGTCTGTAAAAGCAACAAGTAAAGTTTCGACAACAACAACCTTCGGAATACAGCAATCAATAAAAAACAGAAAAACTCAACTTAAGACTGGTGAGATATACACTTTATCATTTTTGGTAAGAGGCAATATCGAGTCGCTTAATTATATATACATCATTAATACTGGAGTTGCTAATCAATCCATCGGCTCTGTTATTGTCGCATCTCAGACAGAATTTAAGAAAGTTAGTATAACATTTGTAGCAAGTGGTTTAACCGGAGCTTCTACGGGGTCATACGTTATGATTTCGAGACAGTCCGCACTCTCAACATCGGATTGGTTTGAGATTCAAGAAGTCAAGCTCGAAAAAGGAAACGTGGCAACAGACTGGACACCAGCCCCCGAAGACGTCGAGCAATCAATTGCCGATGCGGAAAACAGCGCAAAGCAACACGCCAATACGGTTAGTCAAGCCGCATATGATTTGGCATTGGCAGACGCTAAAGCCTACGCTCAGGCAAACGCCATCATGGCCGGAGAGACGTACAATGGCACGAGCATCACTAACACTGATGGCGTATTAACTGTACGTGGGGATGGATTGGTGAGAATAGTCCAAAACGCCACAAGAGGATTCTTTATACAGCGTCGTGCCAATTCAACTTCGCCATGGGTAGATGTCTATTTTGTGGATACAAACGGCAAACTCCACACAGTTGATGGAGTATTTAGCGGCACAATTACTGGCTCGTTAATCATTTCTGAAAATATTGGTGAAGGCAGGCGCAATAGAATTGAGTTAGATCATGGCGTCATACGTATAAGAGAGTTTGTATACGCTCCAGGTACAGCACACCACGACAAGCTGTTAAGTGATGCTAGCCTATCCACTCAAGGCTTAAATGCGACGAAGCATGAAGCTGACGGAGTGGATTTTTTGTTGCAAGTACCTAAAATACAGACGGATGCATTTATCACGCCCCCATTGTCAAATGGTTGGGTAACGTATAGTGCTAGTTACTATCCCGCTCAATACATGATTGACCCGATGGGATTTGTTACGTTGCGCGGAGCGGTGAAAAACGGACAACCAGGTCATGTCTTTTATTTACCTGAGGGCTATCGTCCGAGTAAGCAGATGTTGTTTATTGTTCCATGTGGATTTACGATTGGCGATTTCGCAAAAATTGAAGTATATCCATCAGGGATGGTAACGGTCTATACCACAGTTACTAGTCGGGTGATGTTAGATGGCATCCGATTTAAAGCGGAGGCGTAGGCGTGGAAAAGATACAATTCTATAAAATTGATGATGACGGGTTTTTTTTAGAGCCCGTCGTTTTCGATTATAAAAAAGTAGGAGAATTACCTTTGAATTTAATTTCCAAGCCTATTCCAGAAGGTTTTTATCGTCCGAAATGGACTGGCACGGAATGGATTGAGGGGTTAACGGAGAGTGAGATTGATGCTATCAAGAATCGTCCACAAGAGCCGTCAGAATTAGAGAAATTAAAATCAGCTGTAGATTTTATACTACTAAATTATTGAGGAGATTGGAGATGTCAAATATGGCGTTATATTTAGCAGATGGTATTGAGCAAGGTAGACTGGATTACAAACAAGTTTTTTCAAATCCGAAATTGCTTGGACTTAAAGATGATGTGGATCTAATGCTTATTGCTGATGGTTACGGGAAAAAGATAGTACCGATTTAAGGACGTCCGCACGGGCGTTCTTATTATTTTCGATAAAGAGAAAGGGAAGGGGGTACTTGAATGCGGAAGGGAGAGAGTACCGGTGACGCGGATGGAAATGACAGGTATTAAAGGTATTGGAGCACTTGTGATAAGCTTCATCATCTACTTAATAGATGTAGTCAATGAAGCGGTTGTAGTCCTCGTGTTCTTTATGCTTCTTGACGTTGTTACAGGTCTAATGAGGTCTTGGATAACGAAGTCGTGGGATAGCACTATCGGTTTTGCTGGTGTCGTAAAAAAGATAGGTGTATTTATCATGATTGGAATGGCTGCGGCAGTCGAGTATATGGTCATGTCAGTAGGGCAAGACCCTAACAGTCTGATTATCTTAGGTGTCACATCATTCTTTATCGTCAATGAAGGGTTATCTGTGTTAGAAAATTGCGCACAGATGGGGCTGCCGATACCGGCAGTTCTTTTTAATGCACTGGAAAAAATGCACCGCGATCCTTCTGGTAAGGATCATCGACTCGCGCGACACCCAATGCTCGATCGAATCGATAAAAAGGAGCTATTGAAGGAAAATGAAGCTTTACATCACCAATTAGCAAAAAGGGAGGAAAAAAAGGATGAAAATTAATTGGAAAGTAAGATTGAAGAATAAATACTTCTGGCTGGCTATGGTGCCGGCTTTTTTGTTGGTCGCACAGATTGTGACCGGATGGTTTGGGTACGAACTAGCAGCAAATGTAATAGGTGACGAGGCAGCCAATTTTATTAATGCGGTATTTGCCTTGCTTGTCATTCTTGGGGTCGTAGTAGATCCGACAACGGACGGTATGGAGGATAGTGAGCAGGCTATGCGGTACAAAGAGCCAAAAAGAAAGGGATGAAATAATATGGTCAAAATCGCGCTAGACGCCGGACACGGAATTAATACACCAGGCAAACGCTCACCTGATGGAGAGAGAGAGTGGTCATTTAACAATGCAGTCATACTCGCATGTATCGAACGCTTGAACACGTATCAAGATGTGCAAATCCTTCGCCTTGACGACCCTACTGGTAAGACGGATGTATCACTAGTTGCTCGAGTTAAAAAAGCGAACGATTGGGGAGCGGATGCATTAGTATCGGCTCACCATAACGCGCTGAAAGCAGTTTGGGGCAATCATGGGGGCGTAGAAACATTCGTTTCAAATAATGCAAGCAAAGCATCTGTTGAATTAGCAAATATCATCAATCCACAAATTGTCGATGCGATGGGCTTGCGTAATCGCGGAGTGAAACGTGCTGATTGGTACATGGTGCGCTATTCAAAAATGCCAGCTATCTTAACAGAAGGTGGATTTATGGACAGTACAACCGATATAACGGCGTTGCGTGATTCCGAAAAATTAAAGGCGCAAGGATATGCAATTGCAGACGGTTTGGCGGCATACTTTGGTTTAAAGGCAAAGAAAAACAATAAGCCAACAGGAGGAATTACAGTCAATACACCTAGCAATCGTGGTATAGGAATAGTCGAAATACTGGATAACACAGTATTGCGCAAGGAGCCGACCTACACGAGCAGCATCATCCGAAATCTAAACGCTGGTGAAAAGTACGTAGTATATGCTTTAGAAAACGGCTGGTTTAATGGCGGTGGCGACCAGTGGATTTTTGCAAAGCACACGCGGTTTATGCCTAATTCGGATACTAAGATTTGATATAACGGGGACGTTTACTAAATTAATTTGCATAAATAATCAGTCAGTGATAGAGTTAATATACTCTTCATTCACGTAAACATATCCCTAAAATAAGAAGAGTGATAGCACCCCGTCCTTTATTGGATAGGGTGCTTTTTTATTTTTTGGGTAGATGCAAATCCTCCAACATTAAACGACCTTTATAATAAGCATCTTCCGCTGTGTTAAATCCCGACTTATAGTGTTGCTTACCATCAACAGTAATCCAAGCCCGATAACGTAGTTCTTTGGATTTTCGGGTGTAATATTTACTAACTCCACGATAACCCGTACTACTGTCTTTACGCGGTTCTTTGTCTTTAAATAATTGCAGTGCAACACCGTTCACGCGCTTCTCATCATATTTTTCTCGCAAATGTTTTTCTTCCATTTCTTTTTTAAGGCATCCGCATGATTGAGTGTCTCCTGCAGTTAAATCAGTTGATACGGCATTGATATATTTGCCGCAATCACATTTGCAAGCCCACACAATTTTACCCCGTTTCCGTAAATCGGTTTTTTGTAGTGCGGTAAGGCGACCAAAACGATCGCCAGCCGTTATATTGCCCGTCATCAGATGCACTCCACACTCATAGGATTATCCCAGTCGCAGGCTTCTGATTCGTCTTCCAGCAGTCCGTTTAAAATCCCGTCCTTGTCCAACCAGTGGTCTTTAATTTCCCAAGTGACTGTGACCTCATTCCCGTCTGCATCAATGCCTGACGCTTCGTAATATGGGTTGCCATGCGTCCCTGTCAGATATGCTTCTTGTGTCAATGTGTACTCGATTCCTTCAAAAGTCACTTTTTCCATTTTTCCCATCTCCTCTAAATAGTATTTTTCTAATTTTAAAGCAGTTGCTAGTGGTATATTGTGTATCTCACTCTCGCCCTTTTGTAATCGAGCGAGAGTATTTTTGGGAATGCCTGTATCTTTGTGGATGCGATAGTACGTTAAATCCGATTTGTGGAGTAGCCACTTTATCATATCAACTACTTTTTCTGTGTGTGTCAATGTAATTCCTCCTTATTTAGACAGGTTGCCTGCCATTAAATCGACTTGTGACATAAATTTTAAATAATCTTTTACTGATGATTTTTCTGTCAACTCATAGATTTTTTCGACTGGAAGGACTTGCTTTCCGCTTGATGCATTGATTTTCTTTGCGTTGGTGATAAGTATGGAAAACTCATGTTCAGCTTTGCTTTTTGCGTACTGCATTGATGGTTGATCGCCCGACTGGAAAAGCTCCTTTGCTCTTACGTTTACGATTTTCGGTAATTCTGCCATTTGATTAGCCCCCTTTTTGATTTCTGCCCATGCCATTTTAAGTGCTGCTGAAATATACTCGCTTGCTTTACCACCGAATTTCGCCGAACCTTCCTTTGCGATTTCCCAAGCTTTCTTCATGACGTTTTTCATTTTGTTTTCCTCCTTGTTTGTTTTCTTAATCTTATTATAACACATATGTTACCCGTGTAAACAACAAAAAGTAACTTTTGTGTCCTTTTTATAAAAATGAGCCAATAGTCCTTTGGGTGAAATCTGATTTCTCTTTACATACAAACATTCGTTCTCTATAATAAATAAAAAGGAGGGAACGAGTGTGCGTAAAACATTGGAGAGATCGGTTAAATTTGGTGAGGTATTGGATATGATGTATGTCACCAAGGATGGGTCGATTAGCAAACGGCGAATCAAAGTGTTGCAGGTTGGCGAAGTGTCATTTCGTGCATACTGTCATTTGCATAGATCTAACCGCACATTCACTATCAATAACGTATTGGCACTTGTACCCGTAGTGACCAAAGAAAGCAGAGTGATTTAATCATGTTGATTCCTGGAGAAGCACTTCCGCATTTTGAAAATCTAATATACATGCCTATGCTGTTGACGATATTATCCAGAGATCGTCAGGCATTTGAAAAAGGTTGTTGTAAATTCAGCGATCCATATATTAAGCTTGTAGATAAGGCACTGGAACGTGTGCAGAAAGACTTGAAAACATCATCCGACTATTTACGTCAAAACAAAATGAAGCTAATTAAAGGAAAGTCTGAAGAAACGTTCACTACATACACATTCATCTATCAAGGTTACGAAGACCAACGTCGGTACCTAAATGCGCGACTCAAAAATCGTACTGAAGAATTAATGGAGCTGTTTATGATTAAATAGAAGAAAACCACCGCACTCATAATTAGAGTTGGTGGTTTTTATTTTTCTTCTATTATAAATGAGAAAAACATTTTGACTGGCAAAAGAGAATCAATGACATTGTTTTATTAACCGTTATACTGTCAATCAAATGGAGAGACACGTTATCACATTGGAGGATCCCGTTGAGAATAATCATTCCCATTTGTTGCAGATTCAAGTGAACGAGCAATCTGGCATGACGTATGCAGCAGGACTAAAAGCAATCTTAAGACATTCTCCAGATGTTATTATGATTGGTGAAATCCGAGATGCTGAAACTGCAAAAACGGCAGTCGGAGCGTCTCTGACAGGTCATCTCGTGTTAACGACAGTGCATGCGAAAGATCCTGAAGGCTGTTTTTTCCGTTTAATGGACTTCGGCATTACGGCGGAAGAATTGAGGCAAACAATTGTCTGTATTTCTTCGCAGCGTTTAATCCAACAACCGAATGGCCAAACGAAAGCAATCTTTGAAATTGTACAAGGAGCATTGTTAGAAAAAATGGCTGATAGTATTGTGAATGGAGAAAAGGTAGCTGTTCCTCCTGAAATCAGATTGGAAGCCGTCATGGAAAAATACTCAACAGACAAGCGGGACTTCTATGAATAAACACGTACTCAGACGAATCAGCCAACCGACTAAACAAATTATCAATCAATCGGTTTTTCTGAAACGTTTAGCCAGCTTGCTGAAGGAAGGTTACACGTTTCATGAAGGTCTAATTTTGTTAATCCCACACCACCATAAAGAATACGATGAATTGCTTCGTTCAATTGAAAACGACTTAAAAGAAGGAGCGGAAGTTTCTGCTATTCTCTCTCGTTTAGGGTTTTCGAAAAGTATCCTTTTGCCAATCGTCATTTCAGAAGTAGACGGAAGATTAGCGGAAGCGCTAGAAGGCATTGCAGTTCGGTTGCAAATGGTAGAGCAACGAAGGAAGAAACTTAAAAGCATTCTTTTGTATCCACTCGTACTCTTCTTTTTCATGGCGGTGTTGTTAGTAGCTTTTAGAAATTACTTCTTGCCGAACATGCAACTGTTGTCCATGACTCGAAATGATGATGCAACTGGACTCGTTTCAGTATTACCCATCATTGTTTCGAAAATGCCGGATATTGTTATTGCGAGTAGTATCACTACAATTTTCGTCGTTTGTGTCGTGTTGGTCTTTTATCGCCGAATGTCGCCAGCGAAGCAGATACTCTTCATCATGAAACTACCTATTATTGGTTCGCTAATCTCTAAAATTAAGACGAGGGACTTTGCGGGTGAAATAGGTAGTCTTCTAGACTCCGGCATTTCCATGCAAGATGCACTCGCAATACTCGCAAATCAAGAAGTCGATGTGTTAGTAAGTGAAATTGCTAAAGTATTAAAAGGCTATGTCATTTATGGAGAACCGTTAGATCAAGCGATTCGTTTGACGAACGGTTTACGTAAAGAATTAAGTGCTTATGCGAAACATGGTGCTGATACAGGACACTTAGGGAAAGAGTTGCTGATCTACAGTGACCACCTGCATCAAACGATAGAAGAGGAGTTAACAAAGTGGCTGTCCTTGTTACAGCCTTCCCTTTTTACGATTTTAGCGCTTTGCATTTTAGCTGCCTATTTAGCGCTACTATTACCCGTATACGATTTATTTAACACTTTTTAAGGGAGGAAACCAATGTTTACGATAAAATCACAAAAAGGTTTTACGTTAATTGAAATGATGATCGTCTTGCTCATTATTTCAGTTTTAGTGTTAATTGCCATTCCGAACGTCACAAAGCACTCCAGTACAATTGATCAGAAAGGGTGCGAAGCTTTTATTAATACAATAGTAGACAAGCGCATCCTTGCTGAAAACTCAATGATATCAAGGGTTGAGAGGATGTGCCTAAAAGGGCTAATTAATTTGGCTACTATTACGCACATAAAAAGACAAAAAATAAAGAAGTCATGCGTGTTCGAACTGGACGGCAATCCAATAAGAACCGTTATCCCACTGTTCGCACCAGTGAATAACACCTACATAACTTCTTGATGTATCTATCTTATCAAATTGGTAGGGGATATTCAAGGAGAATGGCAAGGAGTTTTCACTTTGTTTAGTGGAGACTCCTTTTTGATTTGTCTGTGCCACTGGAGGGCATTTACAATGACAACATATTTACTAAACACCGAATCCACTTACAAAACTCTTCAGCCATTTAAATCAATTGAGGATCACAATGCTAACATTGCAGCCATCCGTGAGCAGTTTAACGATCAGCTTACAAAGTCAGAAAAAGAAGTGCTTGATGTATTAAGTAGATACTCAGCAAAGTATTTTGGTTTGTCGTATCTATCTAAGTCTAAGATTGCAGAAATGATAGGGATAAGCAGAAGAACTGTTATTCGTGCTTGTTTAAAGTTTGAGCAACTAGGATTTATCAAGCAGTATAAGTTAAAGAGGGCTAAAGGAGATAAGAGACAGTCTACTAATGCCATTGTTTTTGTTGATGTCACACCACAATGTCACACGGAATTGTCACACCAAGAAGCTCTACCTAAAGCTCCAGAAAAAACTAATAGATTAAAAGATAATACGTATCCTGAAGCTTTACAGTGCTTTTACAGCCACTTCAAACAAAGAATCGTGTCAATGATAGGGAAGGTGGATCAAAATTTAATTTCCAAACTTTTTGGTATCTATAAAGCACAATCCATCAAGATGCTCCGTTTCAGCATTTACACGGACAAAGTGTCTGAATTAGAAGCTCTCAGTATGCAAGCATTGTCAATAACACTCAAAGCAACGCAGAACAAGCCCATCAGGAGTCTGACAGGCTTTTACAGCGGTGTTTATTCAAGATTGATAGAAAGACACATTATTGGCATAGAACGCTCCTACATGGCTGTAAAGAGCCACACAGAGCTTGAGTGGTTTATGCCTTCTTATCGTACTGAATAGTTATCACGTCTTCAATTTTATGTAATCTGCTTGAATCTAAGCGATTTAATGCGTCCACTATTCGTTCTAAAGTTTCAAAGCTGATTGACTTACTTTTGCCATTGCACAGCTCGCTGATTGTAGCAGGTCTAATTTTACCTTCAACAGCGATAGCATTCCTTGATATATCAGCTTCTTTAAGTGTTTTGTCTAAGGTTACATTCACCGTGAAATTCAATTTAATCACTCCTTTTGAGTTGAGTTTATTATACAATAAAAAATTCTTTACGCAAAGTGTTTGACGTTTAACGTAATACGTGATAAGTTATATACAACGTTAAAAGTTAAACGCTAAACGTAAAGGAGGTTGGCAAGTGTTCATTCTAAAATCTATGTATCTACCATTCAGAAGAATATGGCTTGATGATGATGAGGTAGCTTGCAAAGGGGAATTATATTGGCTAGTGTTTCCAGCCATCACGTTTTTACTGTATGCAATCTGCTTAATTGCAACTTGGGGAAATTAAAAGGAGGGATAACAATGGCAAAACGATTAACAGTTGAAATTAACGAAGAGCAGTACAAGGCTTTGCAACAGTTCGCAGGAGCCTACAATATTACAATTTCACAGATTTTGGGGAGCTATGTAGCTGATTTAGTCGAAATTGATTCAAATGGTAGCGATGAAAGAGAGTTTTGTAAACAGTATTTTGACAGGACTTATCTATCTTGGATGTATCTCAAATAATGAGCTAGGATTCACTATTAATTTTTTTACACTCTAACCGTAGCAGCAATCGCACCAACAAATATACTAATGAATGGGGAATGGGAAATGGAGAAAACAATCGAAGCAGTAAACGTAGCAGTAGGATCAATGAGGATTGACTATATCGCACACGGCATCAGTGAGAAAGAGCTATTCGAAGAGTTCCAAGACTTTATGATTCTAAGGGGAAATATGAATCTACTAAATGCACAACGTAGAGAAGTAGACATTGAGGTTATGAACGTGGAGTTTATTCAAGAGTGAGAAGGGGGATGGGACACTGTGATGGTGTCCTTTATTTTTTACTGACGTTTACGTTTTGTGAATACGAATCTATAATCTAACACGAAGGCACAACTAAACCAGGGGGAATGGGAAAATGAAGAATGATCTGAAAAACTTACAGAAAATAGAAATGGACTTAATTAGGACAAATCCTAATCAGCCACGAAAACATTTTGACGAGGAAAGCTTAATCGAGCTATCAGAGTCTATTAAAAGCGATGGTCTAATGTCACCAATAATGGTGCGCCCATTAAATGGAACGTATGAAATTGTTCAAGGTGAAAGAAGATACAGAGCGGCTAAACTAGCTGGAATTGCGGAGATTCAGGCTTTTGTCGAGGAATTAAACGATGATGATGCTTTTCACCTGTCCGTCATTGAGAATATTCAAAGGGAACAGATGACGCCAATTGAGGAAGCAAATGCTTTTATGAAATATGTTGAAAATGGTTACACACATGAGCAGATTGCGAAAAAGGTTAATAAAGACAGAACTTTTATTACAAGTCGATTAAGAATGTTGCAACTACTACCTGAGCTTCAAGATTGGATTGCTGAGCGCCGTATTTCACATGGGCATGTAACACAACTCTTAAAGTACGAAGCTATTTTAAATAGGCACATCGGAAGAAATGTGAGTACAAGACCTGTACAAAAATTATTTATGAGCATCTTCGAAGATAAGAGCAAAATAAGCGTTAATGATGTAATAAATTGGGGTGAAAATATGAGATGGCATTTTCTGATAGCCATCGTTGGAACATTTAATGGTCGTGGTGAAACTAAAATATGGAACAAACACCGTTCAATTAAAAGTTTTTGTGGTGACTATCATCTTCACATAAAAACTATTACACCAGAAGATTTAGAGTTCTTAGCGGAGTGGGATATTTCCCATTCAGATCAAAGTGTGAAAAAATCAGAAATCTATAGGGTGTACGAAGACTTGGAAAGCAAGTTGTTTAACAGTGAGCTGGATATTAATGGAATATGGGACTCACAGAATGTTTACTATTTGGGTGAGAAAACATTAGAACAAATAGAAGACTCTATCAAAGGGTACTTAGATACCATTGAGAATAGTCGAAATGAAATGATAAAAGCATACAGGGAAGCAGCTGAAAATGCTTCTTTAGATGAAGATAAAAAATCATATCTTGAATCTGCTAACAAATTAGAAAGCATGAGCGATGAAGAGTTTATGGAATATTGCTTAGATGGCATAGATGAAAATGTGTCACGTGACACAAAAGTTAATGGGTAACTTATTGATTATTAGATTTGAACAATATGAACTTTTAAGCAGGGGCAAATCGTCCTTGCTTTTTTCATTTCTTCTTCAACTAATTTACGATACTCCTCTTCTTCTTTAAGTTTCTTCTCAAGTTTTTCTTTTGTTTCTTTCCATGCTTTATGAATACTAATTTCCTGAGAATCTAGTTTTTGGATGGTATCTTCATCGGCGTTTTCATCAATAAACTTCGCTTTGCGGTAAGTATCACTACTTCCAAATCCTGATTTCTCTGCAACGGCATCTCTTGTTTTACTTTGTGGAGAATTCTCCACAATGTTGGAGCTATTTAAATCTGTTCTGTTTCCCTGTCTTCCTTTAGCTTTAATCCTCTCGATTCTCTCTAATCTTTTTGCCCAGTCAACTTTTTCACTGATACGCTCTTGATATTTTTTAAGTGTGTCTATCTCTCCAGACAAAACCTCCTCTTTAGCTTGTGCTTTAGCTGAAGTTGATTCTGCTGATTTTGCAGATATTGTTTTCGATAGACTTATAGGTAATGCTTCAAAGGTGTTGACTTGCTCTTGCGGAATCCGCAAGAGCTCTGCATATCTATTAATCAATTCATATGCTGTGCGCTGAGGATACTTCATAAAAGAAAGCCATTTACCAAAAACTCCGTCATATTGGTTACTTCCCGCAAGTCTATCGCGCGCTTCCGCTAACTCCCTCCCTAACTCCGTATAAGCCTTACCAACAATCTCTCGCATATTGTTTTCTTTCGTGCGTAGAAACTGTGCTGTGTTTGATTGTGCGGATTCCGCACGAACGTTTTCTTGCTCGTTCATAAACTTATTACATTCCATCTCGTGCACTTGTTGCACTTCTTAAAGTCTCATTATGGGCAATTGCTTAAGCAATATCCGAAGTTCAGAATCTGAACGGCGGAAATCGCCGTTTGATTTTCTGTCTCTCCAATCAGTTCTGTTATATCTTTACAAGTTTTGCTGTTAGACATTTTTGTCTGATAGCTGTTTTGGATCACTCTGCTTGCTTTAGCTTCTTCTTCTTCTTTAAATTTCTTCTTTAGCTCACGTAATTCACGTACAGTCATCCCATCCATTGTCTTAGTTTCATTCGTTGATGGAATTGTATGTGGTTGATTGCGTTTTTCTTCTGGCATGGTTGCAATAAGGTACAGAGCTTGTACTCCCATTTGATGATACGTATCATCATTTGATTTTCCAAATGTGTCGTAAACTGTTATAAATCTTGTTGCTTGAGCTCTATCAATTTTTACGGTTTCAAGCCATCTTTCCCATTCTCCATGCACCAAATCATTCTCCTTCACATGTTTCAATCTCCTGCCGATTTCAAATATAGCTTCACCTGCCATTCTCTGATATGCGTTAATCTAATTATGACAACTTTGTGAACGTGGTAACAACAACAAAACTCTAATGTAAGTGCTATTTTCATGCTTATTGTTAAATAATGGATAATATTCTTGTCAGGAAATTACTACTTTTAGGGGGTAGGTCTCCACGAATATATATTAGAGGGGTAGAATGTGTTTTTTAGCAAAGTAAAAGAAATGTAGAGGAAAGTGCCTTCTCACGCCCAGAAAGGTGAGTGATATTATTTTGCGGAGGTAGCTCATATTACAAGAATTGTATAAAAATCACAGGAGAAGTGGGGCTTTAATAATGAGAGGACTTATTTCAAAAGCAGATGTAAAATGTGCGAAAGTTGATTCCACGGAAAATTGTGTATAAAACAGAGGTTTGCTCCTCTTTAGAGGAGAATAGAGGATTATTCAACATTCACTCCACTCACATTCATAGGCACAAAGTAATATTTTTCACCTCACGTTTACGTTTTTAGACTTCGAATCTATAATAGAATATAGAGGGAGAGGTGGAAATATGTAGTAGGTTCACGATAAAGAGTACAGCCAAACAGTGACTTAGGCTAGTAAATTACTGGTATAAGTGCTCACGTTTTGGAAAAAAAGGATATACCCATATATATATTAATAGAGAGAAGGGAACACCTTTTCTTGGAGCTTATCAAGGCTTACTTTTAATTCTACATTGTTCATTATTTATTCCGGCGAGCTTCATGCTTGCTACCATTTTCAAGTCCGTCCCCACGGACAAGCACATACTGGTTTTTTTAACACTCCTCCAAAATGTTTTCCCAGTATGTGCTCCATTTTTTATAGCTATGTACTACAAAATACATTATATAGCCTTGATTTTACTGGCATGAGAGGAGTTGATAGAGATGATTAATAGACCGACAGACCAAAGACTACGAAATGCATTAGCACGAGAGCAGATTGTATATGTCGTAGATAACTTTGGGATCAAATGGAGTTATGTAGCAAAGAAAATGAATATGCAGCAATCCAATTTCACGCACTGGAAATCAGGTAGCTTTGAGTTTGGCGCTGGCAAGTTAAATATGATTGAAGAATTTATTGATTCGTATTTGGTATAAGGTCTAGTTCACAATTGAACCAGAGCAACAGAGATACAAGTAATCAGTACATTATGAGCTCGTAAGGGGTGGCTAATTATACACTCCTTCTATATAAAGTGACTTTATCGCACTTTTTAAAGTCCTTTAAAGACTTTTAAATTAGAAGGTTTTCAGAATATGAAACTTTTAAAGACTTTTAAATTAGGTGGTACAAAGGAAGGGATAATAAATGGTCGTACAACTTAAAGAGGGCTATGAGATGAATGTTGAGAGGGTGACTTACTTTTATTGCTACAATCCGAAACTAAGAAAGTATTTAGGGTTGAACGGATTAAGGTGGGGATATAAAGGTTTTAACCAAGCGATAAAAAAATATTACTGGACATTTGAAGAGAATGAGGAATTGAGCAAGTTGATTGAAAAATATAAGATTGAGAATGCGAATTCATAAAAGTCACTTCATATTAATAGAACATTAAGTACTATACAGTGACTTTTATGAATTTGAACAATACTAATAGGAAGGAAAATTTAATATGAAGAAAATTGAAGTTACGGAAATTGAGGCTTTGGAAATCTTAATGGCATACGGAATATCGAAAGGAGAGGAGAAAGAAACTTCCTTCTATAAAAAGAATGGTTACATCAACTCAGATAAATCGTTGGATGCTTTCTTGGAAAAGTTGGAACAGATATACTCATACGCTAAGTTGGTTGTCAATCCAAACTCTAAAAAAGGAAAGCCATACAGTGGAAAGAAGCGATTGATTGAGCTTGGGGAAAAAAGAGAAGAAGTTGTTGAACGCATCACAGGTAATTCCAACAACGGCTACAAGCAAAATGATATTGAGCAACGCATGAAAGAATTCATCTTCAACGAGCTTATTAAAAGGAATGAAGAGTTTCAAAAATATGAACACGGCATGAGTCATTCCACTTGGGCATCTTTCATGGGCATCCATCCAGCCGAGGAATCAGAGTCATTCGTGGAACAAGCTTCTCTCCATCTTGAGAGTTGTTATCATACTAAGGCTAATGAATTCTTTAAGCCTAATGAGATAGTAGATGAGTTTAATAGAGCATATACGAACACAAGGAAGAGTGTCATCGGCAATGCTTTCAAAAGTTTGGTATCTGAAGGATTGATTACAACTGAGTCATTCTATCTTAAAGGTATTCCAGTAAAAGAAGTTGATGATGACAGGGTTTCTTACAAAGCAATCACTCATGAACAATATGAGGAAATGAAAAAGACACGAGAGGAAATCTTGGTAGCTAATGGATCAAACCTGAGTGAATACTTTGCTTACCTTACCAAAAAGAAAACTGAGAAAATGAAGATGGTATACAAGGCAGTTCGTAAAGGATTGATGAAAAAGTATGGTGCTACGAGATTTCATGAATCTATTAAAGTTGAAATCATAGACTTACAGAATCAGCAATCTGTCATATGGGCAGGAGATATTAATCATTTGTTCCATAAACATTTTATCGAGCGCACAAAGACATATCGACACGGTAGCAAAACGTATAAGAGTTCCACATACTTTTGGAGACGGTTCTACTATTTGAATACATGCTTCCTCCTTCAATTCATGGACGAGTCATCAGCGATTGATATGGCACTCCTAGAAGATGAGAAAGCTAATTTTGCTACCAACTTTGAGAAATATCTTTATGACTTCGACATGGAATATTATCTGGAACGAGAACTAAAGGATATGTATTTCTTTGGGGATATGGCTGAGGAAAAGAAGAAACGTCATGCTCAAAGGATCAAAACGATTCGTATTCATGTTGAAGCACAGTCGGAAGATGATATTAAAGAACAGGTAGATGTGCAGCTTGGAGATTTCTTTGAGGTTAAATCGTCTTTCGATAAATCTCGAATGACAACAATCGAAAAGGTGGAAGTGAAGAAAGTGAATGACGATATGGAATGGTTAAGTAGATTTAATAGTAGGAAGGTAGTTAAACAACAATTAAATGATGAGCAAAAAGCGAGAATCCAGCAGAAGGTGAATGAGCCAATGGAAGGCATGATTGACATTGCTTCAATATTTGAGGATGAACCTGTGAAGGAGAAGGAAGTTGTGAGTGACTTTAATCCATTTGATGACCGTAAGAAAGATACAAGCGATCCAGTAAAGTTAGATGTCATAGTGGATACTGATGATGAAGATGAAGAAGAGTATGACATGGTTAGTTTCCATGAAATGTTAAATAGAAGGAAACGAATAAACGTAACAGAGACTATAGCCAAAATGCCAAAGGTTAAAGGGTTCGGATGGGAACTTGAAGAAAAAGAAAGACAAGAACGTGAAGCACTAGCAAGAAGAAAGCTACTCCACGTCGTATAAACTCTTATTTTTTTGGTCTCTCACACCAAAATTAGAGCAGAGTACTACACCTTATATTATGAACAAGTCGAAAAGGAAAGTCAACTATAAAATGAAAGAATGGGGATTTGGAAATGGTCGCAATACAACATGAAAACTTTGAAATGGATAATGAGAAAAACAGAGAGAAGGCTGATGTGATTAATATGACAAAGGGTGATTGGGAGCATTTAAGTGATGAAGGGATTTTATTTTACAAAGGTATTTTTATAGAGCAATACTTTTTCCATGACGGCTATGCAATAGAAGCTAGGAATGAGAAATCTAAATCAGCAATCTTGAGATTGTGGAATAAATACGGGTATTTCTATGAAGATAAGCAAGAATTTATGTCTGAGGTTATGACTGCTGTATGTTCGATAGTCATCGCCTTCAAAGAAAGCCAGGAAACGTATGATTATTCTCAACTAATTGTTGAAGGCACTCGTGAGCATAATGCGATGCATAGTTATATTGTAAAACCGAGCGTAAAAAATATCAGTGCACTCGAGACTGAAATTATGAAATATGCAAGCTTTAACTCGAATATCAAATACAGCAATGGCAAAGCGAAGATGTTGGAAATGTTATCGCTAGATAAAGAAATGGTCGGTGAAGAAGGTGCTTATACGCTTCATGGTGCAGTAGCCATTGAGTCAAATGCATTTTATAGCCGTGAGGGATATGTGCCGACTGAAGAGGATTCTAGTAAATATGAATATAAATCTCAGTATTTTGCACCACATTTTAAAGTTTGGTTTCTGAAATGGGTGGAATCGCAGAAGGTGCTACGCAAAATGAACCAGCCTGCTCAATTAACTAATGCTCAAATTGAATATTGGGATGTTATGAGGAACTGTTTTGTAGGTGAACTAATCTCAGACAAGAATGGCTACGAAGGAACTTATACAGAAGCTAAGAGAACATTGGAGACAGAGGGGTACAAGACTTACAATGAAAGCCAGATTTATGAGTACAATAGAGGGATTAGAAAAAGAGCCCTAGAAGCTTATTCAAAAGAGTTCCCTTCCGGTGAATTGACTTTTCTACAGATGCAGCATGAAGAAGATAGAGAAATCCTGAAAGAAGTAATTGAGATCATTGAAGATGAAAACACTAGCAACAACTCTTTGAACTATAAGCTTACTCGTTGGATTCATAAAAACTTTAATCAGAGGGTAGTTCAAAGTATTTTAGAACAAATGGACAGCAGCGACTATTTCAATGTTACGTCATCCAAGATGGCAAGAACCAAACTGGAAAGCCAGACACTTTATAAGTTTGTCGATTTAGTTGAGAAGAAACTCGATGAAATTGCTACATCTACACACGAAAAGGTGAAATTCTATAAACGTAATGATGAGTTCATCGAGGGTAGTAAGGCGAAAGCGTTAGAAGCCAAAAAACTCAGAGATGAAAAGTATAAAGCGTTTGTTGGTGACACAGTCAAAAAGCCGTCTTATATCGTACAAAAAGTAACTCCGTTTGGAGCAATTGTCGAGTTGGATCTATTCGATGATGAAATATACGATATGGATTTTTAATCTGTCAAAATAAAATGGACAGGCTATCTCATCATAAATGATACCACAATAGATAGAAGGAGGGCAACACTTAATGAGCAAAGGTGTAAGGGAATTAAGCATTGAAGATGTTGTCCTCATAAAACGACACCTACTATTTAAGGATTTGAAACAGAAGGAGATAGCTTTTAAGTTTGGAGTTGCTCCTTCTGTCATTTCCAAAATAAAGAATGGTCAACGATACAAGGATGTGAAAATTGATGAAAATGGCAACCTGATCCAGCAAGAAGAGGGGATATTGCCAGAACACTTTCACATTCCTTCTATTGAAAAGGAAGAGAAAAGAGAGAAACCAATAGATGACGGAACAACTTCTTATCGAGTTGAATTTATAGAAAACTATTTTAAGAGGACTCCTAAGCCTAATCCGTATGATGAAGATGCTACCTATATTCATTATGAGGCGAAATCACCAAAATCAAAGAGGTTTATTGGTGCAATATACAACTCTCGGAAAGGCTTCTTTAATAATGAATGGAACGACTTTATCAGCCAAATAATGTTCATCGTAACTAAGGCAGTAATGACTTACATTCCGGTAGAAAGAGAATTTGATTGGTCAAAAGTAAGGACGAATGGAACGAAAGAATACCTAACGTTGAACAGCTACATTAACAAGGCGATCAAACATGAAATCCAAGAATATGCGAATCAGATTAACGACACTATCAAGATTGAGCGGGATGGTGTAAAGGGATGGTCTTCTCCTAGTATGTCCTCATTAAGCAAAAAAGCGAGTGAAGAAGATGGTTCAGCAACACTTGGGGATAGCGTGACCGATAGCTACTGGAAAATGAAGAAGGGTTATAGTCGCTCTCATTTTCTGGACTTTTACACGAAGAATTATGAGCGACTCCTAACTAAAGAGCAGATTAAACATTTGAATGTCATGAAGTATTATCAGCATGATAGAGATGATTCCTATACGATTCCGTATAGCCAAATACCAGATAAGCCATACAGCCAACAGTCGGTTGAGCACAATAGACGAAGGATAAGAAAGCGAATTGAAGACGAGTATGAAAAAGCCCCTCGTGTGACGTTGCGACAAATGGCTTATGAGAAAGAGTATGAATTCTGGAGTGGATTTATGGAGCTGATATGGATAGAGGATGACAGAGTTTATGACCAGAACAGATTGATGACATTGTGGCTCAAGCAAAGGAAATCTTATCAGTATATTGATCCATTGCTATGGGAGTTAACACCTGAGCATGTGTTATCCTTTAAAAATTCAGGTAGCGAGATGGATAGTAAAACGCTTTATTTGATTTCTACATATGTAGAAAACCGCATGAGCGAATTAGAGCAACTAATAAACAAGTGGAAAAAGGTTGTTCCCCTTCCTATTGCAAGAGTTGAAGAAAAGATTGAATTAGATGAAGAAGAAACAGCTAAATTTGTTAGCACACCAACTGGAATTTATTTAATAAAAGGAGATAGAACAAATTGATGAACGAACATGAAAAAGAAATTGAAAAGTTGAAAGCAGAAATTGAGAATCTCAAGATGCAAATTAGACTTGCAAACTGTGAGATTGAGCTAAGGAAAATGTTAGCAGGAAGCGATAAGTTAACAACAAACTAAGAGTTGGGAGAAAAAGGATGAATTTAAAAATGATTTGGTTGAAGCTTTGCCTTCATTGGTATTGCTTTTTATTGTGGATCAAAACAAATAAGAGGGGCTGATGAGGATGGATAAGCAGGAATTAGTTGTGATGTCAAAAGGTGAACTTGAAGAGTTGATTGAGCGTGTGACAGCTAAGACAGCAAAGAAAGCGAATCAGAATCTATACGATGGCATTACAAAAGCAATACTCTTCCCGATGGAGCGAGATATTAGAATCATAATGGATGAGCTTGATGCCTTACGAAGAGGTGAGTATTGATGTTAATTGCATATCAGATATTATTGATACTCCTCATCGTGCTATTTGGAATATTAGCCTTTGGAGCGACAGATGAAAAGTTAAAGGATAGATCAGCTAAATTAACAGCCATGGGAATGATAAGTTTATTAATTACATTTTGGCTATTTTGAGTTCCCTCGTTGCATGAAGAAAAAATAAAAATTGAAATGGAGAAGATGAAAATGAAAGAAATGTATGAAATGATTGAGCAACAGAAAGCACATTTGAATGGACTAGTTGAGCGAATTAATGAGCTAGAAGCTAATTATCAACAATGGCTTGCATACACAAACATTTGGACAAAATATGCAGAGTTGGCTGAGTTGGTAGATGACTATTATGAAAAATATGAGGTAGTGCCTGAAGATGAGGATGAGGTTGAATTAGATGAGATTGACCAATATTTAATAAGACAAATTGAAAAATTCTGCTATTAATTTGCTTCTCTCATTCTATTGTTCTATGATTGATTTGTAGGACGATGGGAGGTGAGAGGGATGGATTATCATAAGCAGATTGAAATACATCAATACTGTGATGAAATGTGGCAAAGACTGATTGATGAAAAGGGTTTATATACCGATGACATTGATGATGTTGTATTGAATAGTGCAGCAGAAAAATTCAATCTAACTACAAATGAAGTTGAAACTATTTTTCATCGTATTGATAGGTTTATGGTTGCTTTGAGTGGGGATTTTACTGCAGAGAATATTCGTAAAGCCATAGAGAAATACAAAGAAGAAAATGAATAACAATTCAAGTCATCCCTTAGTTGGGGTGGCTTTTTGTATGGAGTAAATTACGAGAGGAGACATTTAATTGACTAATAAAGAGTTAGCATATCGCAATTATAAAAGTTGGCGTGACTTGATTAAACATAGAACCAAAGGGAAAAAAGTAGGCATGATTAGACGGTTGTTTATCTTGCTCATGAGCGGAGGATGGAAATATTTAATTAAATCTGCATATTACGCTACTAAATTTGTGAGGGTAAAAATGATACTAAGTAAGCGTGATGCTAATGAAGATGCATTGTATGATGAGTTACGTGACGAGTTTAAAGAGAGATATTTGAAAGAGAATGCAGTGAATAATTGCTAAATAGGATACGCAAACTTTGCGTGCCCCTTGTTGAATAAAGGTGAAATTAAGTAGGTGGTAGAAAACTAAATGAGTAAACTAAAGTAGGTGAAAAGGTTGACTAAAAACACCAAGGGAAAAAAGAGTAAGCAAAATGGTGAAGAATATAAATTGACGAGTGGACAGAGAGCGTTTATTGAACACTATTTAATCAGTGAGAATGCCCAAGAATCCTATTATAGAGCATATCCGAAAAGTAACTTAAATACTGCTGGAGTGAATGGTCATAAGTTGCTGAAAATGGATAAGATACAGAAGGAAATTGCTAAACGGAAAGCCGAATTAAAAAATGCCCGTCATGTTGCATCGGCTGAAGACATTCTCATGAGATTAACTACACTAGCATTTGATCCTGATGTTAGACACAGTGAGCAATTAAAAGCATTGGAGCTACTTGGAAAGAATCAAGCATTGTGGATTGACAGACAAGAGATACATTCTACAACAGACTTCCAAATTAATCTAACTGGCTTCCAAGATGACAAGAAGATAATTGAACATCAAGCTACTGAGTATATAGAGCATGAGGAAGATTGAATGTATCATATGAGTGTACCCTCTTGACACGTTTTGGTATTGTTGATACTATTGGTTTAACAGTGTATCAAATACATGTATCAAAATAGAGAGGGGTTATTCATATGATTTACGGTTATGCAAGGGTATCGAGTGCAGGACAAAACTTGTCTGCTCAAATCCAACAGCTTGAAGAGTATGGAGTTGCTAAAAAGGATATTTTTAAAGAAAAGGTAAGTGGAAGGAAGAAAGATAATCGAGAAGCGTTTAATCGTCTCCTTGATATAGTTGTATCTGGAGATATTATTGTTGTAACTAAATTAGATAGGTTTGCTAGGTCAACTAAGGATGCATTAAACACTATTGATATGCTTCAAGAGAAAGAAGTTGGTCTAGTTGTCTTGAATGTTAAAAATGAAATCCTTGATACAACTACAGCAACAGGTAAGCTAATGATAACAGTTCTCTCAGCAGTTGCAGAGTTTGAAGCCGATATGATTAAAGAGCGACAGATCGAGGGAATTGCTGAAGCAAAGAAGCGTGGTGTGTATAAAGGTAGACCGTCTACTTACCATGAGAATCACAAAGGTTTACAGAAGGCGATAGAACTCTTTAACGATAGAGACAATAACAAGATGACTGTAGATGAGATAGCTGAAACTTTTAACATTAGTAGAGCAACCATCTACAGGGAAGCAAGGAAGCAAAAACTATGACCGATGATGAACGTCTAACATTCATACTACGTCTTAGGGAGCTATACAGCTACTTTGAGGAAGACTTAAAGCCATCTGATATAGCGAAGGTACAGGAAGAAATAGACCGCATAGAAATAGGTTTTGGAGTTAAATTAGACACTCATTAAAGCTATCTCATTCATTTGAGATGGCTTTTTTGTATGCCCAAATAAAAGGAGAAGATTACTATGACAAAGAAAATTGGTATTATTTACAAGGTTAGCAACAACATTGACGATAAGGTTTACATTGGCTATACAACTTCATCGTTAGCACTCGTAAAGGCACAACACAGATATGAGCTGAAAAATGGAATCAACAGCCATAGCAAATTGAATGAAGCGTTTCGCTTATATGGTACGGCAGCGTTTGAATATGAAGTGCTAGAAGAAATTGATGCGACAGAAAACAACAAGGAATTGCGTAAACGATGCCGTGACATTATGTCACAGTTTGATTCAATCGAGAACGGTTACAACGACAAGCGTGGAGTTAAGCCAGGATCAATCGCTGATTACAACAAAGGTGAGCTACACTACAAAGCTAAGCTAACAGAAGCAGATATTCGTAACATCAGATTCATGCTAAAGCAGAACGTGCCAGTAGTAGCCATTGCTGATTACTACGATGTATCACAGCCCAATATAACCTACATTAAAGACGGTAAGACATGGAAGCATGTAAATTGAGCTAACACTAACACAACTAAATAGAACAACGACAGGACACTTGTATGAGCTCATACAGGTGTCTTTTTTGTCGTGGGAAGGAGGATAAATGAGACAACAGAAGCAGAACAATACAATCAATATTAATGTTGATGCTTCATTCTTTAACGAGGCATTTAGACCGCTCATGTTAACTGATAAGCGTTATGTATTGCTAATGGGCGGTGGAGCTAGTGGTAAGTCATACTTTGCTGTTCAACGCATGATACTTAAAGCTATGGAGTCTAACAGGAGAGTGTTAGTTGTCCGTAAAGTAGCAGCGACACTCAGAGCTTCTATATTTGAGTTATTCATCCAGCAACTATCTGAGATGAAGCTACTCCCTTTGTGTAAGGTTACAACATCTAATCTCAAGATTGAATTCCCCAACGGTAGTCAATTTATCTTCATGGGATTGGATGATCCAGAGAAGATTAAGTCTATCACAGGCATAGATGACATTCTGATTGAAGAGTGTACAGAACTCACACTTGAAGACTACACACAGCTTCAATTAAGGCTAAGAAGTAATAAGAAGAATCCTCAGATTTGGATGATGATGAACCCTGTCTCTACTTCCAATTGGACATATAAACACTTCTTTGAAGAGGAACAGCCAGATACACTTATTCATCATTCCACATACAAGGATAATATTAAAAACCTCACTCCTGATTTTGTTCAGACTATGGAGAGTTACAAGACGATTAATCCAAACTATTATCAAATTTATGTACTTGGTAAATGGGGATCACTTGGTAAGACTGTATTCACCAACTGGAAAGTAGAAGAGTTTGAACTAGATAAGCTAATCAAAGCTAATCCTAAATTAGAGACAGCCATAGGAGCAGACTTTGGTTTTATTAACGATCCTTCTACCCTCTCATGCTCATTGGTAGATTTAGATAATCGTAAACTCTACATTTTTGATGAACTGTATGAAAAAGGACTGCTTAATGATGAATTTGCACAACATATTATCGACAAGGGATATGGCAGACAGTTAATCTTAGCCGATAGTGCAGAAAAGAAATCCATAGAGGAAATCCGTCAATATGGTGTTACCCGTATCAAGCCAGCTAGAAAGGGTGCAGGTTCAGTCAATGCAGGAATTGGCTTCTTACAGCAATTTGAAATCATTATCCATCCTAAATGTAAGCACACAATCACGGAGTTTGAAAACTACTCATACAAGAAGGACAAGCAGACTGGTCAATATTTGAATCAACCTATTGATAGCTTTAACCATATCATTGATGCATTACGGTACAGCATGGAGACATACAATGGCAACAAGAATAAAGCTCAAGCATTGCCTTTGTCGTGGCTGGGGCTTTAACTCTAACACTGAAAGGGAGTTATCGAATTGGCTGATAAAAAGTTTGATGTTAGAAGGCATTATCATTCAGTGGACTGGAAAGATAGGCTTTTAACTGGCAACAGAATCTACCTTGTAGAAGTTGGCGTAGACATGTTGCCCCATGATATTACAGATTGCTTTACTAGAAAAGAATTGTTTGACGTTAACACAATTATCATAAACAATAAAGAAGAAGCATATCCTTATGTTGATTCCTACACAATTTTGGATAGGGTAGTTGACAGCAATAACAATTTAATCTTGTTTGCTCAAGGTGAATATTACAGATTATAAAAAATAAATTCAGTGAAACGATTCTATTCATTTAGGATCGTTTTTTTATTGCCAAAAATAATAGAAAGAGGTATCGCATATTGGAAAAATACAAGATTAACAGTGTAGATGACTTGACTCCTGAGCTTGTCAATGCACTCATTAAGCGTTTCAAATTGAAAGAGGTAGCGCGTTTAAACAAGCTTTTCCGTTATTACAAAGGGGAGCAGGATATCCTCAAGCGGTCAAGAGCTGGAGACAAGCCTAATAATCGTATTAACAATCCTTGGGCTAGATTTATCTCAAATACAGCCATGAGCTATTTTATTGGGAATCCAATCAGCTACCAATCGGCAAATGACCAACTTATGGAAGTCTTGCAGGATATATTTGACAATAACAATGAGCAGTCAGAAAATATGAAGCTTGCAAGAGATGCATCTGTCGGTGGTATCGCATACGAACTCCTTTATATAGATGAGGAAGGAAATATTAAGTTTGATGTGCTGAATGCCAATGAATGCTTTATGGTATATGATTCCACTATTAAAGGGAATGTCCTTGCAGGAGTCAGATTTTACGAAACCTATGATTATGTCACAGAAGAATCTCAAATGTTTGTTGAAGTTTACACATCGGATTCTATTCATTATTACAAGCAAGATGAAGACTTATTGAAGCTTATTAACGAGCAACCTCATTACTTTAAATCTGTTCCGATGATTCCCTATTACAACAACTTAGAAATGCTAGGTGATGCTGAGCCAGTTCTAACGCTCATTGATGCTTATGATGTGTTGCAATCTGATTCAGTAAACAATCTTGAAGAGGTAGCCAACAGTTATCTATTCATCAAAGGCGTGGAGCTAACTAAAGAAGTAGCAGAAGCCATGAAATCCAATCGTATGATTAACGTTGATGGACAGGATGCACAAAACGCTGATGCAAAATGGCTTGTACGAGAAAGTGAGCCAGCAGAAGTTGAAACTCTAAAGGTTCGAACTGTTGATGACATGCATCGGTTGAGTGGTGTTCCCGATTTGAGCGCACAAAGGTTTAGCGGCTCTGAGTCAAGTGGAGCAGCATTGCGTTATAAGATCATGAATCTTGAGAATATGGCATCAAACAAGGAAAGATACTTTAAGCATTCACTTGAAAGACGATTAAAGCTAATTTGTAACTTCTTGAATGTAAAAGGACACTCATTCGACTACAATGATGTATCTATGCAGTTCACACGTAACCTTGCAGCCGATGTGGAAGGTTTAGCCAACATTGCTAAAGAACTCAAGGGAATTGTGTCAGATAAGACTCTATTGTCCATCCTCCCATTCATTGAAGATGTTGAGTTTGAATTAGAACTCTTGAGACAACAAAATGAAGGGTCATTAGATGATTATGGACAAGTATTCGATAAAAATGACGAAAACATTGAATAATATTGGTCGCTCATTTTTGTGCAACCAATAAAGAAAGAAGGTGAATTATCATAGCGACAGGACAATATCGTAACTTAAATAATCAAGACTACTGGCAACAAAGGTCATTAGAAATAGTAGATGCTAAATGGTCAGATATCAAAAAGGTTGAGCGAGAACTTTTGAAGCACTATCGCTCAGCACTCAATGATGTTCAGAATGATTTGCGCTCCTTCTATCAACGTTACGCAGATGAAAATGGTCTAAGCTATGCTCAAGCTATGCAGCAACTTAACAAATCGGAAATAGGAGGCTACGGTGCTAAAATGGCTATGCTCAAACGTCAGATTGAAGCTACTTCTAATCCATTTGCTATTGCAGAGATTGAGAAACTAGTCAAACAAGGACAGATACATCGACTTACATCGTTGTTAGCTCAAATAGATGCTCGTTTAATATCGTTAGGACATACTGAGCAAATGGATTTGTTCTCTCCTTGGCTATCTGAAGTATATTTATCAACCTATTATCGTACAGGCTACACTTTAGCCAAGGGAACTGGTATGGGAATGAGCTTCACTAGGATAAATGAGAGAGCGGTAATTGAAGCGATCACATACCCTTGGAGCGGTCAGATGTTTAGTGAGCGTATTTGGTTTAATCGTGGGAAGTTAGTGAGAGATATTAGACAGATTATAACCAATGGTCTAATACGAGGTTCATCCGTCCAAAGAATGAGTAGAGAGCTAAAGGAGAAGATGAACAGTTCATATAAGAACAGTCTCCGTTTAATCCGCACTGAAACAGCAGAAGTCTTAACCTCTTCAACAGCCAAAGGATATGAAGAGTACGGAGTAGAGGAATATCAATTCCTTGCCACATTGGACAATAAGACTTCATCCATTTGTCGTAACTTAGACATGAAGATATTTAAAGTGAAAGAGAAGCAAGCGGGAGTCAATGCAAGTCCAATGCATCCATCTTGTCGTTCAGCAATTGCTCCATATTTTGATGGGATAGATAAAATTGGAAGATGGTCAAATTTACCAGACGGTGAGAAGAAGCTTGTAAAAGGGGATATTAGTTACGATGAGTGGTACAGCACATATGTGACATAACGTAGGTATTTACTGGTATTAGTTACCATTTTACTGAAAAAAAGGATATACGCTTATATATAACTTAGAGAGGGAATACCCTCGTCTCCTTTTATTTGTGGCATCCATGCGGAAACATGGGTGTCTTTTTTAATGAAACAATACTAAAAAATATATTGAACTATTTGGGCATTGAACAAGTAGGGCAAGAAAGAGGTTATGAAAATGACAGTAGAAAATAATGAAGCAGTTAATGAGACAGTAGAACAAACTGAAGAAGTGAAAACATTTACGCAGGAGGAAGTTGACAAGCTCCTACAAGCTGAAACAGACCGCAAGACAACGAAAGCATTGGAGACAGCTAAAGCAAAATGGGAACAAGAATTTGAAGCTAAATTGCAAGCTGAGAAATCTGAAGCTGAGAAACTAGCGAAAATGTCTGAAGAGGAGCGTCATAAAGCTGAACTTGCCAAGGAGCGTGAAAAGTTTGAGGAGGAAAGAAAAGCATTCCATCGTGAACGCTTAGAAGCTCAAACTGTCAAGGAACTATCTCAGAGTGGTCTACCTGTTCAATTTGCCTCATATCTGATGGCTGATGATGCCGATTCAATTAAAGGAAACATTGACACCTTTAAAACACACTGGCAAAAAGCTATAGAGGATGCTGTCAATGAGCGACTAAAAGGATCAACTCCTAAGTCGGCTAATGTTGCAGGGAAGACGATGACAAGACAGGAATTTGCAAAACTTAACTATCACGAGCGAGTTAAACTCATGGAAGATAATCCTGATGTGGTCAAACAATTCCTAAATAAATAACTTCCATTTAAGCATCCTTTGAGGATGTTTTTTTATTACTAAAAATCTAATTACAGAAAGAGGAAAATAATTATGCCAAACAATGTATTTATTCCAGAACTATTATCAGTAGGTGTAACAGAAAAACTAGGAAAAGCTATCAAACTTTACAATATCGTAAATGTTGAAAATCTTGGTGAGAAAACAGAAGGTGATACGGTTAAGTTTATCTCCACTGAGTATATCGGTGATGCTGGTGTCGTTTTAGCTGGTACAGAAATTCCGAAAGCTGATTTCACAGATACTACTAAATCTGCACCTGTTAAGAAGTATGCAAAAGGTGTCATCTTCACGGAAGAAGAAATCATGAGTGGCTTTGGTGACGTACAAGGACGTGCTGAGAATCAAATCGCTAAGTCAGTTGCAGCAGGTGTTGAGAATGCACTATTTGCAGAATTGAAAGCAATTGCTGGCGCTATGGCTCATGCAGCAACTAAATTCGATGTAGATGAAATTGGACAAGCTCTCGTTAAGTTTGGTGAAGACATCGACGATGAGAAATATCTTTTAGTCTCTCCAGTAGATTTTGCTAACCTACGAAAAGATCCAAACTTCATTGTGAAAACTAATGAGAAAGTAGATTCAGTAGGTGAAATCTTTGGTTGTACTGTCGTGGTTAGCGGTCGTGTGGCAGCTAATGAAGCGTTCATTGTTAAGCTTGATGCCCTTACAGTTGCATTGAAACAAGACGTGAAGATTAAGGTACAAGAAGAAGCAGATGACGATACAGTTCTTGTAAATGGTCGTACTCATGCGGCTGTAGCTCTTACAGATGAGGCAGGAGCAATTAAGATTACTGTTACTCCAGCACCTTAATAGAGCGTCAAATTTGATGGAGGGGTATTCTCCTCTAATTTGAGAGTAAGGGGTGGGTCAAATTTGACCCTCCCTCTTTTTATATGGCATGAAAGGAAGTGGTCTATATGCCTATCAAATATCGTAAACGACGAAAGCAGGAACGACTAGCTGATAAAAAGGCTAACGCTACTCCTGTAGAAAAGGAAGCTAAAAAAGCTACTCCTAAAAAGAAAACTGACAAGAAGAAAGGTGATTAAGTATGACATCGCCAAACCTTCTTGCTCGTGTCAAACGACTATTAGACATTGCAGATACTACAAAAGATGATGTCTTAAATGACTTTATTGAGATGTATGATCGTGCAATCTGTCTCCATACAGGAACTAATTTAACTCCAAGCGAGTTAGAGTTTGTCCTCATTGAGTTGGTCATTACACGCTTTAATCTCATTGGAAGCGAAGGGTTAAAATCAGAGCGAATTGATTTAGTCTCTAATACTTTTAACGATGATATTTTCAAGACGTTTCTTCCTTACATTGAACAATGGAAATCCTTGAATACTCCCTCAAGTGGAAAGCCAAGGTTGAGAGTGCTATGAGATATAACTCTACGCTCTCATTCGTTGTTCGGAAAAAAGTCTATGACGATTTAGGTGGATTTGATTATGTTGATACAAATGGTCAAACGTTTAAGGCGTATATGCAACCTGTAAAAGCTGAGAACATTCTCAAAGAATATGGGATTGTTACGAATAAGCCTTATCGTGTTGTCACGAAAGAGAAGCTTAATCAACCACTAGAAAGCACGACACTCACTGATGGCACTCAAAAATACAAGATTCTTGAATATCTCGATTTGAAATATGGAATCTTGCTTGTTGAGGTGATATAACATGTCATCATTCAAGATTGATGGATTCGAAAAGTTTATGTCTACCATTGAAAGAATGCCAGCGAAGCTAAATGATGAAGCTAAGAAAGCTATCCATACTCGAACACTTGAAATGGAAGCTAACGCTAAATCATTGAGTCCTATTGATACTGGTCATCTAAGACGTTCTCTTAATAGCACATTCTCAGATGAAGGAAGCTCTACAGTAGGAGAGGTATCTACAGTCGTGGAGTATGCTCCATTCGTGGAATTTGGAACTAGTAAACAAGCAGCACAACCATTTTTAACACCTTCATTTGTCAATGCTTCTAAGAATTTGGAAGCAGACTTAAAAAAGGTGATGGGAGGACTTGATAAGCTATGATCCTCATTCCATCGGTTGAGTTGCAAAAAGCTATTATTAAAACTCTTTCACCTCATCACAAAGTAGTAAGCGTTAAATCAGATGATGTTACATTTCCGTTTGTTGAAATTGGCTCAGAGATTGAACGTGACGGCGGCACAAAAACACACAATCGCTCTTATCATCATTTAACCATTCATACTTGGACAAAATCTAACAGCCCATTAGATAGCAAGACTCTCAATCACAGCGTGAAGCATAAGATTATGAACTTGCAGACAGTAGAGGGCTTCTATTTAGATTTTGTGAAGTTGTCTAGTGTTATGACGATGACTGAGACAGAAGCAGATACCACCATATGGCACGGTATTTTGCAATTTGAAATTGAAATGACAAAAAAGGAAGGATGAAATAAATGAGCAAAGCAATTCTTGGTGCAGACGTTGCACTGTTTGTTGATAAAAGCACAACTGGCTTCCCTATGTACAATATGATTGGGGGTCAAAAAGGAGCTTCACTTTCTCAGTCTACAGCTATGCATGAGTATACGCATAAAGGTGAAGGTGGACAAGTTAAACGCTATATCCCTGGCTCAACTGAGTGGAGCTTAGAATGTGATGGTCTCTTCATGATTGACGATCAAGCTACATCAGACTTTTTGAAGGCTTACAATGAAAAGCGTGAGCTGAAGATTGAGCTGAGAATGCCAGATAACAAGAAGTACGCTGGGAAAGTCTTAATTGAGAACTTTGATTTGGAATTCTCTGAAGACGATACAGCATCGTACTCTACAACATTACTTGGGAACGGTGCATTGGAATTAGTAGAGCCTGATCCAGGACCTTAATACAAACAAACACAATTGAAAGAACGGGTGGCACAACTTGACGGTTCAGCCATTCGTTGTTTCTTTTTATGTGCATTAAAAGAACATTAACAATTAAAAGGAGAAGATTGATTTGAATAAAATTACAATTAGTGGAACTGATTACACGTTAAAGTTTGGTTTTAATAGTTTGATTGAAATGGAAGATGACACAGGTGTCCCTATGGAAAAAATGAGTGAAGTGATGGGTGGTCTTAAAGTGGCATTGACAATGTTTACCTACGCCATTAAACACCAAGTTCCTGATATTACGACAACTCAAGCAGGAGATTTAATTGATGCTTATTTAGATGAAGGTGGCACAATTGATAAGTTGTCTGAAACATTAAAGAAAGCTATGGAACGCTTTAGTGGCGGTAATGCCATGCCCAAGAAAAAGTGATGGATTCATTGACTATGATGAAATCTTTAAGATAGTTGTTGGTACGCTTAATAGACCGATTGAGGACTTAGAAAAGCTTACGCTCAAACAAGTTTATCTCTTAAATGATAATCATATTCAGAATCAACGAGATCACTATGAAATGATGGCGCATGTTGTGAGAGTTGGTTATGTTTCCGCACATTCCAAGAAGGAAATTAAACTATTCCAGAACTCGAAACAGCGCTCAAACAATACAGTTACAGCCGAAACTAGGGAGCAAGTGTTGAAAGAACTATCCGATGAATTCGGTAACTAAATAGGTCAAGACAGGGGAAGTTGCCAACTTTTATAGTCGGTGACTTCCCCTTTTTTTTGTATCTAAATTTGAATATAGAGAGAAGTGATGAAATGTGAGTATGGAAATGATTGCTCGTCTTGGTGCTGATATTAGTGGTTTCACTTCTGAGATGGGCAAAGTTAAACATGAAATGTCAGGACTCCAAGATGGTTTTAAAGATTTAGGAAATAAATTGAGAGGCTTAGATGGGAAGTCTCTCAAGGAGCTAGGTGGCAATATCACAAACGCAGGAAAGAATATGACATTGCTTTCTGCTCCTCTAGCAGCATTAGGATTTGGAGCTATTAAAATTGGCTCAGACTTTGAACAGTCTATGGCAAACGTTTCTGCTATTTCTGGAGCAACTGGTGATGACTTAGCATCATTGGAAGCTAAAGCAAGGGAACTCGGAAGTACCACTAAGTTCAGCGCAAGTGAAGCAAGTGATGCCCTCAGTTACATGGCTATGGCTGGATGGAAGACTGAGGATATGCTTGGTGGAATAGATGGTGTAATGAACCTTGCAGCGGCTTCTGGTGAAGATTTGGCATTGGTTTCCGACATTGTAACGGATGCACTTACAGGGTTTGGAATGTCAGCTTCAGACAGCGGGAAGTTTGCAGATATACTAGCAGCGGCTTCTTCTAATGCTAATACTAATGTTGGAATGTTAGGAGAGTCCTTCAAGTATGTAGCTCCATTAGCTGGTGCAATGGGATATTCAGCAGAAGATACATCTAAGGCACTTTCATTAATGGCGAATGCTGGAATTAAGGGGAGTCAAGCAGGTACATCACTAAAGAGTATGCTCTCTAACTTGGCATCTCCTACTAAAAAAATGCAGAATGCTATGGATGATTTAGGTATCTCACTAACAAACTCTGACGGTTCAATGAAGACATTAGATGAGGTTATGTTAAATCTACGTGACTCATTTGGCGGTTTGGATGAACAACAGCAAGCAGCCTATGCTTCTACTATCTTTGGGAAAGAGGCAATGGCAGGGGCTTTGTCAGTTATTAATGCTTCAGAGGAAGATTACAACAAGCTAAGTGATGCATTAGGCAACTCCTCTGGAAAAGCTGAGGAAATGGCTGATGTAATGGGTGATACCGTTCAAGGTAGAATGTTAGAAATGAAATCAGCATTAGAAGAGGTAGGAATCATCATCTTTGAGTCTCTAAAGCCAGCACTAGAAAAGGTTATTGAATGGGTAACTAAACTAGCTCAATGGTTTCAGAACTTATCGCCAGAAATGCAGACAGCTATTGTTGTCATTGGAGGAATTGTAGCGGCAATTGGTCCCGTTTTAGTCGTTGTCGGAACATTGGTGAGTGCAATTGGTTCTATTATTACAGCCTTTACAGCAGGATCAGCAATCATGACAGCGTTTGGTGCTGTATTAGCAGTATTAACTTCTCCAGTTTCATTAATTATAGGAGCAATCGCAGCCCTCATAGCAATTGGTGTATTACTATGGAAGAATTGGGACACTGTTTCAGAAAAGGCAGTAGAAGTGTTTGATTTCTTGAAAGAAAAAATAAACTCAGCTATGAATTCGGTGAAAGATATCATAGACAATGTAATGGGGTTTGTCGAGTCTATTTTCACATCAGCTATGAAGTTTATTTTTGAATCAGTAGGAATCAACTTTTCAGCCATCGAAGATAAGGTGTCCAATGTAATGGATGGTATTTGGAATATTGTGGATGAAGTGTGGTATGCAATTAAGTCTACATTTAACACTGTTCTAGAAGTGCTAAAAGCTCTTGTGACTGGTGATTTCAAGAAGATGAAGGAATTAATTTCCAACCATCTAAAATTAATCAAAGCAACGGTATCTAATATTTGGGAAGAGATAAAGCTAGTATTTTCCAATTTGATAGGATTGATTGTTACATTTGTAGCAAAAAAGTTCACGGATATTAAGAATTCCATTACCGACAAGATAACGCAGGCTAAGAATTTAGCTTCCTCAATCATAGAAGGGTTGAGAACAGCATTTTCCAATACAATTTCAACCCTCTACAATAAAGTCAAGTCAACATTTGACAATATTAAAGATGCAATATTCAAACCGATTGAGAGGGCTAAGGATTTGGTGAAAGGTGCTGTAGATTCTATCCTAGGATTTTTTAGAGGATTAAAAATCCCTGAGATAAAAATTCCTAAAATTAAACTACCTCACTTCTCAATTCAAGGGAAATTTAGTCTATCTCCTCCGTCAATACCTAAAATCGGTGTTAACTGGTATAAAACAGGAGGAATCATAGAAGGCTCTCGTCAAGGTTCTATAATTGGAGTTGGTGAGCAAGGTGGAACTGAGGCAGTTCTTCCGTTGTCCAACAAGTCGAAAATGAAACCATTCGCTCAGGCTGTTGCCAAAATGATGCCTGACTCAATTAAAAATAGAGAGTCTGAAAGTAGGGGACTTGTTATTCATTTTAACGTGGAAAAAATGGTGGCAAATGAAAAGACCGCAAATGATTTTGCTAAAACACTAGAAAATGAATTGTTCAAGAAAGGATTTGTGCTTAGGTGATTACAGAAACGTCCTTTTCGTACGACGGACTCCACAGCGACAACTTTGGAGTCATTAAGGTCAGAGTAGAAGGTGGATTAGTAACAGACACCTTTCTCTCGACTTCTAATGTTAACTATTCCTTACCAAGAAATAGGCGTAAAGCTAGAATCGAATCTATTGAAAGAGAGCCTTTGGTTATTCCAATGGCTCTTTATTTTGATGAAAATTTAGATGATACCACTATTAGACGAGTGAAGAATTGGCTTTCAAAAGATAACTACAAGAAGCTCATCATCGGGAATAAGGTTTATTACGCTATTTTATCAGATGAGACACCAATAACTCATAATGCTATTTCTAGTGGCTATATTAAATGCAATATGCTAACTAATTCTCCCTACACATTCTCAGAGACGATTGAGATAGAAGGGATATCCAATAGTCTTTCGCCTACTTCCCTGCTACTTAATAACGATGGCGATATGGCAATTACAGTAGATATTGAAATTTCAATGACCGCTGATGGAAACATTGAAATTGAAAATATCACTAATGGAGAAACATTAAGATTAAATGGAAATTTCGCATCTGAAAAAATAATGTTCTTAGGTGATAGCGAAGAGATTCACACTTCAATTCCTTATATGCATAGATACGGAGACCATAATGACACTTTTATTCAGCTTGAAACTGGATCAAACGAGTTAATTTTCAAAGGTGACTTCACCTGCAAAATAACGATGGAATATGTTTATAAGTGAAAATCCCCTCTGCTGTCCAATTTAGGATAACAGAGGGGCTTTTTTATTTTTTCCAATGATTGATAACAAACGTCTCAACTGAGTCTTGTATTTTCTCAGCATTCAATTTTACCTCATCAACTAGATAGGATAGGAACGATCCCCATGATACTTCTTCGCTATAAGGATTATTCTCGTTAATATACTTCAGCACCTTCTTCAATTCCTTCATTCGATTATAGTCTACATGCTTTTGCAGATAGTTTTGAACAAACTCATCAATAAATTCTACATCTCTTACACTAGCATCCAACAAGAGGGCACATGCTCTAGCAATTGAACAATCTAAAGAGTAGGCAAGAACCTTTAATGTTTCATGCATGTTGCCATCTACTCGTGTCGATATTCTTTCAGTTCTTCCTACAGCTATCCTCTTCTTAACTGGAATCCTCTCAATGTCTCCAATATAAAGAGTATTATCCACTCTGACAGTTCGCCTAAAATTTTGTGACAAGTGGCTAATAACTTTCTTTCTCTCTAAGCCATGCTCACAAATTGCTTCCACTACATCTTTAACAGGTTGGTCGGTGATGTAAGATAGCCGATAGATACAATCCTTTAACTCAATCGAGACAGTAGGCTGGACGCTCCATTTTTTATCCGATCGCACCTTCCTACCCCCTACCCCACTCAACATATATCCCTCCGTTTTTGATGATTAGCCCTAAGTCAGTGACGTAGTGACTCTGCTTTATTTTCATTGTATGTAGATTTCGAAAGAGGTATGTATAAAGATTTGTAGAAGTAGAAAGCATGATATAAAAATGAAAGTAGGGATTATAATGAGCAAAAACACGAAGATGACGAAAGAGGAAGCAGCAGAACTAGCTAAAAAAATGATTGATAATGGAAAAAAGTACAATCTACCTTCTAAAAAGCTAACTGGTAAGAAGAAATAATGAATTGATGCATATGTCCTCATCTAACTCCATACGATGTATTACAGCCGTATTATTAGCTTTGACAACAAGAGCAAAATGTAATACGACTGTAATACCAAAGTGGAGGGGAAGCATTGAGTAAGCTCATACTGGGAATTGATGCAGGGAACTATCGTGCTAAGATTGCAGGGGAGTATGGAGTGGATTCTTACAGGACGGCTATATGTGACTGGTTTCAGCGTGACTTTGTTGAGACATTCGGAGAAGATGATATGGAATTCGAAATAGATGGAAGAAAAGGATATGCAGGATCAATAGCAACAGTCGAAGACGTATTCGGCAGTGGTGGAATGTATGGAGATTCTAAAGCGCATGAAGACACCAAAATAAGGATATTGCTTGCCCTATTCAGATACATTAATCAGTACAGCCCGAATACTGATACAGTTAGCATCGTTACGGGTCAACCTATTGTCTCTCATAACACAAATGAGAAACAGAAGATAGTTGGTATGCTCCAAGGTGGTCATGAGTTTACTGTCAATGGCAAGAGTCAGTATGTCTACATTGATGAAGTAGGAGTTGCGGCTGAAGGTAGTGGTGCGTACTGGTGTGTTCCCAATAGCGGAAAGAATAGAGTGCTAGATATTGGTAGCGGAACAGTAAACGCAGCAAGTATTATAGATAGGAAGCATATCAATACAGCTAGTGATACGTTTAACTTTGGTATTGAGACAGTTAATAGAGGGCTTGATTCGGTTGCTAGGGGAGTTGTTAGGGAAACTACACGATTGAATTGGCAACGCTCTGATGAGGTGCTTGTGTGCGGTGGAGTAGCAAAAGAAATACTCCCATTCATTCAACATCACTATGAAAGTGCCAAGATAATTGAACCTTTATTAAAAACTAAGAATGGTGTTCAATTACTTGATCCCACTTATGCGAATGCTGTTGGTTTCTACGAACTAGCAAGGTTGAATTTTTCATGAAGAGCCGAGAAATTTGTCCAGTTAGTTTTAACCTGAAGGATGAGTATGAGCGAGAGCTATTTGAATTTGCTAAGCAACCTGAGAATGGTAGATTTAGCCTGTTCATTAAAAGGTTAATTGCTGAAGAGAGAAGTAGAAGGGAAGCACCAATAATACCACAAGCACCTGTCCAAGTGATGAAGGTGGATCATGAAGATAATAAGCAAGCAGCAAAGGGATTTCTGTAGCCTCCTATAAGGGAGGTTTTTTTGTTGCCATTTAAATAGTAGAAAGTCATTCTATAAGGTACAATAGACTCAAGAAGGTTGTGTAGCGTTTAAAGATAAAAAGGGGGAAATACACAATGAAAGTAGCAGTATATACTCGTGTCTCTACAGATAAGACGCAACAAAATCACTCTTATGAGCTTCAGAAGGAAGTTTATGAGGAGTATTGCAAGCAACGTGGTTATGATTTGATCGAAATGTACGCTGATAAAGGAACAGGAATGCATGTCCGTAATAGAGGGAATTTTGTCCGTATGATGACAGATGCAGGACTTGACTATAAAAAAGTGGAAAACGGCTATGACACCTTTGTTAAATCGAAAAGGAAGCCAAAATTTGAACTGATAATAATTAAAGACGTTAGTAGAATGTCACGAAACATGAATATCGGAATGACTACCGTTGAATATCTCAGAGATAAAGGTGTCTATGTTCTGTTTGAAAATGCAGGATTGAACACAAAAGACGATGACTGGCATATGAGACTCTCCATGCTTTTTACAATGGCACAGAATGAGTCACACTCACTCAGTAGACGTGTAAAGTTTTCACGAAAACACAATAACATTAAAGGAAAATACAATCCTAGTAGATTGAGCTATGGATATGAGCGCAATGAAAAAAATGAAATCGTAGTAAAAGAAGATGAAGCAGAAGTAGTCAAAAGGATATTTGAACTGTACAAAGTGTATGGTGCTTCTGTTATCTCTAAGATGCTGAATGAAGAGGGGAAGAAATCTCAAAATGGTTATGACTTCTCTCCTGATAAAGTGCTAAGGATCATACGCAACAAGTTATATTGTGGAATTGCAGTTGTTAACAAATCGACTCGTGAGAATGTGACTGACACCCACCGAATTATTAAGCCAAAGGATGAATGGATAGAGATACCTAACGCAGTAGAACCAATTATCTCGTTTTCAACTTGGAGTACTGCTAACATTAAAAGGAAAAGCAGAACTAACACCAGTTCAAAAAGAGGAAGAAAACCAGCCATTAACGATGAGTTTCACGGCAAGATTTATTGTGAAGAGTGTGGCAGTAGATTTGTCAGACACCAAGGGAGAAATAATCCCAATAGCCAGCTTAAACTGTCCTACATGTGTCAGAGTCGAAGAAAGAAAGGCACTACTAAATGCTCGACTCGTGGCATTGCGTTTAATGTCCTAAATGACATGTTGGATCAAATTGATGTTACCCATCTTTTCAATAATATTGGGGATTCTATCTACTATCAATTGCTCATGGACAACCTAGGCTACGAAAGTAAGAATATGCAGCGACACATAGATGACTATACGGCAAAAATTGAAGCGTTAGAAAAAGAGAATGAGAAGATTGCTAATGGTTTAATTGAACACTTATCAGGAGGATCACAAGCAACAATAGATATACTGTCAAATAAAATTGAAGCAAACAAGAAAGAGATAGATAAACTTGCTCTTCATCGTTCAAAGTTTAATGTTGAAACAATTGAACATGCAAGAGGTCTTGTGGAAGCTAAGAGACTCCTTATTAAAGAAATCAAAAACAATAAAGTTACTAGAGAGCGAAAATTAAACTTAATCAAAGAGATTCGCATTAGAGACTATGAAGTGACATTTGAGTTTTTCCTTCCATCATATGAGGAGGAAATAGATGTATTTAATTCGCTTTTCCCATCTATTGCAATAGAAGAAGATATTGAATACAGACCATTTTGGAAAACAATTAGACGAGAGCATAAAGAAGCAAGAGAGTATTGGGCTGAAAGAGAATCAATGAATAAATAAAATCATTTGGGTTGCTTTTTTGTCGGACAAGCAAGATGGCACAAGGGCAGTTACAAGCTTATTTGCTTGACCATAAAGATCCTATTAATGATATTTCTGTGCTTGTAACAAATGGTTATTTGCCTGACAATAAATGCCCAGATGGTACAAGTGTTGCAATTGAGGATGGAAAAGTAGTTGCTGCACCAAATGCAGGCAATGGAAACAACTAATGAGAGAGGTTTTACCTTCCTTGAGTTGTTACTCGTCCTTAGCGTGGTAGGTATTGTATCCATGACGATTCTTTATGTTGGTAATCGTTGGTTTACTGAACAAAGTGAAAAGGAAGCTGTAGATGCTTTTATTGCCACCATCCACCATGCACAGGCCTATGCAATCGGTCATGAAACTGCTACTGCAGTAAGATTTAGGAATTCTGGAAAGTCCTATAGTTTATTTACCCCACATACAACGACATATTCGACAACGGATTTTCCTGCTGATATGAAATGGGTGGCAGGGGGGAATAGGATTAGTGCCATAGAATTCCAATCGAACGGACGGATTGCGAAACCTGGAACAATTATTTTGCGGACATCGACGGGAAATATACGGCTAACATTGCAATTGGAACATGGAAGGGTGTTTGTTTATGAGGAATGAAGATGGATATTCGTGGTCGGAATCAATCCTAGCCTTTGTCATCGTGGTAGTAATTTTTGGCACGCTTCTCCCGCTGTACGCAAATATGTCTGCACAGTTAGAGCGTAAAAAGAAAGAGATGCACGCTTCTGAAGCTGCTTATCATGCAGCAATTCTATACCGGGCGTATGGAATGACGCACGGGATCGTGGCGATTGCAGACGTTACGTTTAATTGGCGGGTTACGGAGGATGCAATTTGCGTTTCGTACGTAGATGCTCAAAAGGAATTTTTAAAGTGTTTAGATGGTTAACATTGAGGCAGGAGTCCGGCTATTCACTCATTGAATCGATTTTTCAATTAGTCATATTTTGTATATTTGTTCATTTTATCGTTCTTTTCTTTTTGTGGAAAACGCCTGTAGAGAGTAAGATGGCTGATTACTATGCGACTGAATGGGAGTTGTTTGCCATTGAGTTACAAGAGATGCTAGCAGGAGTTTCAACGTTTAATGTGATGGTCGGTGACCGAGATATTGTATTCAAAACGAATAGAGGAGATATCGAAATCGGTCAGAGGGGAGCTGTCGTTCGGAAGACTCTAAATCAACAAGGGTATGTTCCAATGTATACGAATGTTGCTCAAGTCATCTTTACCCGGCACGGTGAAGAGTTGCATATGGAAGTGACCATGTTGGATGGACGCATACGTGAGAGGAGATTTGCGATTGGACTCCGTCAGGAATGAAAGAGGTACAGTATTGGCTGCTGCGTTGCTATTACTAGTTGCAGTGAGCCTTTTTCTATTTACACTCGTGTCGTGGCATAGTAATATATATAGAACTTTTGATTCGATTGAAATCTATTACGATAAGCAGGCAACAGAGACGATGAAGTTAGGAAGGTAATTCTATGAACAAGGTCTATTTAGTAGGATTCATGGGTAGTGGTAAAAGTGCAATCGGTAAGCGGCTTAGTACGTTGTTAGATATCCCTTTCTATGATATGGATGCAGAAATCGTTACAAGGACCGGAATGACAATCCCGCAAATTTTTGAAACGTATGGTGAACCAAAGTTCAGGGAAATGGAGACAGAATTTCTTCGTCAATTTCCTGATGAATTCTGCATTATCGCGACGGGTGGTGGAGTGGCGATGCGTGCGGAAAACAGGGAAATCATGCGGCAAACTGGATTAGTCTTTTACTTGAATTCAACATTTCGAGATATTTGGCGGCGTGTGTCCACCGATACGAATAGACCGATTGTACAACGGTCTTCTCGCGGAGACTTAGAAGCGCTCTTTCTAAAAAGGAAGCCGCTTTATTTACAAAGTGCTCACATACGAGTAGAAACGACGAATTGGTCTCTCAATGATATTACTCAATATATTGGGTTCCAAGTGTTGAGATTGAAGAATGGCTGAAGCGTGTAGATGGAAGAATGGCTGTTAACAGCCGCATACGTCAGAATGTTTTCTAGTGATCAACCTAACAAAAAAGAGGAAGTTCAATTAGCTCATAAAAATAGGTTCTCCACCTTTATAAACGAACGATAAATATTTTATCTTTAATAATGTTCGTGTTTTAAACATTACTTGAAAAAGGATTGCGCTTACGTTTTTGAAATGTTAAGATATAAGGCGAAAGCATATGTTGTTGTCCGAATCTTAAACATTTTCATTGGAACGTAAATATGGGCGGATGATTGGATGGGGAGAGCACGCATAGGCGTCGCCGAAGGAGCAAGTAACGGAAGTTATGAATCTCTCAGGCAAAAAGACTCATTCAGGACGCATCTCTGGAGAGTGCCGAGAAGATCGGCCACCAACGAGGAAAGCCGTAAGGTCAAACTTTCAGGTACACGGACAGAGGTTCTCTTAGCGATAAGGGGATCTCTGTCTTTTTTTATTCAAATTAAGGAGGATGACGTCTGTGACAGAAACATTGAAACGAACCGCTCTTTTTGATACGTATCAACAATTTGGCGGGAAAACAATTGATTTTGGTGGATGGGAATTGCCTGTTCAATTCTCTAGCATCAAGGCTGAGCACGAGGCTGTAAGAACGAATGCGGGCTTATTTGATGTATCCCATATGGGGGAAGTGTTTGTAGAAGGTGAAGGGGCGCTTCCATTTTTACAAAAGTTAGTGACAAATGATGTTTCAAAATTGAAAGACGGTCAAGCGCAATACACTGCAATGTGCTATCCCGATGGTGGTACAGTTGACGATCTTCTCATTTATAAAAGAAAAGAAAACGACTATTTACTTGTCGTGAACGCTTCGAACATTGAAAAGGACGTTGCATGGATGAATGAACATGTAACAGAAGATGTCACAATTACTGATCGTTCAGATGAATACGGACTCATCGCTATTCAAGGGCCAAAAGCGCAGCAAGTTTTGCAAAAACTCACAAAAGAACCACTTGAAGACATTAAATTTTTCCGTTTTAAAGAAAATGTAGATGTTGCAGGGCACCAAGTCCTCGTTTCACGTACTGGTTATACAGGTGAAGACGGTTTTGAAATCTATGGAAACCATGAAGCGATTGTCGCCTTGTGGTCTACGATTTTAGAAGCAGGTTCTGAAGAAGGAGTCGTACCTGCTGGATTAGGTGCGCGTGACACGCTTCGGTTTGAGGCAGGATTACCGCTTTATGGACAAGAATTGTCAAAGGATATTACACCATTGGAAGCAGGCATCGGCTTTGTGGTGAAGTTGAACAAAGAGGCTGATTTTAACGGAAAAGCTGCACTAGCTGCTCAGAAAGAGAATGGCGTCCCTCGAAAACTGATTGGTCTTGAAATGATTGATAAAGGCATTCCACGGACGGGTTATAAAGTATTCATCGGTGAGCAAGAAGTTGGCGAAGTAACGACTGGTACCCAATCGCCTACCTTGAAGAAGAATATTGGTTTTGCGTTGTTGAACACGGAGCATGCCGCAGAAGGAACAGAAGTCGAAGTGGAGATTCGTAATAAGAGACTAAAGGCAGTTGTAATTTCCACGCCATTTTATAAACGATAATTGATAGTAGAGGAGAAGTGTTGATATGAAGCATCGTTATCTTCCTATGACCGAAACAGATCGGGATGAAATGTTAGCTGCAATTGGTATTGCAACAATTGATGAACTTTTCGAAGATATTCCTGAAAAAGTTCGATTTAAAGGTGAACTAAACATTAAACCTGCAAAATCCGAATCAGCGTTAACGAAAGAGTTAGCACAGATTGCTGCTAAAAACGCAGATGCACGTACATATGCATCTTTTCTAGGGGCTGGTGTATATGATCATTACAAGCCAATCATTGTCGATCATGTCATTTCGCGTTCAGAGTTTTACACAGCGTATACACCTTATCAACCCGAAATTTCACAAGGTGAGTTGCAAGCCATTTTTGAATTCCAAACGATGATTTGTGAATTGACAGGAATGGATTTAGCGAACTCATCCATGTATGACGGAGGAACAGCATTAGCGGAAGCTGGAAATTTGGCAGCAGGTCATACAAAGCGAAAGAAGATTCTCGTTTCTGAAACTGTTCATCCTGAGTCAAGAGATGTCGTGACAGCTTATGCTTCAGGTCAATTCATTGATGTCGTGACGGTTCCTCAAAAGAATGGTGTGACAGACATGGAAAAACTTGCGGAATTAGTCGATGAGGAGACAGCTGCAGTTCTTGTTCAATACCCGAACTTCTTCGGTCAAATCGAGGATCTTCAAACTGTTAGTGCGCTAACACATGAAAAAGGCGCATTGGTCGTCGTTTCATCCAACCCATTAGCATTAGGAGTCCTTACACCACCAGGTAAACTGGGGGCAGATATTACGGTTGGGGATGCGCAACCATTTGGTATTTCAGAGCAATTTGGCGGTCCACATTGTGGATTCTTTGCAACAACGAAAAAATTAATGCGTAAAGTACCTGGTAGATTAGTAGGGGAAACAACTGATGACCAAGGTAGAAGAGGGTATGTATTGACGCTTCAAGCGCGCGAACAACATATTCGTCGTGATAAAGCAACGTCTAATATTTGTTCCAACCAAGCATTGAATGCACTCGCTGCGTCCGTAGCGATGACAGCTCTTGGAAAAGTCGGCGTCAAGGAAATGGCTTATCAAAACATCGCAAAAACCGCTTATGCAAAACAAGCATTTGAACAAGCGGGCTTCACTGTGACATTCAAGGGTGCGCACTTTAATGAGATTGTTGTAGATTTACAACAACCCGTCAAAGAAGTGAATGAAAAATTGCTTGCCAAAGGATTCATTGGCGGATACGATCTCGCGTTAACTTATCCACAACTTGCAAATCATGCACTCATTGCAGTAACTGAGCAACGTACGAAAGAAGAAATCGATGCACTCGTGCAGGAATTGGAGGCTCTTCATGCATAAGGAAAACCAACCGCTTATTTTTGAAATGACAAAAGAAGGTCGTGTAGGCTACAGTTTACCTGCACTTGATGTGCCGGAAATCGATCTTTCCAGTCACTTGCCTAGTGGATTTTTACGTGAAGAAAGTGCTGAACTACCAGAAGTTTCAGAGCTTGATATTATGCGTCACTATACTGCATTGTCAAACCGTAACCATGGTGTAGATACTGGTTTTTATCCATTAGGATCTTGTACGATGAAATACAACCCGAAAATTAACGAAGCGGTAGCTCGTTATGCAGGCTTTGCGCATATCCATCCATTGCAAGATGAATCTACGGTTCAAGGCGCGATGGAAATCATGTATGACCTTCAGGAGCATTTATCAGAAATTACAGGAATGGATGAAGTGACGCTTCAACCAGCTGCAGGTGCTCATGGAGAATGGACAGCACTCATGATGATCCGTGCATTCCATGAAGCAAATGGTGAATTCAACCGTACGAAAGTACTTGTTCCGGATTCTGCGCACGGAACAAATCCTGCTTCTGCAACAGTTGCAGGTTTTGATACTGTTACGGTGAAGTCTAACGAGCTAGGACTCGTCGACATTGAAGATTTGAAATCTAAAGTAGGACCAGATACTGCAGCATTAATGCTTACAAACCCGAATACACTAGGCTTGTTTGAAGAGGAAATTCTTACAATGGCTGAGATTGTACATGGGGTTGGCGGCAAGTTGTATTATGACGGCGCGAACTTAAATGCTGTTATGTCGAAAGCACGTCCAGGAGACATGGGCTTCGATGCGGTGCATTTGAACTTGCATAAGACGTTCACAGGACCGCATGGCGGTGGTGGACCAGGATCAGGTCCAGTTGGTGTCAAGAAAGACTTAGCGGCGTTCTTGCCAAAACCGGTTTTAGTGAAAAAAGAAGATCGTTATACGTTTGAATATGATCGTCCTCAATCTATCGGTCGAGTGAAGCCGTTCTACGGAAACTTCGGTATTTATTTACGTGCGTATACGTATATCCGTTCAATGGGTCCAGATGGTTTGAAAGCCGTTACCGAATATGCTGTGTTAAACGCGAACTATATGATGCGAAGACTGGAGCCTTATTTCGATCTTCCATATACACAACATTGTAAACATGAATTTGTATTATCCGGACGTCGCCAAAAGAAATTGGGTGTACGTACATTGGATATGGCAAAACGCTTGCTCGATTTCGGATTCCATCCACCAACAATTTACTTCCCGCTAAATGTTGAAGAGGGAATGATGATTGAACCAACAGAAACAGAGTCAAAAGAGACGTTGGATTCTTTCATCGATGCAATGATTCAAATTGCTAAAGAAGTTGAAGAGAACCCTGAAATCGTTCAAGAAGCACCTCATACGACGGTCATTAGCCGTCTTGACGAAACAAAGGCGGCGCGTCAACCAGTATTACGATATACGAAAGAACAAGAGCTTGTGAATGTTTAATAAATGAATTGCAAAAGGAGATCCCTCTTCTCGGATCTCCTTTTAGCTGTTCATTCCGATTTTGTTTCTAAGCATAAAATAGTAAAAAAGTTCCTCCTAATTGGAAGAACTTTTTTTTACTTCGTGATTAGAGATGATTACTTGCTTTTTACTTTACCGGTCCACGTACGGAATCCACCTTGCAATTGGTACAAGTGTGCATAATCTTTTTTCTTTAAAAACATTGCAGCACGAGAACTTTTACCGCCGTTTTGATCGTATAGATAGACAGGTTTGTCTGGACGAATCTCTTTAAAACGTTGTCTGAATTGTGAATACGGAATATTGCGTGCTCCTAAAATATGCCCCGATTCGAATTCTTTTGGTTCGCGTACATCGATTAGTTGTGCTTTGCGATACCCTTCAATGAATTGTTCTTGTGTTAAATTTGTAACTGATTTACGCACACGCAACATCGTAATAACGAAATACACTACGATGGCAACGAGAAGTGCAATAAGAATATATAAGCTGCTCACAATCAATTTTCCCCTTTCTATCTATACATTCATTATAAAGAATGAGTAGCACATGTTCAATGAGAATGATAAAATGAAATGCATTGCAGTTAATAGGGGGAAACGTTATGTCAAAAACAGTATGGCATTTCATCAATTCAGGAAAGTGTTCACCGTCTTACAATATGGCGCTTGATGAAGCGTTAATGGAGTGGCATAGCCAAGGCGAAATCGGACCGGTTCTGCGGTTTTATGAGTGGGAGCCTGCAACATTATCGATCGGTTATTTTCAACGTGTTGAAAAGGAAATTGATATGGCAGCCGTAGAGGCACATCAATTAGGGTTTGTACGTCGGCCGACAGGTGGACGGGGTGTATTGCATGAACATGAACTTACTTATAGTGTCATTGTGACGGAAGAATATCCTAACATGCCTGAGACTGTAACTGAAGCCTATCGAGTGATCTCAGGAGGTTTACTGGAAGGATTCCGGAACTTAGGCTTGAACGCTGAATTTTCCGTTCCTGAAACAAAGAAACAAAGTGATGATTTAAAGCGTCCGAAAAGTGCAGTTTGTTTTGATGCACCGAGCTGGTATGAATTAGTCGTCGAAGGAAAAAAGGTGGCTGGAAGTGCTCAAACACGTCAAAAAGGTGTGATTTTGCAACATGGCGCTATTTTACTTAGTTTAGACGAGGAAAAGTTAGTGTCATTGTTTAAATTCGATAGCGAGGAATCGCGTAAACGTATGCTTGAAAGCCTTCCGAACAAAGCGGTTGCCATCGATCGATTGACAGATAAAGAAATCTCTATTGATGCTTGTATTGATGCGTTTTCGAAAGGATTTGAAAAAGCGCTATCTATACAATTACAACCATTGGAGCTGTCGATTGAACAAAAGCAGTTTGTGTATGAAATAGAGAAAAAGAAGTACGCAAACGATGAATGGACATACCGTAAGTGAACCCTATATCTTTTGTTCTATTTTTCATGAATGAAATTGAGTAGGTATGCGATTTGTTAAAATGTGTAAAATACTACAAGTTGAAGCGTGTGTCAATATGTAGTAGATTATTTACTAGTTAACACACTAGATGTGGTGTGTAATATATTCCGTGAAGGAGAATGTAAGATGGTTGTAGTTTCAAGTGGACAAAATCCTGTGTTGGACATTGCGCAATTAAATGAGGATATTGCGGTGTTTCCACAGGTACATCCAATCACGGATGACATGAAGATTGTACATAGTGGTGTATCTCGTCTCGTCATGATTGATCGCTACTCTTTCAAGGACACAGAGAAAAAGACTTTAAAAGCAGGTGACTTTGTCGTTCTGACAGTGAAAGAAGATCCGAAATTTCCTGCACGAGGACTAGGTTTTATCAAATCCATTGACATGGAAAAAGGCACTGCTTCTATCTGGATTGAACCTGAATACCGAACGTCTATCGACAATGTGGATGAGCAAGAAAACGGAGTTATCACTCGACCGCTAGATGTCATTGAGAAACCGTTGGAAGTGTTTTACGAGCAAATCGCTAAAAGAAATGCAACAGGTCTAGCTTCCGTTGAATCGACGGAGGACAAGCGTCAACAATCCTTTGAACTGTTCTACGATCAACTGGCACGCTTGAACTTCATCCCGGCAGGTCGTGTTCTATATGGGGCTGGTTCTGAAACGGAAGTGACATTCTTTAACTGTTACGTGATGCCGTTCGTAGCGGATTCGCGTGAAGGTATTTCAGATCATCGTAAACAAGTGATGGAAATTATGAGTCGTGGCGGTGGAGTCGGTACAAACGGCTCAACACTACGTCCCCGCAACACCCTTGCGAGAGGTGTGAACGGGAAGTCTTCTGGATCTGTTTCTTGGCTAGATGACATTGCAAAATTGACGCATCTAGTGGAACAAGGCGGAAGCCGCCGCGGTGCACAGATGATCATGCTGTCGAACTGGCATCCGGATATTTGTGAATTTATCATTTCGAAAATGCAGAACCCGAGAATTCTCCGTTTTCTATTGGAAAACACAGAAGAGGAATTGATTAAAAAGCTGGCGAATGAAAAATTGAAATTCACACCTCTAACTCCACAAGAGGAAGCGATGTATCAAGGGATTCTGAACTACCGAACGATTCCTGGCATGGGTGGTTTCAATGAAGCAATCATCCGTGATGCAGAAATGAAGTTAAAAGATGGGGGTACGTATTCTGTCCACAACCCTGAATTCTTGACAGGTGCCAACATTTCCGTAACGTTAACAGACGATTTCATGAAAGCTGTAGAAAATGACGAGGCGTATGAGCTTCGTTTTCCGGCGGTTGAAAAGTATACAGCAGAACAAATGAATGTCTATAACGAACAATGGCACAAAGTTGGTGACGTCCGTGAATGGGAGCGTTTAGGACATGAAGTGCGTGTCTACCGTACAATTAAAGCAAGAGCATTATGGGATCTCATCAATATCTGTGCTACGTATTCAGCGGAACCAGGTATCTTCTTTATTGATAATGCGAACAACGAAACGAATGCAAAAGCATACGGGCAGCAAGTTGTTGCAACGAATCCATGCGGCGAGCAGCCGTTAGCACCCTATTCCGTTTGTAACCTTGCAGCAGTGAATCTAGCAGAGTTTGCGGATAAAGAAGCGAAGACTGTAAACTTCGAGAAATTGAAAGAAACAGTAAGCGTCGGTGTACGTATGCAAGATAACGTAATTGATGCAACCCCTTATTTCCTTGAAGAGAATAAAAAGCAAGCACTTGGTGAACGACGTGTAGGACTAGGTGTAATGGGCTTAGCCGACCTGCTGATTTATTGTGAAAAAGAGTACGGTTCACCGGAAGGGAACGAACTCGTTGAACAAGTGTTTGAAACGATCGCTACGACCGCTTATCGGACGTCTATTGAACTCGCTAAAGAGAAAGGGAGCTTCCCATTCTTAATCGGTAAAAATGATGAGGAAACGGCTGCATTGCGTCATGCATTCATCCAAACAGGGTTCATGAAGAAAATGCCGGAAGATATCCGAAATGGCGTTTTGGAACACGGCATTCGAAATTCGCACTTATTAACGGTCGCGCCAACAGGATCGACTGGCACAATGGTAGGTGTCAGTACGGGATTGGAACCGTATTTCTCATTCACGTATTACCGTAGTGGTCGATTAGGGAAGTTCATTGAAGTGAAAGCGGGAATTGTTGAAGAATATTTAACACGCCATCCTGAAGCGGATCCAAATGAGTTGCCAAACTGGTTTGTTTCGTCAATGAGCTTATCTCCTGAAGCGCACGCTGACGTCCAATGCATCATCCAACGTTGGATTGACAGCTCGATTTCTAAAACAGTCAATGCACCACGCGGCTATACAGTCGAACAAGTGGAAAGTGTGTACGAGCGTCTTTACAAAGGTGGAGCAAAGGGCGGTACTGTTTATGTGGACGGAAGCCGTGATTCACAAGTGTTGACGCTAAAAGCTGAAGAGAATGTCATGGACAACAATGAAATGACGGAAGAAGTCATTGAACAACGCAAAGTCGTTCTTGTGAATACTGTTCACGATTTACGTTCTACAAATGTGACAATTGGCTCGGAAGTCGGTAACACATGTCCGGTATGTAGAAAAGGGACAGTAGAAGAAATGGGTGGCTGTAACACGTGCACAAACTGTAACGCACAGTTGAAATGTGGTTTGTAATTTATAGAACACGCAAAAAAGGAAGTGCCATTAGCTAGGCTACTTAAAAACCTCCGTTTTTTATATTTCAAGGCGCTCTGTAATAAAAAGGCACCCTTTCGTTCTTTCTTTGAACGAAAGGGTGCCTTTTTTACTTTGATATTTCTTACTCTGTTTCCCTCATTAAGGTAAGTATTCGCTTCAGATTGACTGCAAATATCGTCATCGCTCCTTGCATCTGGATGCCAAATAGACCCGTGAATGTGGCTACATCATACCCGTGTCTTTGTTTTAATTCACTATTCTTCGCTTCAATCTTATAGCGAGATTTGGATTTTACCTTAACTTCATTGCTATTTTGAAACGCTTCCTGTTCCTCATGTTCTTTCGATTTAATGGTGACTGAATATGTTTTACTTTTGCCCCCTTCCTTGTAATAACCCTCGCGGAGTAGGCAAACATTTCTCAACGTCAAAATAGTAAGTGCGCGATTGGTAGCTTCCCTGGTTTTTCTTTCCTGTACGCGCTTTGCGAATGGCCATATGCCCAGCCTTACATACATACATACATACATACATACATACATACATACATGCCTGCATCTTTATTGAATTCAAATTCATCTTTTTTCGCGCACGGGTGCCTTGTGTAATTTGCAGATGTAATTTCGACACCAACTGGAGCTCATTTTCATTTGCGTAGAGGATATTATCTTTTTCCGAATAAGCTGTGTCTCCGATTACTGTATCAATCTTCATACCATATTGCGATAGAAGTTTTATAGCCAAAGAATGAAGAATAGGCCGTTTAATGACCAACACGCGCATCTAGATCCGTTGAATAATTAAGCAGATCCGTGTAATCTTCGACTACTTCTTTTAATACATTCAATTATTCCTGTAAAGCTGGTATTCACATAATGTGAGCTTTACTTTCAACAGTGGAGATATCCTTTTGGTAATACTCAATTTCGTCTTTCCCTTCGTCAGAAGTGGTTCTAGGTGGAAACTTTTCTTTCATAAGACTTATCGATTTGATAGACTGCTTTTCGCACATTTTAGGATTTCTGCATATACAATAAAAACAGTGACCCTTTCCTGTGAAAATGGAAATAGGTCACTGTTTAATTATCACTTTAAATACAGGTGAGTTCCGTTGATTGGAGTGGAGAGCGGCGACTCCTGTGGGATTAGCGGGACAGGTGAGACCCCGCAGGAAAAGCCGTCACGTAGAACGGCTTTTGCGAGCAAAAGCGCAGCGTTGGGAGCAAGGATGCCTTAATTTCCGCGAAGTACGCAGAAATACGGCAAATCGAACTCTTCGTTGTTCGATTGGCTCACCGCCCGCCCCACGGAAAGCGTCCGCTCGGAACGCAAATCAACAGTTCCAGCAAAAAACCTCTTAGCGGACTTTTTCAGTGGCCTCCCATTAGCGGCACTTCCTTTTTAGTTCGCAGCAACAGTTGTATTCACTGTTTTTTCAGTTGTGGACTTTAAGATGTCGATGTTTTCAATACCTTTTTCCTCAATCTCCAATAACTTGTTGAACGAAGCAATTGCGACTTCCACTTGTTTGTCGTCAGGCTCTTTTGTTGTCAACAATTGCAACCAGAGTCCAGGATACCCTAGAAACTTCAAGACTGGGATATTCCGAAGGCTATTTGTAAATTGCAACACCTCAAAAGAAACACCGATGACAACAGGTATTAACAGAATGCGGTTCACAATACGAAGCCAAAAAGGATCGGTCGGTACGAGGAAATAAATGAACATCCCTACGATGACCGTAAACAATAGAAAACTACTGCCGCAACGATAGTGCAAGCGAGAAGACGCTTGGACGTTTTCTACGGTGAGAGGAAGGCCACTCTCGTAAGCATTGATTACTTTGTGCTCTGCACCGTGATACTTAAACACACGTTTAATAAGAGGTGTCATCGAGATCAACGAAATATACGTCAATAAAAGCGCGAGTTTAAAGAAGCTTTCGAGTAGGATTTGAGCTGTTTTACCAGGCGCGATGAATTCAAGCATTTGCGCAAGGAAAACAGGCACTAACGTAAATACGAACTTACCAAAAATGAATGATAAAACACCAACAGCTGCTACACCAAGTACCATTGCGAGTTTTGATGATTCTTCTTCTGTGTGGTCGACTTCTTCTCCAGGCATAACATCATAACGTTCGTTTGCAAAAGTAAGATGCTTGGAACCGATGCCAGCAGATTCAATTAGTGCAACAATACCACGCACGAAAGGAATCTTTTTCAGCTTCGCAGCAAGTGGTTTTTGCTCTTTGGGCACGTAATAGTAGTCAAGGGAATCGTCTTTTCTCCGAATCGCTGTAACTGTATGATTCCTACTTCCGAACATGACGCCTTCAATTAAAGCTTGACCACCGTATGTGGGGGCTTGTTGTTTTTTACTCATGGATTTTCCAACACCTTCTCTTTTCAATTGACCTTCATCTATTTATTGGTATGCCACGCTACTGTAATTGCCTGTAGTTCGTTGTATACCATTCATATAGCAAATCTTATATCTTTCTATTGTACAAAAAATCGAAGAGCTACTCCACCATAAAGGTTTAAAAATTGCGTCGCATTCCTACACTTCGAGTGAGGAGGGAATTGCACAATGACAAAAACAATGATATGGACAACTGTTGTAGCAGCATTGTTCACGACTGCATCACTTAAGATGTTGCATTATTTTAATTTTATTAAATGGTCGCCGATTGGATGGGCGAAGAAATGGTTACTCTTTGGCTCTACGCATGAATGGTGGAAATGGAGTGTTCTCTTTATTGTCCTGTTCATCATTTTCGGTATATTTTATCAAGTAGCTGTACGGACATCCCGCATTCCACCGTCTGTAACAGCTTTGTGTATCAGTGCGATTGCTGCTGTGACGATTGAGTGGCTCATCCATGCACCTACTTCCGTAACAGAAGGGTTCAAAACACTTTCCATCCCATTCTTTTCAATTCTTGCAATTGTAAGCAGGTTTGTAACTGGAACCGCTGTGTATATGAAGAAATCTTTCCGCTAAGCACGATAAAATAGGTTGCGACTATTGGACAGTGTGATAAAATGGGAAAGAAAAAGGTGAGGGGAATGATGTAGCTGTGAAACTGCTCGTTCTGAATGGACCGAATTTAAATCGATTAGGCAAAAGGGAACCTGGCATCTATGGAGCGGAAACTTTGGAAGATATTGAAAACGATCTGAGAAAAGTTGCTTCTGAACACTTTGTGGACATTTCCTTTTATCAATCGAATCATGAAGGAGCTCTCATTGACAAAATACATGAAGCCGAAGACGATGGGTACGATGGTATCGTTTTCAATCCGGGAGCGTATACACATACGAGTATCGCTTTGCGGGATGCTGTGTCATCGGTAAATGTACCTGTCATTGAAATCCACATTTCCAATATACATAGTCGGGAGTCTTTCAGACAACATTCAGTCATTGCACCCGTCTGCATTGGGCAGCTTGCCGGTTTTGGGGCACATGGGTATGAATTAGCAGTTCAAGCTTTCCTTCTCCGCAGAAAAGGGGTAGAGCTATGAATCTTGTAACATTACGTGAAGCACTTAAAGAAAATGCCTTAGATGCAATTCTCGTAACCAATTCGTATAATCGTCGCTACATCACTGGTTTCACAGGTAGTTCAGGTGTTGCAGTTATTTCCGCGAATGATGCAGTTTTCATTACGGATTTCAGGTACACTGAACAAGCAGCTGAACAAGTGAAAGGTTTCCGAATCGTTAAGCACGAACGGACGATCATTGAAGAAGTTGCTGCGCAAGTGCAAGAAATGAATATTCAAACGCTCGGTTTTGAAAAAGACGATGTGACATTCGGCATGTACGAACTGTATAATGAAAAGGTGCAAGCCGAATTAAAACCTGTTTCGGGAATCATTGAAAAGCAAAGAATGATCAAATCTGCTGAAGAAATTGAAATTCTAAAAGATGCAGCAAAGATTGCCGATGACGCATTTGCACATATTTGCACATTCATTAAACCAGGCGTTTCTGAGCTTGAAGTGTCAAACGAATTAGAAATGTTCATGCGGAAGCAGGGAGCGACTTCATCTTCATTCGATATCATTGTTGCTTCAGGAGAAAGAGGCGCATTGCCACATGGCGTAGCTTCTGCTAAAATCATTCAATCAGGCGAATTGGTCACTTTGGATTTCGGAGCTCTTTATAATGGGTACATTTCCGATATTACACGAACAGTCGCTGTAGGTGAGCCTTCGGAGCAAATGAGAGAAATCTACGAAATTACCCGTGCTGCTCAACAAAAAGCTTTAGAAGAGATTAAACCGGGTATGACTGGAATAGAAGCGGATGCAATTGCTCGTGACTATATTAAGTCAAAAGGGTACGGTGAAGCCTTTGGACACTCGACAGGGCACGGTATTGGGTTAGAAGTGCATGAAGGTCCAGCTTTGTCTTTCCGTTCAGAGACAGTACTTGTACCGAATATGGCTGTAACAGTAGAACCAGGTATTTATGTACCAGGAGTAGGTGGCGTTCGAATCGAAGATGACATCATCATTACCGAAGAAGGTAATGTCCGTTTGACGCACTCACCAAAAGAATTAATAATCCTATAACGACATAATGGAGGAACATGCATGATTTCAGTAAACGAATTTAAAACAGGTTTGACAATAGAGGTTGACGGAGACATTTGGCGTGTAATTGATTTTCAACACGTGAAACCAGGTAAAGGTGCAGCATTTGTACGTTCAAAATTACGTAACCTTCGTTCTGGTAACGTCAATGAAAAAACATTCCGTGCAGGCGAAAAAGTAGAAAAAGCCCAAATCGATAACCGTCGCATGCAATACTTGTATGCAAACGCTGACGATCACGTATTTATGGATAACGAATCCTACGAACAAATTGAATTACCTTCCGCACAAATTGAGGAAGAATTGAACTACTTACGTGAAAACATGGAAGTGCATATCATTTCCTACAAAGATGAGATTCTCGGCGTAGAACTTCCTTCAACCGTTACTTTGGAAGTAACAGCGACTGAACCAGGCATTAAAGGCGATACAGCGAGTGGTGGCTCCAAGCCTGCAACGATGGAAACCGGATTAGTCGTTCAAGTACCATTCTTCGTAAACATCGGAGACAAACTCATTATCAATACTGAAGAAGGCGCATACGTTTCAAGAGCTTAATACATTGTATTTAACAGGCACTTCATTTCTCGACAAAAGAGAAATGGAGTGTTTTTTTTTTGCATCCGTATGAAGTTTCGGTTGAACAAATCTTCATAATCCCTCAGCCGTCCTCATAAGGTGTTACATGAAGGGGGCACCCGAATGGAATTAAATGATCTATTGCGTATTGCAGGCATTGGCTTGGTGATTGGTTTTCTTCATGTCTTTTTTGAGCAGACCGGCAAGAAGGAATTTTCTTTTTTTCTCTTTTTTGTAGCATACATTTATATCGCTGCAGAAATGCTTCGCTTCCTACGGATTTTCTTCTCGGAAATCGCTGAATTCTTCCAATGGCTGTCCATGGCGTTCTAATGAGTATACTGTTCCAATTAATTGTCGTTTATTTACTACTGATCATGTTGTCGTTTACGTCGAAAAGCCTACAACCTGTTCTCTATGCGGCAGTCTTTTTCATTTTTCTGGCGTATGTCAGTATGACAATTATCGTTCCGTTTGGAAAAACATTCATGCAATTATTCGACCCACTGCCTACCCCTTTTGCAAAGTTATTAATCGGAAGTGTCGTTCTCTATTATTTAGCAGAATTAATTTGCAAACATATTGCCGAAGCAGGATACGAATCAATTGCTTCTGTTGCGCAAGTTGCTATTAAGATTGCTATTCTGTCATTGTGGTTGCCACAACTTTCAACTCTTATCGGCACGCTCTCCAAATTAATCATTAAATGATTGGATGTTACATTCATGCTCAATATGCTGCAATCTGTTGTTGGAACAGTACTCTCCAGTTTTCTCATTGTAATCCTTACATCATTCATGGCACTTATCGTCGATTTCCTTTTTCCGTCTTTTAAAAGATGGACGAGGCTCTTTTTGTTCTTCATTATATTGACAATCGTATTGCAACCAGCTTTTGAACACCTCCAAATGATTCGTACCATTACCCAATCGATTGCAACGATCTTCATTTCAATTTATCCGTTGTTAACGGCAAGTATCATTGCATCAGGTGGCTCTTTTAGTATGTTGAACTTCCAACCTGCCATGCTGCTGTTTGCCAATGGCGCTGTTCTTCTAGCGGATAAAGTATTAATACCGATGTTGGCGGCTGCAATCTTATTGGATATTTTGACAAGGATTCTCCCTGATGTCTCTTTTTCGAAGATGTCAGACTTGCTTCGAACGACATTATTAGGTGTCGTTTCAGCACTTGTAGCCGCTTATTCCATTTTCATCACGGCTGGTGGCACACTATCTTGGGCACTCACGGGTGTTACGAGTGAACCGATTAAAGAACTCGTTCGTCAAAATGTTCCACTCATTGGATCATTTCTAACAGATAGTATGGGGGCGATCGGAAGATATTCTTCTGGTGCTAGCGTGTTTGTTGGGGCGTGGCTTATTATTACGATTTGGACGGTCGCTCTTTTGCCGACGCTTAAAACTTTACTGACAGGGTTTCTTTACCGATGGACGGCTGCACTGATTGAACCATTCGCACATGAGGAAATCACTGGCGTACTAGATGATATCGGTAAAACATTGTTTGTCTTATGCGCAGTTTCATTTCTTGTCGCATTCGCATTTATTTATACAGCATTGTTCACCGTCATTCTAATCAAATTAATAACCGCAGTGAAATGAGGGGTGGCATGCTTGAGTTTTTGAATGGCCTTATGCTCATTATTTTATTGTCTACTAGCCTATTGTTGCTGCTACCAGAGGAATCGGAGTCGGATTTCCTTCCACTTGTCAAAATAGCAATAGGAATTTGGATCATTCATTCAATCACGCGAATTTTTGGTCATACCCTCTTTTGAACAAGCATATTATGCATCATAGATGACACGAACCAGATCCGGCTCGAAGGGATGAAGTGGTGATCAAATGCAAAAACCAAAACGAAAAATCCATATGCTCTTCATCGGTACACTGCTCGCGCTCTTCATCATTTTCATCAATACGACTTTTGGTTCGATTGGAGGGGAGAAAAAGAAGGGGGAAGAGAACCGGGAAGTGGCAGCGCTTGAAACGGCGCTGATGAAGATGGAAGGAATCGGGGAAGTGTTTATCTACTTCCACTATGAGCACGTCGACACGTCGAGTTCGCTCGCGGATATGTTATCGGTTAGTGGCTCATCTCCGAAAAAAGCTAGTTCATTACAAGGGATTTTAGTTGTAGCGGAAGGTGTAGAAAATAGTAAGAAGAAAAATGAATTGACACGCATTCTATCGGCAGTGCTCCAATTGCCAGAACATCGAATTGTCATCGTTGAACATGAAAAAAGGGGGATACAACTTGAAAGCGAATAAACGTACTGTGTGGTTTTTAACTTTACTAAGTCTCGTAGCGGTTATCTCAATCTACTATTTAAAAAAGGAAGCACCAATGGATTTGGATGCAATGGCAATATTCGGAGATGCTGATAAGGTCACTGTATCAAAGCCGGGAGATGCGGACAGTGCTAAAAAGCCCGTGTATGCGGATTCGATGTTGTTAGAAGAAATGAGAATGACCGTTCAAAATGAGCGCAGCAACTTGAAAAGTCAGTTGACGGACAAGATGACGTCAGCGGACTCGACAGCAGAAGAAAAAAGTGCTGCATATGACGCAATTGCGGAATTGACAAAAACGTCATCTGCTGAAGAAATGATGGAGATGCAAATTCGAGCACTTGGCTACCCTGAAGCGTTCGTCAAGAAGGACAATGGTAAAGTGACGATTACTGTCATTTCCGAAGATGGTGGTCATTCCTCGAAGATGGCTGCTGAAATTACACAATATGTCATGACGAGCTGGGACGATGCACGAACTGTCCAAGTCGATTTTATGAATCAATAAACTTGTTAGAGGCCCGAATAGGGTCTTTTTCTTTTGGTTGAAAGGTTTTTGAAACAAAAAACATGATATCTGTTTCAAAATGTACGAAAAACGTCTAAAATAGGTTTGAACCCAATAAATATTAATGAGTCAGGAGAATCGCTAATGTTGAAAATTCAAGAAATTCGCGAAATAATTAAATTAATTGATCAATCATCCATTGACAAATTCACTTTTGAATCAGATGGTACAAAAATTAAACTCGAGAAAAAGAATGAAGGAGCAACACATCAAATGGTCGCTCAACCACAAAGTGAGCAACCGGTTCAGCAAGCGGCGCCTGCTGCTGCAGAAGTGAAGAAAGAGGAGCCGAAACAGGAAGTTGAAAAAGTGGAAGAATCGCCAGCAGCGGAAAGCAAAAAGTCTGTTGACGATGCATCTTTGCACAAAATACCTTCACCAATGGTAGGAACGTTCTACAAATCTTCCGCACCGGACGCACCAGCTTACGTCCAAAAAGGAGATTCCGTCAAAGCGGATACAATCGTCTGCATCGTAGAAGCAATGAAGCTCTTCAACGAAATCGAAGCAGAAGTATCCGGTGAAATTGTGGAGATTCTCGTGGAAGATGGACAACTTGTTGAATACGGTCAACCTCTCTTCCTCGTCAAACAAAACTGAGGAGGAATGTAAAGATGAAAAAAGTGTTAATAGCAAACCGTGGAGAGATTGCGGTACGTATTATCCGTGCGTGCAAAGAAATGGATATTGAAACGGTTGCGGTGTATTCCGAAGCAGATCGTGAAGCCCTTCACGTTGAACTTGCTGACGAAGCCTACTGCATCGGCCCTAAACTGTCAAAAGATAGTTATTTGAACTTCTCAAACATTATTAGCATTGCAAAGTTAACTGGATGTGATGGAATCCATCCGGGTTACGGCTTCCTTGCAGAGAACGCAAGCTTTGCTGAATTATGTGAAGAAGTGAATATTGAATTCATCGGTCCTACTGCAGATGCCATTTCAAAAATGGGTACAAAAGACGTTGCAAGAGAAACGATGAAGCAAGCGGGTGTCCCGATTGTTCCAGGCTCAGAAGGTATTGTTGCTGATGAAGTGGAAGGATTGGCTGTTGCAAAAGAAATTGGTTTCCCAGTCATCATCAAGGCGACAGCAGGTGGAGGCGGTAAAGGAATCCGTGTCGCAATGAACGAAGAAGAGCTTGTCAAAGGGATTAAGATTACACAAAAAGAAGCGGCAGCTGCTTTTGGTAACCCTGGCGTCTATTTGGAGAAGTTCATTGAAGAATTCCGCCATGTTGAAGTGCAAGTGTTGGCAGATAAGCATGGAAACACAATTCACCTCGGGGAACGCGATTGTTCCATTCAAAGACGAATGCAAAAACTCGTTGAAGAAGCACCATCTCCAGCGTTAACAGCTACATTGCGTGAGCAAATGGGTGAAGCGGCTGTTAAAGCTGCACAAGCTGTTAATTATCGAGGTGCAGGGACTGTTGAGTTCATCTTCGACCATGTAAATGAGAAATTCTATTTCATGGAAATGAACACACGGATTCAAGTTGAGCATCCGGTTACAGAAATGATTACTGGCATCGATTTGATTAAACAACAATTGCGTGTTGCTGCGGGTGAAAAATTGCAGTATCGCCAAGAAGACATTACGTTTACGGGTGTGTCAATCGAATGTCGCATAAATGCAGAAAATCCATCGAAGAATTTCATGCCTTCTCCTGGTGAAGTGAAAATGTATATGCCACCAGGCGGCTTCGGCGTAAGGGTCGATTCTGCAGTATATCCAGGTTATTCGATTCCGCCATTCTATGATTCTATGGTGGCAAAACTCATTGTACATGCTGATACACGTGAAGAAGCTGTCGCAAGAATGAAAAGAGCACTGGAAGAATTTATCATTGAAGGTGTTCATACGACCGTTCCATTCCATGTGAATTTAATGGATCATGAAGTATTTAAATCGGGTGATTTCGATACGAAATTCCTGGAGAAATACCAAGTAATGAAGTAATGCATGCTTTTATAGGACCGTACACGATAGTAAGGGAGGAACAGTGAATGGCTGAAAAAACAAATCCTTCGTTCGTTGGAATGAGTTCAAAAGGTGACGCAATATTAGGTCGAGTCCAGCTTGCTCCTGAAGTGCTCGAAGTCATTATCGGTATTGCTACAAACGAAGTCGAGGGTGTAGCGACGACGAAAGGTAGCTTTGCAACAGGAGTGGCTGAGAAGTTCGGGAAAGTATTCCACGGAAAAGGCGTTAAAACGGAGTGGGTTGACGACAAACTTGTAATCGATGTGTATTGTGTCGTTCGGTACGGCTATTCGATCCCGAACGTTGCAACCGACATCCAAAAGCAAATTCGCCAAACCGTTTACAATATGACTTCACTCCAAACGAAAGAAGTGAACGTTCATATTACAGGAATCGCATTTGAATCAATGGCTGACACAGAATGAAGTTGAAAAGCATCGTCCATAGGATGGTGCTTTTCAACTTGTCCTACTATATCTTCATCAACTGAGTATGCTATGATAAAGCCCAAGAGATATAGGAATGAAGGAGACGAAAGAATGAAACGAAGAGAAGCACGTGAAAAAGCGGTACAAACCCTTTTTCAATTAGACAATACTGAAATGACTGTGGATGAAGCCATTGCTTATATTACAGACTCACCGGTCAACGCATTTTATGAATCGCTCGTTAAAGGGACGATTGAAAACCGACAAGAAATTGACGCTGTGTTAAAAGACAAATTAGAAAATTGGTCACTCGACCGATTACCTAAAATTGAAAGAACGGTACTCCGATTAGCTGTTTATGAGCTACTGCATAATGAAGACGTTCCGCATCGTGTCATTTTGAACGAAGCGATCGAACTCTGCAAGCAATTTGGAGACGAAAAATCAGGCCGCTTCGTAAATGGCGTCCTCTCTAAATTCGAAGAGAAATAAAAAACGGGTTGTGTGGAGGGAAAGTAGATGACTGCAAAATTGATTAGTGGTGTGACGATTGGAAAAGAAATAAGAGAAGAGATTGCGACGAGTGTACTTGATTTGACAACAGAGGGTTGCCAACCTGGTCTAGCGGTCATTCTTGTCGGTGAAAATCCGGCTTCTCAAACTTATGTGAAAAACAAAGAGAAATCCAGTATTGAAGTTGGTATGAAATCACAATTGATAAAACTTCCCGACACAGTTTCAGAACAAGAACTGTTAGGACATATCGAAGAGTTAAACAGTGATGATAGCATCCATGGAATCTTAGTTCAATTACCATTGCCGAAGCACATTAATGAAGATTTGGTCATCCGATCCATTGACCCGAATAAAGACGTTGACGGATTCCATCCACAGAATGTCGGAAAAATGATTATTGGCCAAGAGGGCTTTCTACCTTGTACCCCATATGGCATTATGGAGATGTTGGAACGCAGTGGAATTTCAGTAGCTGGAAAGCACGCTGTCATTATCGGGCGAAGCAACATTGTTGGCAAGCCGATGGGGCAATTACTACTTCAAAAAGATGCTACTGTTACATATTGTCATTCTCGGACAAAAGATCTTCCATCTTTTACAAAGCAAGCAGATATTTTAATTGTAGCGATTGGTAGAGCTAAATTTGTGACTGCGGATTTTGTAAAAGAAGGTGCCGTCGTAATCGATGTCGGTATGAATCGGGATGAAAACGGCAAATTGTGTGGAGATGTAGATTTTAATACGGTGAAAGAAGTGGCTTCCGCAATCACTCCTGTTCCTGGCGGTGTAGGGCCAATGACCATTACAATGCTGTTAAAAAATACAGTGTTAAGTGCTGAAACGGCACTGCAAGAAGGCCGATGCAAGCAACAAGCGTAAGCAAACACAGTTAACTTAACTGTGTCAGATGTCAATAGCATTTCAAAACAGCGCTGTTTTTCAAAAGAAAGACAGCGTTTCTATACGTAAGCGACTTGGGGGTATGAAGGATGAGTCAAAATCTATATCTGACTGTACAATCACTTACAAAATACATAAAACGCAAATTTGAAGCTGATCCCCACTTACGAAACGTCTTTGTAAAAGGGGAGTTATCCAATGTGAAAATTCACCCAAGTGGCCATATCTACTTTACACTCAAAGACGATAAGAGTCGTATCCAATCAGCGATGTTCAAAGGTGCAGCCAATCAGTTAAAGTTCAAACCCGAAGAAGGGATGAACGTTCTTATCAATGGGGATGTAAATGTCTTTGAAGCAAGTGGACAATATCAACTATATGTCCAGTCCATGCAACCTGATGGTGTGGGGGCATTATACTTGGCATTTGAACAATTGAAAAGACAATTAGCGAGTGAGGGTTTATTCGATCAACGATGGAAGCAACAAATCCCTACTTTACCTAAAAAGGTTGGTGTCATTACAGCGCAGTCTGGAGCTGCGATTCGAGATATTTGTTCGACAATCCAACGTCGATACCCGTTAACTGAAATTGTGTTGTTTCCGGCTGTTGTACAAGGACCTCAAGCAGCACCGTCTATTAACCAAGCGCTCATTCAAGCGGAACAATACGGTGAGATCGATGTCATTATCGTTGGTCGCGGTGGCGGATCAATTGAAGACTTATGGGCATTTAATGAAGAATCTGTTGCACGGGCCATTTTTTCATGTAAAATCCCGATTATTAGTGCAGTCGGCCATGAAACGGACACGACAATTGCAGATTTTGTAGCGGATATGCGTGCACCTACTCCAACAGCAGCAGCAGAATTAGCAGTACCTTCAAAAGAAGAGTTGTTTGACAGGATATTGCAAAGGAAGCGGTCAATTTATCGCTCTTTTTCCAATCAAATTAAAACGGAAAGAAAAAGGTTGGTAAACGTTCAACAATCGTATCCTCTCCAATACCCAGAACGATTGTATCGACCATTTATTGAAAAAATGAGCGCTCTAGACGATCGACTCGTGCGTAGTCGACATGAGTTGACTGCTACAAGAGTTGCAGAACATGCACGATTAGCTAAGATGTTGGCTTTTTATTCACCCAATGTGCGCATTAAAGAAGAAAGTCGCTCCACAACATTATTGACAGAAAGATTGACGAGAGCAATGCAAATCGAACTTCGCAATAAAACAGATCATTTCACTGCTTCTCTTCGGATGTTAAAAGCGCTAAATCCATTGGAAGTGATGGACAGAGGCTTTTCGATTGTGTATAAAGAAGGGAATGTCGCAAAATCTGTCAATACATTGACAGTAGGCGATCAACTAACCGTTCAATTACAAGATGGAACTTTACAAACTGAAATTCAGTCAATACAGTTGAAGGAAAAGGAGGAAGACAAATGAGCAAGGAGACGCTTCGTTTTGAAGAAGCAATGAGTAAGCTGGAAAGCATCGTTCAAAAATTGGAATCAGGTGATGTGCCATTGGAAGATGCGATCACTTTATACAAAGAAGGAATGGAATTGTCAGCGTATTGTCATGGGAAACTGCAAGATGCAGAAAAGCAACTCATTACAATAATTGATAAAGATGGTCAATCGAGCTCATTTGACCCTTCGAAAGGACAGGACACAAATGGATAAACAGTTAGAGATGTTCATGACAAAACACATACCTATGATTGATGAGCAACTACAGCAGTTATTAACAGGAGGCTATTCACCAATCTCTTTGAGGGAATCCATGCTCTATTCTGTCAAAGCAGGCGGCAAACGAATTCGTCCTCTTCTCGTTTTAGCGGTATTAGAGGATTTTGGTGTACAGTCTGCGGATGCACTGAAAGTCGCTAGCGCGGTGGAATTGATACATACATACTCACTCATACATGATGATTTGCCTTGCATGGATGACGATGATTATCGAAGAGGTCAATTGACAAATCACAAAGTTTTCGGTGAAGCGACTGCAGTATTAGCGGGTGATGCACTTCAAACGGCTGCATTCAATGCATTGGCATCATTGGAAAATACCTCAGCAGAAAAAGCGCTTGCATTAGTTCGATTGTTAGCGGAAGCTTCAGGTGCAAAAGGAATGGTCGGTGGTCAAATCCTTGATATGGAAGGGGAAAAAGCATCCCTATCACTCGAACAGCTAGAAGAAGTGCATTTGCATAAAACAGGTGCCTTATTATCATTTTGTATAGAAGCAGGTGCAATCCTTGCAGGGGCAAATGAAAACCAAATCGCTCAATTACGCAGTTACGCGCGTAACATCGGCCTTGCTTTTCAAATAAAGGACGATATTCTAGATGTAACCGCAACGACCGAACAACTAGGCAAGCCAGCGAACAGTGATACCGATAGTGAAAAATCGACCTATCCATCCTTACTTGGATTAGAAGGTGCCCGTCTACAACTGGAAAAATACCATACGAATGCAATTGAATGTCTTTCGTTCTTACCGAGTGATAAATCTTACTTAGCGCTTTTCGCAGATTATATTGTTCAAAGGGAACTGTAATTAGGTTTAATTTGCAAAGGTAAGGGCTCAGAATTGGGAGAAACGTCTACGTCGCTCAATCAGAACAATGTTGAAACAGGCTTGATGATTAACCAATTTATGAATGTAAGACTATGTGATTTTCCAAATTATCGTCGATATACATTGGATTTTTCGTCCAGATGGATGCGTTCCGCGGGCACCACTTCAGCCAAGCGAACTGTGTAAGTTGAGCTTTGTCGTATTTCTGTGCTTTTACAGAAACTAAAACAGCAATTTATTCTGTCGTTTCGCTCGCTCAAGGGTTTTCAGCTAGTGCTGTTCTCGCAGGAAGTGCAGTAACGAAGAACGGCTTTTGCGAACAAAAAGTGGAGTGTTGAGAGAACATCTTAGCACTTCGCCCGTCTTGAACTCCAATCCTGATGAGCATCTTCTAATGTGTGTGGTAAATAAAGTCCTGTCACAAACTAATTGGCTGGAGTGCAGGCGCCGACTCCAGCGGGGGAATAGCACGATTGAGACCCCGGAGGGAAAGCCGTCACGCAGAACGGCTTTTGCGAGCAAAAGCGTAGCGTTGGGAGCAAGGATGCCTTAATTTCAGCAAAGTACGCAGAAATACGGCAAATCGAACTCTTCGTTGTTCGATTGGCTCACCCGTGCCCCGCGGAAAGCGTGCGCCGGAACGCAAGCCAATGGGTTCGAAGAAGTCAACTTGTAAATACGTGGTTAATCAACAGAACAATGTTGAAAGTTTCTATTGGAAGGCCTTCTTGTTATAATGAATACAATTACTTACTAACAGAGGCAATCAATTTACAAAGGTGTGTGATCGTTATGGATCTGAATCAAATAACCAATCCGTCCTTTTTGAAAAAGATGAATAAAGAGCAATTGACGGAATTAGCGAAGGAAATACGAAAGTTTCTAATTGAAAACCTTGCTTCGACAGGTGGGCACATTGGACCGAATCTAGGTGTAGTCGAACTGACAATCATGATGCACAAACTGTTTCATAGCCCTGAAGACAAATTTATATGGGACGTCGGTCATCAAGCGTATGTGCATAAAATCCTAACAGGTAGAGCAAACCAGTTTGGGACACTTCGACAATATAAAGGGTTGAGCGGATTCCCTAAAATGGCTGAAAGTGAACACGATGTGTGGGAAACCGGACACAGTTCGACATCTCTTTCTGCTGCGATGGGAATGGCTGCTGCAAGAGATATGCAAGGCAAATCCAATTATGTCATTCCGGTAATTGGCGATGGTGCCTTAACGGGTGGTATGGCATTAGAAGCACTCAATCATATTGGTCATTTGAAAACGAATATGATCGTTGTGTTAAATGATAATGAGATGTCAATTGCGCCAAACGTAGGAGCTTTGCATACGGTTCTAGGCAAATTGCGTACTGCAGGCAAATACAACAGTGCAAAAGACGAGTTGGAATATATTCTGAAGAAAATCCCTGCGGTTGGTGGAAAAGTAGCGGCTGCTGCTGAGCGAGTGAAAGACAGTTTAAAGTACTTGCTCGTATCAGGGGTGTTTTTTGAGGAGCTCGGATTTACGTATTTAGGGCCAATTGATGGACATGATTTCGCAGATCTTGAACGTAACCTTTTATATGCGAAAAAGATGGAAGGGCCAGTGTTGCTTCATGTCATCACGAAAAAGGGGAAAGGTTACCAACCTGCTGAAGAAGATAAGAAGGGAACTTGGCATGGAACTGGACCTTACAAGATCGAAACGGGTGATTTTGTGAAATCGCCAACAACAGCGCCGTCTTGGAGTGGACTAGTTGCAGAAACGGTAAGGAAATTAGCGAGAGAGGACAAACGGATTGCGGCCATTACACCTGCAATGCCGGTTGGTTCGAAACTGGAGTCCTTTGCTGAAGAATTTCCTGAACGCTTCTTTGATGTCGGGATTGCTGAGCAACATGCTGCTACGATGGCAGGTGGCTTAGCGACACAAGGGATGAAACCGTTTTTAGCGATTTACTCAACGTTCCTCCAACGCGCATACGATCAAATGCTACATGATATTACGAGGCAAAAGTTAAATGTTTTCATTGGCATCGACCGTGCTGGGCTTGTCGGTGCAGATGGTGAGACACATCAAGGTGTATTCGATATTGCATTTTTAAGACACTTGCCGAATCTTGTGATCATGATGCCTAAAGATGAAAATGAAGGCCAACATATGGTGAAAACGGCTATTGACTACAATGAAGGGCCGATTGCAATGCGTTATCCAAGAGGGAATGGATTAGGCGTTAAAATGGATGAACAGCTTAAACCGATTCCAATTGGTACGTGGGAAGTTTTGAGTGAAGGTACCGATGGAACAATCTTAACTTTTGGAACGACTATTCCGATGGCGTTGGAAGCAGCTGAAAAGCTCTCTAGCAAAGGAATCTCTGTGAAAGTTGTAAATGCTCGTTTCATTAAACCGCTAGATACGGATATGTTGGATCTTTTGTTTGTGGCAGGTAAACCAATTGTGACGGTCGAAGAGGCAGTGTTAGCTGGTGGATTTGGCAGTTCGGTCATTGAATATGCCCACGATACGAAGGCAACAACTGGTTCCATCGATCGCATTGGAATTCCTGATGAATATATTGAACACGGAAGTGTAGATAAACTGTTAGAGGAAATTGACGTTACTGCGGAAGCGATCGTAGCGACGATGGAAAAAGCTGTCGAAAATACGCTTGTGAGAAAAAGGGAAAAGATATGACGAACGGGCAACAAAAAGAACGAGTTGATATTTTACTTGTCCAAAGAGGACTCGTTGAAACGAGAGAGCAAGCGAAACGGTCTATCATGGCTGGCCTTGTATACTCGGCTGAAACACGAATGGACAAACCAGGAGAAAAGGTTAAAGTGGACGCACCATTGCATGTGAAAGGTTCCGCTTTGAAATATGTGAGTCGTGGTGGTTTAAAACTTGAGAAAGCACTAGAAGTCTTCGAATTGGACGTGACAGGCAAAATAGTATTGGACATCGGCTCTTCTACAGGCGGATTTACCGATTGTGCGTTACAGAACGGCGCGGAGCATTGCTATGCACTTGATGTGGGAACGAACCAGCTCGCTTGGAAAATCAGGAGTGACGAACGGGTCACTGTTATGGAGAAAACGAACTTCAGACATGCGACACCCGCATTGTTTACGAACGGTTTGCCACATGTTGCGACAATCGACGTTTCTTTCATATCATTGACTCTAATACTTCCACCATTAAAAACGATTCTACTACCCGGTGGAGATGTGGTTGCGCTCGTGAAGCCTCAGTTTGAAGCAGGAAAAGAAAAAGTAGGGAAAAAGGGCATTGTCAGGGAAAAGTCTGTGCATTTGGAAGTATTGCAAAAAATAGCCGATGCTGCAATCGCGAATGGATTTTCCTTAACCGGTATTTCTTTTTCCCCTGTTACAGGGGGAGAAGGGAATATTGAGTTCCTCTATCACTTGAAATCTGAATCCACCCCTGTGAATGGATTCACGACCGACGATTTTGAAAAGTTATTGCATGAAGCTTATAACCACCTAACATAAACAACTTTGCATTGGAGTGATATTCATGAACAAGGGGCAGAGGCATCTAAGAATTCGTGACATAATTTCTAACGAAGAAATTGAAACGCAAGATCAACTTGTCGATAAACTAAAACGTGCAGGCGTTGACGTGACGCAAGCGACAGTCTCTAGGGATATAAAGGAATTGCACCTCATTAAGGTGCCTGTTCAAGATGGAAGATACAAATATAGTTTGCCGACCGTCCAAAAATACAATACAGAAGAGAAACTTCGGCGCATGCTGACAGATGCTTTTGTTAGTGTGGATAGTGCAAGTCATTTTATCATCTTAAAAACACTCCCGGGTAACGCACACGCTGTAGGTTCACTTGTCGATAATCTCGGTTGGGAAGAAATGCTTGGGACGATTTGCGGAGATGATACATGTATGATCATCTGTCGGGAAGAAGCACTAACAGAAGAGGTCAAATCAAGACTATTAGCGTTACTTTAACGGTACTTTCGACAAAGGAGATGCATCCTACATGCTAAATGAAATTGCCATCCATAACTTTGCCATCATCGAACATCTTGAAGTCCCTTTTGATGAAGGGCTTACGGTTTTGACAGGTGAAACAGGTGCAGGTAAGTCGATTATCATTGACGCTGTGCAACTTCTCGCAGGTGGCAGAGGCTCTCAAGAATTCATACGGCATGGTGCAAAAAAAGCGGAGTTGGAAGGAATGTTCACCGTAGAAGCGGAAGATCACCCTGTTTTTGAAAAGATGAGGGAGTTTGGGATTGACGCAGAAGACGGGAGCATTATTTTACGACGGGATATAAATTCAAACGGAAAAACGACTTGCAGAGTAAATGGTAAACTTGTCACCATCGCGACGTTACGTGAAATTGGTTCACAATTAATTGACATTCATGGGCAACATGATAATCAAGAACTAATGCAGGAAAAACGACATATCCATTTACTTGATCAATTCGCCGGACAACCACTTGCCGAAGCACATGCGAACTACATGGATGTTTTCGATCGGTACAGTAGATTAAAAAAGAAGCTGGCAGCAACTTCTCAAAACGAACAACAAATTGCCCAGCGTATTGACTTGTATTCTTTCCAGTTGCAAGAAATTGATGCTGCTTCTTTAAGAATTGATGAAGAAGAAGAGTTGGAAGAAGAGAAGTTGAAACTGCAACATTTTAATCGGTTGTTCGAAAGGTTACATACAGCATACGAGTCAATAAGTGGAGACAATCATGCGCTGGATTGGGTTGGCTCTGCAATGAGTGATTTGGAAGATGCCGCTTCGATTGATAAACAACTTGCTGCTCACGCAGAAACGGTTTCTACTAGTTTCTATGCATTGCAAGATACTGCACACGAGATTAAGAGTCTAATTGATGAAATGGAATTCGACCCTTTACGCTTGGATGAAGTGGAAAATAGGTTAGCAATGCTTAATGCATTAAAAAGAAAATACGGCAAGACAATCGAAGACATTGTTATTTATCGCGAAAAAATTGCGGATGAGCTTGATCAGTTGTTGAATCGTGACGAACGGATACATGCAGAGGAAGAAAAATTAGAACAGTTAAAGAAGGATTTGGAAGTTGAAGCGAATGAGCTATCGATGATTCGACGAGAAGCGGCAGTGCGATTAGAGGAAGCAATTATGACACAGCTGACCGAATTGCATATGGCCAAATCGACTTTTCATGTCTCCATTGAACGAAAAAGTGCGGGTAATTTTGATGCGAGTGGTTTTGATGATATTGCGTTCCTCATCTCTACAAATGTCGGGGAACCGCTAAAGCCGTTAGTGCGAATTGCTTCAGGTGGCGAACTTTCAAGGATTATGTTAGCGTTAAAAACAATCTTTTCAAAACATCAAGGTATTACTTCCATCATTTTTGATGAAGTGGATACAGGTGTGAGTGGACGAGTCGCACAAGCAATAGCGGACAAAATCGCAATGATTGCTACACATTCGCAAGTATTGTGCATTTCCCATTTACCACAAGTTGCGGCGATGGCAGATCATCATTTCTTCATTTCCAAAGATGTAAAAGGTAACCGTACAACGACAGCTGTAACCGAAATTGTGGATCTTGACAGGACGAAAGAGCTGTCAAGAATGCTTTCTGGTGCAGAAATTACTGCGCTAACACTTCAACATGCCGAAGAGTTATTGACAATGGCAGAAGAAAGAAAAGAGCAATTTCGTTAACGGATTAACTGGAATCGGTGGCGCATACTTTTGTATGCGTTTTTTCTTTATTTAACCTTTCATAAGTTCGGTTTGAAAGGACATACCAATAGTATCTTTCAGCCGAGGAGGTGAACCATGGGATGGAGTAAACGAGTCAAGTTGTCCGTTTCGTTCGCTGCGATTTTGTTTTTTCTCCCGTTCCATCATGAAACATCAGCATTGGCAAGTGAACAAGTGATACCGATGGGGCACTCCATAGGGATTCAAATGGAATTGTCGGGTGTGTTTGTCACGAACGATGTGCTATTGAATGGCGATAATTGGTTACGGGCCGGAGATGCTGTCGAACAAATTGATGATGCTGTCATAAGTAATCTGAAGGATTTTGAATCCGTTATGGCAACAGCTACATCAAAGCAAAATGTGTTGAAAGTGAAGCGACACGATTCGACACTTGAAATTTCAGCAGACCAAGAAGCCGTAAAACGCCTTTTACCCTTCTTGAAAGACCGGACAGAAGGGACAGGTACGTTAACTTACGTCGATCCAAAAAAAGGGACGTATGGTGCGCTCGGCCATCAAATCGTGGACAGTTCTTTGAAATCTCCACCTACCTTTAGACACGGCGCAATTTACCTCTCTGAAATTGAACAAATTAAGAAAAGTACTCCAGGAACCCCGGGTTATAAAATTTCCACCATCATTGCTGATGAAGACTATTTAGGCACCATTCAAACGAATGGGATTTATGGGATTTTCGGCATCTGGAATGATGCTTATAAGAAAGTGTTAGCGAAACCACTCGATATTATGCAACCATCCGAATTACAAACAGGGGACGCAGAGATTTTTACAACTGTAAAAGGGACCGATGTCGAAACGTTCTCCATCCGGATAACGCAAATTGAAGACGAACAATTTCATTTTGTATTAACGGACCCCGAATTGCTGAAAACAACGGGTGGCATTTTACAAGGAATGAGTGGAAGTCCTGTTATCCAAGAAGGAAAATTTGTCGGTGCAGTCACACACATGTTTGTGGATGAACCGACGAAAGGTGCAGGGTTGTTTTTAGTAACGATGAGAAGTGGGGAAAAAAATAAGTAAGTGTTACATGAACAATGGCTACAAAAAAAGGTCAATCCTGCGTGGATTGGCCTTTTTTATAAATTTCGGTCGAAAATTAGCGAAACCATCGTACGGAAGGTCTATTTTTAAAGAAATAAGAGGATAATCTATTTGTTTGTCGAATTTTTCCTTTACAGCAAACTAAATTCATGCAAATAATGGAACAAGACGTTTTGCCATGGATGAAAAATGAGTAGGGGGAAAAAGGGATGGGGAAATTGAAAGTTGCAATAGCAGATGACAATAAGGAACTCGTAAAAACGATGAATGTTTATTTTGATCAGCATGAAGAGCTTGAAGTGATTTGGAATGCACATAATGGGAAGGTCTGTTTAACGATGCTCGAGGACAAAAAACCGGATGTCCTGCTTCTCGATATTATTATGCCTCACCTTGATGGAATCGCAGTTCTAGACACCATTAAAGGAAATCCTGATTTTGCTGATATGCATATCATTATGCTAACTGCATTTGGTCAAGAAGACGTAATGGCACAAGCTGGAGGACTTGGTGCTTCTTACTTCATGTTGAAGCCATTTGAGTTTGATCGGCTAGTTTCTCAAATATTCCAAGTCGTCGGCGCGCAAAAGCAAGTGAAACCAACTCTTCAACAACCAAGTGAACAAGACCCTGCATTAACACAACGTGCTTTAGATACAACAATCACTTCCATCATTAAGGAGATTGGTGTTCCGGCTCATATTAAAGGGTACGCGTTTTTGCGGGAAGCCATTCAAATGGTTTATATGGATGTTGAATTACTCGGTTCAGTTACAAAAGTGCTCTATCCCGATATTGCCGATAAATATAAAACTACGCCATCTCGTGTAGAACGAGCAATTCGTCATGCAATTGAAGTGGCATGGAACAGAGGGAATTATGACGTAATTTCTAAAACATTTGGTTATACTGTCCATCACCTGAAAAGCAAACCTACAAATAGCGAATTCATTGCAATGATTGCGGACAAAATACGATTGGAACATCTAGTAAGCTAATTTTCTTAAACAATTAATCTTGCATTCATACAAATCGATTCTAGTACAATCCACGCATTCTTTTACGAAAGTAGAAGGGGGCGTTTTTTTTGTTTTGCAGTGTAATGACGAAAATTTTCATTTATCAACTATTAAAACATGCCCCAACGTACTATAATGGTTAGAATAGCTTGAATTAAAGAGGTGTCCAACTATGTTAGTTGAAAATGATTTTTTCACTTTATATATCGAGGGAGAAGAAGTGTTCATTGACTTACAAAAAATCGGATTCCCGTTAAAGTCTTTTGAATTGATAACAAATCAGCATCCACGAATAAAAATCAGTTCGTTCCCAGAATTGCGCAAAGCGCTTATGGAAGTAGGGGAAAAACATAAAATCGGTTACTATTTACCGATTATAGATATTCAAGTAAGCCAAAACAAAATGCGTGCCGATGTACTCTTTAATGTGACGTCTAGTCAGTTGGAAAATGAGAAGGCGCGTTTAATTAGCCAAGCCGAGAAAGCACTTGATGAATATGGAATCGTTTTTGGAAGAACGAATTTAGCCGAATCTGCTATTTACCCTTGCACACCTATTGTTGCAGCTGTCGGGCAAGACCCTGTTAAAGGGCAAGATGCGAAAATTACCTATATTGCGCGACCTGAAAGAAAACCGGTCATTCGTGAAGATGGGATAGCGGATTATTATGAAATGAACTTTGTGACTCATGTGCAAGAAGGTGATTGGTTAGGTGAAAAAATTCCTCCACAAGAGGGAATACCAGGAAGAGATATTTTCGGTGTGGAAATTGCAGCGTTAAGAGGAACGGACGCAAAATTACTATATGATCGGAAAGCTGTCATTGAAGTAGACGAGGATGGTAAAACTGTTCTTCGTGCAATGTTCGGGGGCGCACTAGAATTCATAGATGACGATGTTGTGAGTGTCAGTCGCGAGCTGATCATCAATGGGGATGTAGGTCCAGAAACCGGTTCGATCACCTTTGAAGGTGCTGTCACAATATATGGAACAGTTTTGGCGGGCTACTCAGTTAAAGCAACAGGAGATATATCGATTGAAGGAAACGAAGGCGTAACGAATGCAAAAGAAATTTGCTCGTCAGAAGGTGATATTTATATTAAAGGCGGCGCGTTCGGTGGAGATATGTCCTTAATCGAAGCAAGTGGTGATCTGTTCATTAAGCACGCAAACAATTGCAAAATCTATGCAAAAAATCTGTACGTAGGTTTATATATACTCGGATCCGAAGTAGTCGCTGATCACGTTTTAGTGGATAAAAATCGCGGGAAAATCATTGGTGGCCGAATCGAAGCACTTTTTAGTATCGAATCCGCATATGCCGGAAATGTACATGAACGCTTGACGCACTTAATTGCAAAAGGGATTGACAAAGATCGAATTTACGAAGACATCCAACAGATGGCGCAAGAATTAAAAGATTTACAGACAACTGTTTCAACCCTCGAAGAACAATTGGCTAAAATCGATCAACTTAGCGGTAACCAGTTACTCGGTGAGCAGGCAAATGTCTATGCAAAGTTAAGAGCAACGCTAGATGCAAGTAGAAGTAAAATGTTCGAACTAGACCAAGACATTCAAATGGGACTTCGTAAAATAAAGGTCGCAGAACCACCACGAATTCATATAGCTAAAGAGGCTCACGCGGGTGTCGTCATTCAAATCGGTCGACTGTCAAGAACAATTACGTCAACGACTATGGGAACATTTGAAGTGATTGACCAGGTGTTACATGTCTAGACGGCTTGTGTTTGCACATAGAGGAGCCTCAGGTAGCCGATTTGAAAACACGTTATCTGCGTTTAGTGCAGCAGTGCAACAACGTGCAGATGGAATCGAACTCGATGTGCAAGTGACAGCAGACGGTGTCCCGGTTGTTGTGCACGATGAGGATTTGGTACGTGTTGCGGGTATTCGACGTAAAGTTTCCGACATGTACGCGAGTGAATTGCAAAACATTCGAGTCGGAAAGCGATTTATCCGCTCTCTATTCGGGCATCCAATTCCAACATTACGGGAAGCAATCTCTTTTTGTGCAATCAATCAATTGGCACTCAACATTGAACTAAAAGCCTCTGTTGCAGAGAATTGTTCAATTTTAGAGGAGATCATTGACATGGCAGGTTTGTTGGATAACGTACATATTTCTTCGTTTGACGAAACACTCATTCAACAAATTAAGACATTGCATCCTCAAATGGAGACCGCGTTACTTCTTCGAAAGAAAACGACAGATTGGGATTCATTACACAGGTATACGTTTGCAGATGGCTTTCACTTTCATAAAAGATTGTACAAGGAACCTTTTTTGAGTAAGCTGGAAGCGAGTGGAAAGCGCTTACGGGTTTATGGTGTAACGGGGAACGAGCCGTTTGTACAATCTCCCTCTGCAGCAGTTGTTGGATGGATTACAGATTTCCCGCAACGATTTTCTTGAGGACATAGGTAAAGGGCTATCGGAATATCCGATAGCCCTTTACCTATGAAGAAAAGTTTTATTTCAATCGTTCTTGTACTCGCCCTTTTCTACGATCTCTGCGTAATAGAAATCCTGCAAAAAACCATAGCCCTGCACCAAACATCAGAAAACCTACCGTAAACTGAAGCCAAATGAAAGGGAACAGACTGAATTGAATGCCAAATATGGAATCACGCATTAATTTAATGCCACCAGCCGTGATCAATATAGGGATTAAAAGAACAATAAACGCTGCCATACGTGCCATATTATCAATCTCCTTACTGTTTTTAATTTTACCTGCTCATGAAATATTGTCAAGACAGGCGCAGTCGTGTATGATAGAAATAGATTTGCAAAAGATTGCATGCTGCAAAAAGGAGATTGAATATCCTTGCAAAATGTTCTCATCGTAGGAGCGGGTTCTGGTGGTACAATCATTCTGAATCTCCTCTTGAATTTAGATTTCATGAAAGTAAAAGCAATTATTGACAAAGACGAGCAAGCACCTGGACTGCGTATTGCAAAAGAAAAAGGAATTTCATACGGCACGGATTGGAAAGAATTCATGGTAGATGACATTGACATCGTTTTTGATGTCACAGGGGATGATGCGGTTTTCAATGCGTTATTAGCAAGTGTTCAACCGAGCACTTTACTTATCCCGGGGTCAGTTGCAAATCTTTTGGTTGGTTTGTTGAACGAAAATGATCGGTTCATTAGAAGTATGCAAACGCAAATGGATCGCCAACGCCTTATTTTTAATTCAATCGATGAAGGGATGATCGGGGTCGATCGTCACGGGACAATTGATTTTATTAATGAAAGCGCTTGCATGATGTTAGAAGTTTCTGATAGTTATGCATTAGGAAAGCCTATTCACACGATTATCCCTGAAAGTAATTTGCCGAAAGTTTTCAAAACAGGTAAGCCTGAGCTAAACATTGAACTCGTGCTGCCGAATGGGCTGGAAATTGTCAGTTCTAGGTACCCATTGTTAACTGCCGAGGGAGAAGCATTCGGAGCTTTTGCGGTGTTTAAAGATGTGTCGGAAGTTGTTCAGTTGGCCGAAGAAATTACCGATTTGAAATCCATTAAAACGATGCTTGAAGCGATTATCCATTCAAGTGACGATGCCATTTCTGTCGTAGACGAAAAAGGCAATGGCATTATGGTCAACCCTGCGTATACACGAATTACAGGACTTACAGAAGACGAAGTGATCGGTAAACCAGCGACTGTGGATATTAATGAAGGCGAAAGTATCCATATGAAGGTACTCCAAACACAGCAACCGGTTCGTGGTGTCAATATGCGCATTGGAGAAGACAACCGAGATGTTATCGTCAATGTCGCACCGATTATCGTTGACAAGCAAATGAAGGGAAGTATCGGCGTCATCCACGATATTACAGAAATGCGGAGCTTGATGAAAGAATTGGATTGGGCTCGTCAAATCATCCGTAAGCTGGAGGCGACGTATTCATTTTCGGATATCCGAGGCACGTCGATGAATATTTCAATTGCGATCGACCAAGCTGAAATAGCAGCAAAAACGGTCATTCCTGTTATGTTGAGGGGGGAACCGGGTACTGGCAAAGAATTGTTTGCAAATGCAATTCATAGTGGCAGTGAGCGGAAAGCACACAAATTCATTCGACTGAACTGCAGTGCAATCGATCCTTCCATTATGGAAAGAGAACTGTTCGGGGAAGCGCAGCATGAAAGTTTGAAAAACCGACGAATTGGATTGTTGGAGGAAGCAGCTGATGGGACGCTTTTTCTAGATGAAGTGACTGATTTGCCGATCAGTACCCAAACAAAACTGCTTGACTACTTACAAGAAACGAGTATTCCTTTGTCACCCGACGAATTGACGGGAACGAAGAAAGCACGAATCATTGTCGCAACTTCAAAGAATTTGGAAAAGGCCATAAATGATGAAACCTTTAATATGGAGCTCTATTATTTTTTAAATCGTCTATCCATCCAAATTCCACCTCTTCGTACGAGAAAGTCTGATATTCCCGCTATTGCAAAACACTTGTTAGTCAAGTTGAACCAAGAGTTTGGCATGAATGTGGAGACATTAACGGAAGAAGCCTTGGACAGTTTACAACAATACGATTGGCCAGGAAATGTACGTGAATTGGAAAATGTTCTTAGTCGAGCGATGATTTATATGAAACCCGGCACAACAAAAATCCATGACACAGACATTAAAAGATCACTTTCCACAAATGGTGAGAAAACGGGAGAGCCTGTATTACCTGAGAAGAGCACGCTCGCATCCATAATGGATGAATACGAACGATCCGTTTTGGAGAAGGCATTGGAAGAACATGATGGCAATAAATCACTGACAGCAAATCGTTTAGGAATCTCGTTGCGTTCCTTATACTACAAACTAGAGAAATACAAACTCATCTAATGACAAGGAGGCAACTGATGAAAACACTTGAAGCGTTAGTCGATGAAACAGCTACATCCGGTACACGCATTGTATCCGTAGCATGTGCAGCAGATAAGGAAGTACTTGCTGCTGTTGAAATGGCGATGATGAGAGGGATTGCTTCGTTTATCTTAATAGATGACGAAGACCATTTACATACGATGATCAACAAGGAATTTCCTGAACTTGTCCGTCATCCAGCCATCCAGATCGTTCATAGCAACTCGAAGAAAGACGCTGCGGAAAAAGCAGTGCGAGCTGTATCGAGCGGGCAAGCACATGTGTTAATGAAAGGGAACGTACCGACTGCTACACTGTTGAAAGCTGTATTGAATGGTGACTACGGGCTGCGGACCGGTAAAGTATTGTCACATGTAGCTGCTTTTGAAGTGACGGGGTATGAGCGGTTATTGTTCGTGACAGATGCAGGCATGAACATTGCTCCTACGCTAGAAGAGAAAGCACAAATCATTCAAAATGCTGTCGTTGCAGCACGTGCTTGTGGCGTAACCTTGCCAATTGTAGCACCTTTAGCTGCAATTGAAACAGTCAATCCAAAAATGACGCCGACGATGGATGCCGCTGCACTCGTCGTGATGAACAATCGTGGCCAAATAACGGATTGCATCGTGGATGGACCGTTAGCTCTCGATAATGCAGTGTCCATCGACTCTGCAAAACATAAAGGCATAACAAGCGATACGGCAGGTAAGGCGGACATCTTACTTGTGCCTTCAATCGAAGCAGGGAATATTTTGTATAAATCATTGATGTATTTCGCCAACGCAAAAGTAGGCGGTATCATACAAGGTGCTAAAGCGCCAATTGTCCTCACGTCCAGATCGGACAGTGCGGAAAGTAAATTGTATTCGTTAGCACTTGCAATCCAAACATCAAAACAATAACATCGGGCAAACCGAAGGAGGATATTACTCATGGAAATTTTCAACTATATGGAGAAACACGATTACGAACAATTAGTCATCTGTCAAGATAAAACATCGGGGTTAAAGGCGATTATTGCCATTCACGATACGACATTAGGACCTGCTTTAGGTGGTACTCGCATGTGGACATATGCAAGTGAAGAAGAAGCGATTGAAGATGCACTTCGTCTTGCGAAAGGTATGACATATAAAAATGCTGCAGCTGGTCTAAATCTTGGTGGAGGAAAGACGGTTATAATTGGAGATCCGAGAACCGATAAGAACGATGAAATGTTCCGTGCATTCGGCCGTTTCATTGAAGGGTTGAACGGACGTTATATTACTGCTGAAGATGTTGGTACAACAGAAGCGGACATGGATTTAATCCATTTGGAAACAGATTATGTAACAGGCGTATCAGCTGAATTCGGTTCTTCAGGCAACCCATCCCCTGTAACTGCATTCGGAGTATTTAAAGGCATGCAAGCAGCTGCAAAAGAAGCATTCGGAACAGATTCTCTTGAAGGTAAAGTCGTTGCTGTTCAAGGTGTAGGAAATGTAGCGTATACACTCTGTGAGTATTTACATGAAGCAGGCGCGAAATTGATCGTAACGGATATTAATAAGGAAGCTGTGCAACGTGCAGTAGATGCGTTTGGCGCAACTGCAGTTGAAACAGACGAAATTTATTCGCAAGATGTAGACATTTTTGCACCATGTGCATTAGGTGCAATTATTAATGACGAAACGATTCCACAATTAAAAGCGAAAGTCATTGCAGGTTCAGCAAACAACCAATTGAAAAACCCGGAACATGGAGATTTGATTCACGAAATGGGCATCGTCTATGCGCCTGATTACGTTATTAACTCTGGTGGTGTTATTAATGTCGCAGATGAGCTAGCGGGTTACAATAGTGAACGTGCGCTAAAACGTGTTGCTGGAATTTACGATACGATTGAAAAAATCTTCGCGATTTCAAAACGTGACAATATCCCATCTTATGTTGCAGCGGATCGTTTAGCTGAGGAACGAATTGCTCGGGTAGCGAAGTCACGTAGCCAGTTTTTACAAAATGAAAAAAGTGTTTTGACTCAAAAGAAATAATAGCAACGCTAACATCATTGGGGGAATTATTGTGCAAGAAAACAGTTATACAATCCTTGTCATCAATCCAGGCTCAACATCAACGAAAATAGGTGTCTACAACAATGAACAATTAGTACTTGAACAGACCATCAGACACACTAACGAGGAACTTGCACAATATGCTTCAATTATTGACCAATATAGTTTCCGTAAAGATGCAATTCTCAGAAGCTTACAAGAGGGTGGGGTTGCATTAACGGAATTGCAAGCTGTTTGTGGGCGAGGTGGACTGCTCCGTCCAATCTCAGGAGGAACGTATGAAGTGAATGAGGCGATGCTCACTGACTTGAAGAAAGGGTACGCTGGGCAACATGCCTCTAATTTAGGCGGCATCCTGGCAAGTGAAATCGCTTCATCTCTAGGTGTTCAAGCTTTTATCGTCGATCCTGTCGTCGTCGATGAATTGCAGGCAGTCGCAAGGGTGTCCGGCTTCTCCCTCATCCAAAGGAAATCGATATTTCATGCATTGAATCAAAAAGCAGTTGCGAGAAGATATGCGAAACAAGTTGGTAAAAACTATGATCAGTTAAATCTCATCGTTACACATATGGGTGGTGGGATCACAGTAGGTGCCCATTCCGGTGGAAAAGTGATTGATGTGAACAATGGTTTGCACGGCGATGGTCCTTTCAGTCCTGAGCGTGCTGGAACGGTTCCAGCAGGAGAATTAGTAGAACTGTGTTATTCCGGTAAGTACTATCGCCATGAAATTATGGCAAAATTAGTTGGTCAAGGTGGTCTTGTCGGCTATTTAGGGACGAATGATGCCGTCACAGTTGAAAAGCGTATCGAAAAAGGTGACGAAGACGCTGCGCTTATTTACGAAGCGATGGCGTACCAAGTTGCGAAGGAAATCGGTAGTGCTGCAGTCGTACTGGGCGGAAAAGTCGATGGAATCATCTTGACGGGTGGTCTTGCATACGGAAAACAATATGTCGAAATGATTGCATCCAAAGTTCGGTGGATTGCGGATGTTACGGTGTACCCTGGAGAAGATGAACTAAAAGCATTAGCTGAAGGTGCTTTACGAGTATTGCAAGGTGAAGAAAACGCAAAAACGTATCCTGGGTAAAAGGATAGTTGAAGGAGGCCGTGTAAAGAATGGCACAAGAATACGATGTAGTGATATTAGGCGGAGGGACTGGTGGTTATGTTGCCGCCATCCGAGCAGCCCAATTAGGCTTAAAAACAGCACTAGTTGAAAAAGATCTACTTGGAGGCACTTGCTTGCATAGAGGATGCATTCCTAGTAAAGCATTACTGAAGAGCGCTGAAGTCTATCAAATGACTAAAAACGAAGCGACGCATTTTGGCGTAGATACAACAGGAACGACGTTGAACTTCTCAAGAGTGCAAGCTAGGAAAGACGAGATTGTCAGCCAGTTACATAAAGGTGTTACAGCCCTTATGAAAAAAGGTAAAATTGATGTCTATGAAGGACATGGAAGAATGCTAGGACCGTCAATCTTTTCACCAATGCCAGGAACCATTTCAGTGGAAATGAATAATGGCGAAGAAAATGAAATGCTTATTTTGAAAAACTTGATTATCGCGACAGGTTCAAGACCACGTACACTACCGGGTCTTGAGTTGGATGAACAACAAATCCTTTCATCTGATGGAGCGTTACGAATGACCGAGTTGCCTACGTCAATGCTCATTGTTGGTGGCGGCGTCATCGGAATTGAATGGGCATCCATGTTAAATGATTTCGGTGTAGAAGTAACAGTCGTTGAATACGCAGACCGCATTCTCCCAACAGAGGATGAAGACATTTCTAAGGAAATGAAGAAGCTATTGAGTAAAAAAGGGATTACATTTGTAACAGGTGCAAAAGTGTTGCCGGATTCATTGGAGAAGTCCAAGGATTCCATTTCCATTGCTGCAGATGTATCTGGTGAAACTACACAATTTACAGCAGAAAAAATGTTAGTTTCGGTAGGAAGACAGGCAAACACAGAAGGCATTGGCATTGAAAACACGGAGATTCAAATCGAAAATGGTTATATACAGACAAAAACGACTTTCCAGACGAAAGAGAGTCACATTTATGCAATTGGTGACTGTATCGGTGGTCTGCAATTAGCACACGTCGCCTCCCACGAAGGAATTACTGCTGTGGAACATATTGCAGGTAATAACGTTGAACCGATAAATTATACAACTATCGCGCGTTGTATCTATTCAAGTCCAGAAGCTTCAAGCGTTGGTTTGACAGAAAAACAAGCGAAAGAGCAAGGATATGACGTGAAAGTAGCAAAATTCCCGTTTGCCGCAATCGGTAAAGCGCTTGTAAATGGTAATGCTGATGGGTTTGTAAAAGTGATTGCCGATAAACAATCGGATGACTTGTTAGGTGTTCATATGATTGGTGCACACGTAACGGATTTAATTTCAGAAGCTGGTCTTGCAATGGTGCTAGACGCAACGCCTTGGGAAGTGGCGTCTACTATTCACCCGCATCCATCCTTATCTGAAGTCATTGGTGAAGCGTCCTTAGCGGTTGACGGTAAAGCCATTCACATGTAATCCGAAAGCATATGAACAATTGAATTTAAGAGTAGAAGGGGGATTCTATAATGGCAAATCTGCGTCACGAAGAACTAGGATTGACGAAAGAGGACGTATTAGAAATTTATGAAACAATGGTTATGGCGCGTCGATTGGATGAGCGTATGTGGTTGTTAAACCGTGCTGGGAAAATTCCGTTCGTTATTTCCTGTCAAGGTCAAGAAGCGGCTCAAGCCGGAGCTGCTTATGCGTTAAATAAAGAAAAAGATTGGATTGCACCGTATTACCGTGATATGGGCGTTGTTTTACATTTTGGAATGACACCGAGAGATTTAATGTTATCGGCTTTTGCGAAAGCAGAAGATCCAAACTCAGGTGGTCGACAAATGCCAGGGCATTTCGGTCAACAGAAAAATCGGATTTTGACGGGTTCTTCTCCTGTAACGACACAATTACCGCATGCAGTTGGTGTGGCACTGGCAGCGAAGATGAAGAAAGAAGATTTCATCACATTTGTCACATTAGGTGAAGGGTCTTCCAACCAAGGGGATTTCCATGAAGGGATGAACTTTGCAGGTGTTCACAAGTTACCGACAGTCGTCATGGTAGAGAACAATAAATATGCAATTTCCGTACCACTCGAGAAACAGTTGGCATGTGAAAACGTTTCTGATCGTGCAGTCGGCTATGGTATGCCGGGCGTCACAGTAGATGGAACAGACCCACTTGAAGTATATCGAGTTGTAAAAGAGGCAGCTGATCGTGCGCGAAGCGGTGAAGGGCCGAGTCTCGTCGAAGCAGTATGCTACCGATTGACAGCACACTCTTCGGATGATGATCATCGTTTATACCGCGATGCAGAGGAATTGGAAACCGAAAAGAAACTGGACCCAATCCCTAAATTTGCAGCGTACTTAAAAGAAGCAGGACTTATGGATGAGGCATATGAAACTGAATTAGAAAAACGTATTATGTCCATCGTCAACGAAGCGACTGAATATGCAGAGAAAGCTCCTTACGCAGAGCCGGAATATGCACTCCGTCATGTGTATAAAGAGGATGGGGGGAACGAATAATGGCTGTTTTATCGTACATCGATGCAATTACACTTGCGATGAAAGAAGAAATGGAACGTGATGAAAATGTCTTCGTTCTTGGAGAAGACGTCGGTCGCAAAGGTGGCGTCTTTAAGGCGACTACTGGCTTATACGATCAGTTCGGCGAATACCGTGCACTCGATACTCCGTTAGCAGAGTCTGCAATTGCTGGAGTCGGTATTGGAGCTGCGATGTATGGAATGCGTCCAATCGCTGAAATGCAATTCGCTGATTTCATCATGCCTGCTGTGAACCAAATCGTTTCGGAAGCTGCGAAAATCCGTTATCGTTCGAACAATGACTGGTCATGTCCGATTGTAATCCGTGCGCCGTTTGGCGGTGGAATTCACGGTGCACTTTATCACTCCCAATCCGTTGAATCGATGTTTGCGAGTACACCGGGTCTGAAAATTGTCATCCCATCTACACCGTATGATGCGAAAGGGTTGTTAAAAGCAGCAATCCGTGACGACGATCCTGTTCTTTTCTTTGAACATAAACGTGCGTATCGGTTAATTAAAGGGGAAGTGCCTGAAGAAGAGTATGTATTGCCAATCGGAAAAGCAGATGTTAAACGTGAAGGTGACGATCTAACGATTATCACATATGGTCTTTGTGTCCATTTCGCATTACAAGCGGCAGAAAGACTTGCTGAAGATGGCATCACAGCACACATTCTAGATTTACGAACTGTTTACCCGTTGGATAAAGAAGCGATCATTGAAGCTGCTTCTAAAACGGGCAAAGTATTATTAGTAACAGAAGACAACTTGGAAGGCAGCATTATGAGTGAAGTGTCTGCTATTATCGCAGAAAATTGCTTGTTCGAGCTTGATGCACCGATTAAACGTTTAGCAGGACCGGATATTCCCGCGATGCCATATGCGCCGACTATGGAGAAATTCTTCATGGTTAATCCGGACAAAGTTGAGAAAGCAGCACGTGAACTTGCGGAGTTTTAATTGACAGGAGGTTGTCGTTTTGGCAATTGAAAAAATTGAAATGCCTAAATTAGGTGAAAGTGTCACAGAAGGAACCATTGAAAAATGGCTCGTTAAGCCGGGGGACACTGTTAATAAATACGATCCGTTGGCGGAAGTGAATACAGATAAAGTAACAGCTGAAATTCCGTCATCTTTTGAAGGGACGATTAAAGAGATTATCGTCCAAGAAGGTGAAACTGTTGAGGTAGGTGTCGTCGTCTGTACAATCGAGACGGCAGGTGGAGGAGAAACGCCGTCAGTTGCGACAGACAACGAAGTGGCTGCTCCTGCTAAAGAAGAACCTGCTAATGAGATGCCTGCAGCACGTAGTACAAAACCCGCTACTCCAGTTGCAAAAGGAGCTGGGGCGGCGCGCTATTCACCAGCGGTCATGCGCTTAGCTCAAGAACATGGAATTGATTTATCGCTCGTGCAAGGGTCAGGGAAAGAAGGCCGTATTACACGTAAAGACTTGCAAGCAATCATTGCATCAGGTGAAATTCCAACTGCTCATGCGGAAGTGACGTCTGCAGCTCCTGCTGAACAGCAACAGACACAAGCTTCTCCACAACCGACAAGCAAGCCTGTTGAGCAGCCGTCTATACCTACTGCAGCCGGCGATATTGAAATTCCAGTGACTGGAGTCCGTCGTGCAATCGCGTCCAATATGCTACGCTCTAAACACGAAGCGCCACATGCTTGGACAATGATTGAAGTCGATGTGACAAATCTCGTTCAATACCGGGATTCCTTGAAAACTGAATTCAAACAACGTGAAGGCTTCAACTTGACGTACTTTGCGTTCTTTGTCAAAGCAGTTTCACAAGCGTTAAAAGAGTTCCCGATGATGAATTCCATGTGGGCTGGCGACAAAATCATTCAAAAGAAAGACATCAATATCTCCATTGCAGTTGCTACGGAAGATGCACTCTATGTACCTGTTATTAAGCATGCGGATGAAAAGACAATTAAAGGAATTGGACGCGATATTAATGACCTCGCTTCAAAAGTCCGTTCCGGCAAGTTGAAATCCGAAGAAATGCAAGGTGGCACATTTACCGTAAACAATACGGGATCATTTGGCTCCGTACAATCAATGGGAATCATCAATTATCCACAAGCGGCAATTTTACAAGTGGAATCGATCGTGAAACGTCCTGTTATTATGGATGGTGGCATGATTGCTGCTCGTGATATGGTAAACCTTTGTTTGTCACTGGATCACAGAGTATTAGATGGCCTCGTAGCTGGCCGTTTCTTAGCTCGCGTAAAAGAGATCCTCGAAAACATCACGCCTGCAAATACATCTATTTATTAATGACTACAAGAAGAGCTGTCCAGAAAGTCAGTGAACACTGATTTTTGCGGAGGCCATTGAAAAAGGCAAATACAATTGATTTCCGCTTCAGTCGGACGCTTTCCGGGGGGCGGGCGGTGAGCCTCCTCGGTCGCTTTGCTCCACTGCGGGGTCTCACCTGTCCCGCTTATCCCCCAGGAGTCGCCGACTTACGCTGCAATCAACGGAGACTACCAGGAATCAGGATTGGTTTTTCAAAGAGTTAGATAAACAAAGTCCACTACCTCAAAGAACAGTTTGATTTCTCTAAGAATTTTGATGCTCGTGTCGGACATAAAACAGCGGATTCCCACCTACACGGGATTATTTGGGATGCAGATCCAAGGTGCCATGATCAGATGAGCAGTAAATCTTAATCGAATCTTGACCTTTATGAAGGAAGTAGAGTAGGAAATAACAAAGAAAAAGGCGCCAGATTGGTCGAAATTGAACCAATTTGTCGCCTTTTTTTATTTTTGTGCATAGTCCAACTTCAAAAAAAATTTCAGTGGCTCATTTTCAGTGGCAGCTTTTTTCATGATAAATGGAGCAAAACATCACTCCATCGTTTCTATTCGTCAATAATATCCAAAAATCGTTATCATTTCACTCCTAGATTTTGTTGTGGCATTTTTTCCATGTTTTAATGGTAAATTCAGGAAGCTTAATAAAAAAATATAGCTTATAACCAGTGTCCAAAGGGCTTCTGTATCAATCACATTGAAAAGGTACAGAGACCTGTAAATAAAAAAAATCTCCAGATTATTAAATACATCTTCATTAGTTGGGGAAGTTGTTAAATTTGCAACTTTGCTCAAAAGGGTAAATGTTCAAATTCTAGTCAGAAAAATAATTCAGATTAAATAGTCACTTTTCGGTGCATTTTCGTCAGAATAGAAAGCGAGTCCTCACGTGCTTTTCTTAAATCGAAACTTTTAATCTTAAAGATGGTTGGTTAATCTTGTCTACATTTATAACCATATACAAAGAAAGAGATAAGAGCCGAGATACCTGATATGACAACAAGATAGAAAAATAGAAAGAACAAAAATTCTCCATAATCCTCTAGAGAATGAAAGGGATTGTTACTTATATAGGGCTCAGATAGAATGCCAACTAGTGAAAAAGGTATGAAAATAACAAAGAATGTTTTCCAGAAAAACGTTTTTCGGGTCAGTACCATGCTAAATAGCTCCTTTCAATAGAAAACCTCTGATTTTATCTAAAATATTGAGTAGAACATTTACTAGTCTATCATACAATTATAAAACCGAAGTGTTGTTTACTGTTTTTTTGTTTGATTCCGCGAAATAGATTGTTCTTCCAATTGATTTTTTGCGCCTATGAATGTTTCTTAAGAGAAATGCATTAGTTTACAACTACTAGTAATAAACCAATGATATACCCCTCGAATCTACCTCAGCTATTTGACTTGCCTAACAATTTGACTTTAAAAGTGTGAAAATGTCAGTTACACTAGTAATAGAAGTACATAGGTAGTTATCTAGCATTCATCCGCCAGAGCATTCACTTATTACAGAGGGTAGGGTATGTGCTAAAAAGTGAGACGCGACACACCGTTTCGCATTATCTCACGACTCCAAAGGAAGAAAGGAGCAACAGCTATGTCGATCGAACATATGAAAAATACTTCATTTGACAAAGTAGATTTCCAACAATGGAAAGATCTCACTGAACAATCACTCAAAGGTAAACCTTATGAGACTTTGTTGACAAAGACTTTCGAAGGAATTGAACTTCAACCGCTTTATATTGGAGAAACGCCAACGAATAATGCTTCGCATATTCAACAGATGAAAGGTGAGTCAGGATGGACAATTGCGCAGCAAACAATTGCAAAAGACGGTGCTACGTTCATTCAACAATTACGCCATTCACTTGAGAGAGGGAATGAAGCAATCGTCTACGATGGTATGTTGAAAATTGATTGGACAGCTACGGATTTAGATGAATTGTCTTCCTATTTTTCTGATTACCCTGTAATTTTCTTGAATATCGATAAATCTGATCCCGTATTAGAAGCATTTGACCGTGTCCCTCATGAAGTCCGATCTTCCGTCAATGGCATAGTGGATTGCCACGACTGGACAGCTCCTGTCGGTTATGACAACTTACGGACGATAGGTGTAGACACATGGAATATTCACCATCAAGGTGCTGACGCTGTGACAGAACTCGCATTTACATTGGCGGAAGCATCTCAACTTGTGACACAATCAACTTCATTTGAGGCATTTTCGAATCAGTTTTTCGTCCGTTTTGCCGTGGACACGCACTTCTTTATGGAAATCGCCAAGCTTCGTGCTTTCCGCCTATTATGGAAAGCGTTTTCAACAGCATTTGAACAGACTGAAGTGCCGGAGATTCCTGTCATGGCGGTTACATCTGTCCGATCGTATTCGAAGTTGGATCCTTATGTAAATCTCCTAAGAGCTGGCAATGAAACATTTGCTGCTATTTTAGGTGGAGCGGATATCATTACAACACACCCGCATACGGTTCTCACAGAACCAGATGCCAGCTCTATTCGATACGCTCGAAACATCCAATTAGTGTTAAAAGAGGAGACGCATGTTGATAAAGTTATTGATCCTGCAGGGGGGTCTTACTTTATCGAACAGTTGACGAACGAGCTAGTTGAAAAAGCATGGGCGCTTTTCTTGCAACTGGAACAGGAAGAAGATATCAATCAATTCATTGATAGGCGACTGGCAGGTATTTGCCAAGAACGCCAAGGAGAAGTAGCAAAAGGGAAAAAAGCATTAATTGGCACGAATGCTTATGCCGAGTTGACGGATACAAACTTTCATGACTGGGAAGGAATTGAAGCTTTTCAACGGTTGGCGATTCCTTTTGAAAATATGCGAAAGCAATTTAGTGTCCAACAGCCAAAGACAGTGATTCTAACTTTCGGTTTACTGAAAGAATTTAAACCACGCGCAGATTTTGTGACGAGTTACTTGTTTGCTGGTGGTGTGAAAACAACGTGGAGTCCAGCTTTTCAACGTGTAGAGGAAGCAATTGAATGGATGCAACACGAACAACCGGAGTACATCGTCGTTTGTGCGCAAGATGATCAATTACACGCTGTCATGGACGAACTGCTCGAACGCATTCCGGCAAATTGCCTTGTCGACGTTGCAGGGAAAGTAGATGAGCCAAGTGCCCAACGGTGGAAAGAAAAAGGCTTAAATGGATTCTTACTGAACGGTCAAGACAAAATTGCTAAATTGCAAAGCATCTATTCGGCTTGGAAAGGAGTGGATGACAAATGAAGAAACCGAATTTTAGTAAAGTCGACATTGCATCTCTCCTCGTTGAGCAGAAACTAGGCATTCAAGGACAACCTTTTGTTAGCAATGAAGAGATTGAAATTCAATCCGCTTATTCAGCGAAAGATACAGAAGGACTCACACATTTAGAAGATTTACCTGGCATTGCACCTAATACACGGGGACCTTACCCAACGATGTATGTATCCCGTCCATGGACAGTAAGGCAATATGCCGGTTTCTCAACTGCAGAAGAGAGTAACGCATTTTATCGAAGAAACTTAGCGATGGGACAAAAAGGTCTATCGGTTGCGTTTGACTTAGCGACACATCGAGGATACGACTCGGATCATCCACGAGTGACAGGCGATGTTGGAAAAGCCGGCGTTGCAATCGACTCCGTAGAAGATATGAAAATCCTATTCGACGGCATCCCTCTTGACCAAATGTCTGTATCGATGACGATGAACGGTGCCGTATTGCCGATTATGGCTTTTTATATTATTGCAGCCGAAGAACAAGGGGTTTCTCCAGACAAATTAGCTGGGACGATTCAAAATGATATTTTAAAAGAGTATATGGTACGGAACACGTATATTTTCCCGCCTGACATGTCAATGAGGATTATTGCAGATATTTTTCAATACACGTCTGCGCATATGCCGAAATTCAACTCCATCTCCATTTCCGGTTATCACATGCAAGAAGCAGGTGCAACGGCAGATATCGAACTGGCGTACACATTGGCAGACGGACTCGAATATGTACGGACTGGCTTGCAAGCTGGAATTGATATTGATGCTTTTGCTCCGCGTCTTTCATTTTTCTGGGCGATTGGCATGAATTATTTCATGGAAATTGCAAAAATGCGAGCAGCCCGTAAAATTTGGGCGCAAATGATGGCGAGCTTCTCTCCAAAAAATCCAAAATCATTGGCATTAAGAACACATTCGCAAACGTCTGGTTGGAGTTTGACTGAACAAGATCCATTCAATAATGTGACGCGTACATTAATTGAAGCGAATGCCGCAGCAATGGGGCATACACAATCGCTGCATACGAATGCGCTCGACGAAGCGATTGCTTTGCCAACCGATTTCTCTGCACGGATTGCGAGAAATACACAGCTCTTCTTGCAGGAAGAAACCTACATGACGAAGACGATCGATCCGTGGGGAGGATCGTATTACGTTGAAAAACTGACTGCGGAGTTGATGGAAAAAGCATGGGGATTAATTGAGGAAATCGAAGAACTTGGTGGAATGGCAAAAGCGATTGAGACGGGCTTACCGAAAATGAAAATCGAAGAAGCAGCCGCAAAACGTCAAGCAAAAATTGATTCGCGGACAGAAACGATTATTGGTGTGAATAAATACCGACTCGACAAAGAAGAAGCGATTGATATATTAGACATCGATAATACGCTTGTCCGACAGAAACAGATTGAACGGATTCATGCGATGAAGGCTTCACGTGATGAAGAAGCGGTAAAGAAAGCACTTGCTGCTTTGACGGATGCTGCTAAGAATGGAACGGGTAATTTATTGGCATTGTCAGTAGATGCAGCCCGTGTGCGTGCGACAATCGGAGAAATTTCGGATGCAATTGAAAAAGTATGTGGCAGGCACAAAGCGGTCATCCGCTCGGTCAGCGGCGTTTACAGTTCCAATTTCTCGAATGCAGAGGAAATTGAAGAAGTAAAACAGATGACGGAAGAATTTATGGAAAACGAAGGTCGCCGTCCGCGGATTTTAATTGCCAAAATGGGGCAGGACGGACATGATCGTGGCGCAAAAGTCATTGCTTCATCGTTCGCGGACTTAGGCTTTGACGTAGATATCGGGCCGTTGTTCCAAACCCCTGAAGAGACAGCTCTGCAGGCGGCTGAAAACGATGTACACGTTATCGGTGTAAGTTCACTTGCTGCAGGTCATAAGACACTTGTGCCGTCTTTGAGGGATGAATTGGCCAAAATCGGTCGTCAAGATATTCTAATCGTCGTAGGTGGGGTGATTCCTGCTCAAGACTACGACTTTTTAAGAGAAAACGGGGCGACCGCAATTTTCGGACCGGGAACTGTTATCCCAGTCGCCGCTCAAAAGGTAATTGAAGACATTTATCGTGCGCTCGGGTACGAGGAAGTGATCGAGTGAGTCGGATAGACGATACAAATCGAGAGAGTGCGTTACATGTGAAGAATGGCATTGAATCCCAGCATGACGGCATGGTCTCTTCTCGTCGAAAGCGGTTTGCGAAGAAACAGCGTGTCATTGATGTGGATGAAGTGTATGCCAAGATTTGTGAAGGATCGAGATTGCATTTATCAAAAGCGATTACACTCTTAGAAAGTATCCATGAAGAGGACAAGAAGGCAGGGCAAGCGTTACTGAAAAAGCTGCTGCCTAAAACCGGTTCGAGTATTCGCATTGGTATAACGGGGGTGCCGGGTGCCGGTAAAAGCACGTTCATTGAAACGTTTGGGCTCATGCTTGCTGAGAAGGGCTACAAAGTGGCGGTGCTTGCCATCGATCCGAGTTCTACAGTGAATGGTGGAAGCATTTTAGGCGACAAGACAAGGATGGAAGCACTTGCTCGTCATCAGAACGCTTTCATCCGCCCTTCACCCTCTTCAGGAACATTAGGTGGTGTGCATAAAAAGACGCGAGAAACGATGTTACTGTGCGAAGCTACGGGCTATGACATCATTCTGATTGAGACGGTCGGTGTTGGACAAAGTGAAACGGTCGTCCGCGGAATGGTCGATTTCTTTGCATTGCTCGTATTGACGGGTGCAGGCGATGAATTGCAAGGGATGAAAAAAGGCATTATGGAGTTGGCAGACGCAATCGTTGTCCATAAAGCTGATGGGGATAATGAAAGACTTGCCAAAAAGACGGTACGAGAATACCGGCAAATCTTGCATTTTCTTCAACCGGCATCACCCGGTTGGACAACGACCGCAATTCCGGTATCATCGTTGCATCATACAGGTCTTGATGTCTTTTGGGAAACGGTCCTTTCATTTCAATCCACGATGGAAGAAAGCGGGGAATGGCAGCTCCGTAGACAAAAGCAGACGAAGGATTGGTTCCATGCGATGATCAGGGACCGACTCATCGACAATTTTTTTGCACAGGCAGGCAAGAAAGAACTCGTCACTACACTCGAAAAAGAATTGCTTGTAGGAGAATTGACAGTGGCAAGCGCGGTAGATCTGTTAGTTTCGGACAATGGGTTTTGAACGCTTATTGGCAGACATACTTTTTTGCAAGTACCCGATTCTCCTGCTATGATGAAAGCATATAGAAAGGGGACAATGAAATGACAATGGATTTTAATTTCTACATGGAAGATATAACGAAACAAGCACGGTCTGAAATGGAAGCAAGCGGCTACGAACAATTGACGACACCCGAAGAAGTAGAAGCAGCATTTAATCGCCCGGGTACGACGCTTGTTATGATTAACTCTGTATGTGGTTGTGCAGGAGGCATTGCCCGCCCAGCTGCAGCACATGCCATCCATTATGATAAACGCCCGGATCACCTCGTAACAGTATTTGCGGGACAAGATAAAGAAGCAACAGCTTATGCACGTATGCTTTTCGGTGAAGATCACCTGCCGTCTTCTCCATCATTTGCATTGATGAAAGATGGGAAGTTGGTAGCTGAAGTAGGTCGTTATGAAATCGAAGGCCACGATCCAATGTCGGTCGTCGTAAACTTGCAAGGCCACTTTGAAGAACATTGTGAAGAGATTTAAGTTGAGTAATTTTTTATAAAAGCAGATGGAGAAAAACGGATTGTTTTTCTTCATCTGCTTTTTATTGTGGATGAAAGAGGGGGCGTGCGAGTGTTGTCTCGAAACCCGCATTAACTTGGTGAGACGGTGATAAAGTCGTGTGAATCGGTGATAACATGCAGAGAATCGGTGATAAAGTCGGTCAAACCGGTGATAAACCCTCCCGAACCGGTGATAACCGCTCAAGAATCGGTGATAACACCAAAAAGAACGGGCACATCCTCGCTATAGAAAAAGACTGTCCTGTAAAGTTTGCTTTCGCATTCTTTAGGACAGTCCTTCTATTAAAGAATCATACTTAATCCGATCATAACACTTGAAGCGACCATGGCAGCAACCATTAAGTAGACGACAACCTTTTGGAATTTTTTATTGCTCATTTGGCAAATCTCCTTACGCTTATAGATAGTTCCATTTTAACAGATTTACTGAAATTCTCAAGATGTAGCACATTGGTTTAGAAAACGTTACAATAGAAAAAAGGGGGCGTATGAATGAAAAAGGTAGATCATATCGGCATTGCGGTAAAGGATTTGCAACTTGCATTACCCTACTATACGGAAGTTTTACAGTTGCCATTACTAGGGATCGAAGAAGTTCCAAGTCAAAATGTTACGGTCGCATTTCTTGATGCGGGAAACATTAAACTTGAGCTATTGGAGCCGATAGGAGAAGAAGGGGCAGTTGCAAAATTCATTGAAAAACGTGGGGAAGGCATGCACCACATCGCGTTTGGCGTTACCTCTATCCAGGAGAGGATGGAAGAGTTAAAAGCGAAAGGCGTTCAGCTACTGCAAGATCAGCCAAAACAAGGAGCTGGTGGAGCAGCTGTGGCGTTTATGCATCCTAAAGCATCTTTTGGTGTCTTATATGAACTATGCGACAAGGGGGAGAAATAAGAATGGATATATACGACAAAATTAATGAGTTATATGATAAAAAACGAGAAATTGAATTAGGGGGCGGCGATGAGCGGATTGAAAAGCAACACGAAAAAGGAAAATTGACCGCTCGTGAACGCATTGAGTTATTGGTGGATGCAGGCACATTTGTCGAGTTAAATCCATTTGTTATCCATCGCACACGCGATTTCGGAATGGACAAGCAAGTGGGGCCAGGCGATGGCGTTGTTACGGGCTATGGCAAGATCGATGGCCGTCCAATTTATCTTTTTTCACAAGATTTTACGGTTTTCGGTGGTGCATTAGGGGAGATGCATGCGATGAAAATTGCGAACGTCATGGATCTAGCCGCTAAAAATGGTGCACCGTTTATCGGTTTAAATGATTCAGGAGGCGCACGTATCCAAGAAGGTGTCGTGTCATTGGATGGTTATGGAGAAATCTTTTATCGGAATGCGATCTATTCAGGTGTCATTCCTCAAATTTCCGTTATTTTAGGCCCTTGCGCTGGCGGTGCAGTGTATTCCCCTGCGATTACAGATTTTGTTTTCATGACGGACGAGACAAGCCAAATGTTCATTACGGGTCCAAAAGTTATTGAGACGGTTACTGGGGAGAAGATTACTTCAGAAGACTTAGGTGGATCGAAAGTACATAATCAAATTAGTGGAAATGCACATTTCCGAGGAAAAGATGAGAAGACGGTTCTAGCTCAAGTACGAAAGTTACTGTCTTATCTTCCACAAAACAATGAAGAAAAGACACCGATTTTGCCGATAGAAGATGAAGAGGACTACCGCAAGGATTTAGCGGATGTTGTACCATTTGAAACGATTCGTCCATACGATGTCCGTAAAGTGATTGATCAAGTCGTGGATGCCCATTCATTCATGGAAGTACAAGCAGAATTTGCAAAAAATGCGGTTGTCGGCTTTGCGCGCATGAAAGGTGAATCGGTCGGCTTAATTTGTAACCAACCGAAAGTGATGGCGGGCGGTCTCGATATTAATTCATCTGACAAAATTGCTCGTTTCATACGAACGTGTGACTCGTTCAACATACCGATTATTACATTTGAAGACGTGACAGGTTTCTTCCCGGGCGTGAAGCAAGAACATGGCGGAATCATTCGTCACGGTGCAAAAATCTTGTATGCTTATTCTGAAGCGACAGTGCCGAAAATTACAGTCATTTTGCGCAAAGCTTTTGGGGGTGCGTATGTCGCTTTGAATTCCAAAGCGATCGGGGCAGACCTTGTGTATGCATGGCCAAATGCTGAAATCGCGGTGATGGGTGCAGAAGGGGCTGCGAATATCATTTTTGCAAAAGAAATAGCAAATAGTGATACGCCTGAACAGACACGAAACGAAAAAATTGAAGAATACCGGACGAAGTTTGCGAATCCGTATGTTGCGGCATCACACGGGATGGTTGATGATGTCATTGATCCACGTGAGACGCGCATTAAACTTCTGCAAGCATTGGAGATGATGCGCAACAAACAAGAGACTCGATCGAAAAAGAAACATGGAAATATCCCGTTATAAAAATTTGAAGGCAAGGAGTGATAGGGTTTGAATGAACAACGACTACTCGATGAATTTTTTGAACTCGTTCAAATTGATTCAGAGACGAAACACGAAGGAACAATTGTGACAATCTTAAAAGAGAAAATGGAAGCACTCGGATTCGATGTGATTGAAGACGAAACGAAAGAAGTGACAGGACATGGTGCAGGGAACCTTATTGCAACGTTGAAAGGTACTGTTGAGGAGGCAGATCCAATCTACTTCACTTGTCATATGGATACAGTCGTCCCTGGGAAAGGCATCAAGCCTGAGTTACGTGAAGACGGGTATATTTACTCGGACGGCACAACAATTCTAGGGGCAGATGATAAAGCCGGTATCGCTGCGTTGTTCGAAATGGCAAAAGTCCTGAAAGAAAGCGGCATGCCGCATGGCGATATCCAATTCATTATTACGGCAGGCGAAGAAAGTGGTCTCGTCGGTGCAAAAGCCATGGATGCATCATTATTGAAAGCGAAGTATGGCTATGCAGTGGACAGCGATGGGAAAGTTGGAGGGATTGTGACGGCCGCTCCTTATCAAGCTAAACTTTGGACGACCATTCATGGCAAGACTGCTCATGCGGGTGTCGCGCCCGAAAAAGGCGTTTCAGCAATTACGATTGCTGCCAAGTCCGTCGCAGCGATGTCATTAGGTCGAATTGACAGTGAGACTACAGCAAACATAGGCAGATTCGAAGGTGGGCAAGCGACGAATATCGTCTGTGATGAAGTGAAAATTCTCGCAGAAGCGCGTTCAATTAATGAGACAAAATTGAACAAACAGACTGCACATATGATGGAAACATTTGAGAAGACTGCAGCTGCAATGGGTGGACACGCAGAAACGGATCTTCAATTGATGTACCCTGGTTTCAGTTTTAGTGAAGAAGATGAAGTCGTCCAGACGGCAATGCATGCAATTAGCAATATTGGAAGGACGCCTAAATTAATGACAAGTGGCGGTGGCAGTGACGGTAATGTATTTAACGGTGCTGGCGTTCCAACGGTGACATTGTCTGTTGGTTATGAAGAGATTCATACGAAGAACGAACGGATGCCAAGAGAAGAATTGAATAAGTTGACCGAACTTTTGCTTGAGATTGTTCGGGTTGTTGCGACGAAAGGGGCTTCATGATGAACGATTTTAAAGCGGTTATTATCCAATGCGGGCAGGAAGAATATGCATTGCCTGTGGAGACAGTCATTTCAATTGAGAAATTGGAGCACGTAAATCCAATTCCTCATTTACCGGAATACATGCTTGGTCTAATGAAAAACCGAGGAGAGTTAGTACCAGTTCTTGACTTTCAACAGATTCTGTATGGCAACTCGGCGAAAAATGATGAACAGGCGAGAGTCGTCGTCGTTGAGACTGAAAACATTGTCATGGGGTTGTTAGTCCTCGATGCTAAAGAAATACTAGACATCCCTGGCGATCGATTGACCTCTTCAGGCCTTATGGCTTACTCACGCACTCCGTACTTTACGACAGTTGCCAATTTGGAAGATCGCGTCATTACGATTGTCGATCCACATATTTTGTCACGCACATTAGCAGGAATGGATGCAATTGGTGACTATGTCGAGGCACAAAAATCTAAAGAAATGTAACGAATTGACCGGGTGGTTTTCATCCGGTTTTTCTTCTACAAATGGAGGTGGAGTCCATGCCAAACTTCACGCATTCAAAGGCACGTGTTATTTTACATCTAGATATGAATAGCTTTTTTGCTTCAGTCGAACAAGCGCACGACCCAAAGTTGAAAGGGATACCAATGGCTGTTGCTGGCAATCCGAAAGAGAGGCGTGGCATTCTTGTTACGTGTTCGTATGAAGCACGAGCATTAGGCATCTATACGACAATGTCTGTTGGCGAAGCAAAGCGCATTTGTCCTGAACTTGTAATCGTGCCACCCGATCATGAAAAATACCGGGTCGCTTCAAATGCAGTGTTTGCCATTCTTCGGACGTATACCGATCTTGTGGAACCCGTGTCGATCGACGAAGCGTATATTGACATTACGGAGATCGGTGGGTTAACGGATGCGATGAACATTGCAATGCAAATGCAACAGCGAATCTTACGGGAATTGGACTTGCCTTGTTCTATCGGGATTGCGCCAAATAAGTTTCTCGCTAAGACGGCATCGGATATGAAAAAACCGATGGGAATAACCGTCTTACGTAAACGGCAAATCCAAGATGTATTATGGCCTCGGCCAGTTATCGAGATGCATGGTGTAGGGGAGAGTACGGAGCAAAGACTAAAAGAGCTTGGCATTACAACAATTGGTCAATTGGCGACGGTGGATGAACATCTCATTAAGGTGAAACTCGGGAAGAATGGTCAGCGTCTTCGCGAAAGGGCGAATGGGATTGATAATCGACCTGTGGATCCAGAAGCCGCAGCAGAACGAAAAAGTGTTGGCAGTTCCACTACATTGCCGATTGATGAAACTGAATTGCAACCTTGTTTGGCAGTATTAGCTCGTCTGGCAGCCAAAGTGGCGAAACGATTGGAAAAACAGCAATTGGCCGGCCAAGTCATTATGATTCAAATGCGGACGTCTGACTGGAGGAACCAGTCGAGAAGCCGAACAGTCATGAATCCAATCTATAAGGAACACGCTATTTATGAGGAAGCGAAAGATCTGTTCCAGCGGCATTGGGAAGGAGATCCGATTCGTTTGTTGGGAATCACCGTTTCAAACGTTATCCCAATGAGTGAATTACATGTGCAATTATCCATTGACAGTTTTGAGCACTATGCAAAAGAGGATCAGATGGAGCAACTTGTTTCCCGTTTAGAGAAGAAGTTTGGTCCAAATGCTGTCAAGAGAGGTTTTCGAGAAAGGTAGGCAATCAAATGGAATTGATTTTTTTAGGGACAGGTGCAGGAATGCCTTCCAAACAACGAAATACATCTTCTGTTGTGTTGAATTTATCAGCAGAAAAAGAAGGCTATTGGATGTTCGACTGTGGGGAAGCGACACAACACCAACTACTGAGAACGTCTATTAAACCAAGGAAAATCAATAAAATCTTTATCACACATCTTCATGGTGATCATCTATTCGGTTTACCTGGATTTTTAGGTTCCCGGTCTTTTCTAGGTGGAGAAGAAAAATTGACGATTTATGGGCCGGTCGGTATAAAGCAATGGATTGAAGTAACAATGCACATTACAAGGACGCATTTGACCTATCCTCTTGACATCATTGAGGTGCAAGAAGGTGGCGTTTTATTTGAAAATGATCATTTTACAGTGACGACTAAAGAGTTGCAACACGTCATTCAATGTTTTGGGTTCCGGATTGAGCAAAAACCGCTTCCTGGAAAATTATTTATTGAAAAAGCGTTTGAAGCAGGTGTTCCGAAAGGTCCATTATTAAAACGTTTGAAAGAGGGAGAGGACGTCCGATTAGACGATGGCACAATCGTCTACAGTAAAGACGTGACTGGAGAAGCACAAAAAGGATTCACGGTTGCCATTTTAGGGGATACTCGAATTTGTTCTGCGGCGAAGGAATTGGCACAAGATGCTAACATTCTTGTGCATGAGGCGACATTTGATATGGAAACGGGCGATTTGGCGAAGGAGTACGGGCATTCAACGATCGGGCATGCGGCGCAAACAGCAAAAGAAGCAAATGTTGATGTGTTAATTGCCAATCACATCAGTGCTCGTTTCATGCCAAGTGATTTAGCGAAGTTGAAGGAGCAAGGTCAATCAATTTTCCCTGAATTGCTTATCGCTGAAGACTTCTCGCATTATGAATGGAAAAATGGTTTTCTTGAATCAAAATGAAGCTGTCGCAATGTCGAATCGACTGCGACAGCTTCTTTTCATAAGGGATTAAATCCATCCACGGTCATATTGTGTGGGCGCTTCAATGTTGTACCCTAATTCTTTCGCTGCTGAATACGCCCAATACGGGTTACGAAGCAGCTCACGTGCGAGTAAGACGACATCTGCACGACCGTTTTTAAGTATTTCTTCAGCCTGCAAACCGGACGTTAGTAAGCCAACAGCGCCTGTCGGAATTTGCGCTTCTTTCTTTAACTGCTCTGCAAAGTTCACTTGGTAACCCGGATATGTGTCAATCTTGGCCGGCACGACACCACCCGAACTGACGTCAATTAAATCGACACCTTGACTTTTCATCCAACGTGCCATTTCGACGTATTGGGAAGTGTCCATTCCATTTTCAGCATAGTCTTCTGCTGAAATCCGGACGAAGAGGGGACCATCCCAAACAGAACGAACGGCATCAATAATTTCTCGTAAAAACCGATACCTGTTTTCAGAAGAACCGCCGTATTGGTCGTCCCGTTTATTCGTTAACGGCGATAAGAACTCATTAATTAAATACCCGTGGGCACCGTGCAACTCGATGACATCGAAACCTGCTTTTTTGGAGCGGATCGCCGCTTCTTTAAAAGCATTAACTGTCGTTTGAATAGCACTTACTGTCATTTCGACAGGTGTCTTATATTGTTCATTGAACCGTAGGGCACTTGGCGCATGAATCGTACCCTCCACAGTCGATTTCCTTCCGGCATGTGCAAGTTGAATACCAGCTTTTGCACCGTGTTGTTGCATCAGACGGACAACCTCTGACAAGCCATCAATGTGATCGTCTGACCAAATCCCGAGATCTTTATCTGAAATCCGTCCCTCCGGCTGTACAGCTGTTGCCTCAACGAGAATGAGACCGACTTGCCCGACTGCTCTTGAAGCATAGTGGATTTTGTGCCAATCTTCCACTTGACCATCCTTCTGCTCACTTGAATACATACACATCGGTGCCATTACAATTCGATTTTTGAATTCCACTCCGCGAATTGTTAACGGAGAAAAAAGCATTGCCATAATATGACCTCCTTCATATATGCAAATTATAACAAATGAAAGGATATATCCATACTTTAGCAACCACAAAAATTTTGGCGTTTGCTCTCAGTGTTTTTTACAATAGAATTAATAATTTGAATAGCTAAGAAGCTGGCTAGTTCGACATGTAGTAAACCGGCTACAGGGGATGAAATGATTCCATTGTCTTAAGGGATATCCAGTTGATTGGAGTGCAGGGCGGCGACTCCTGGTGGATCAGCGAAGCCTGAAGACCCCACAGGAAAAGCCGTCCCGTAGAACAGCTTTTGCGAGCATTAGCGTAGTGTTGGGAGCACGGATGCCTTAATTTCCGCAAAGAACGCAGAAATACGGCAAAGCGAACCCTATGCTGTTCGCTTGGCTGAGGGCAAGCCCCCCGGAAAGCGTCCGCTCGGAACGGAAATCAACGTTATTTCAGTCTACTAACAGTTAACATGCACCCTTTTGTCTACAGTCAGAACAAATGAAGCATTTGTCTTTAATGTTTTACCTCAATTGAAATTGTATCGGTCAGTGCGCCAAGTTCACGTGAGCGATTTTCAGCACTGTCAATACAAGCTGCAATGCTTTCTTTAAATCGTTGAGCCGCCAATGTATTGACGCCCGCTTCGGTTGTACCCCCTGGACTCGTCACATTACGTCGCAGTTCGCATGGCTCATTTTGTGTTTCTTTTAACATCGTTGCTGCACCGAGCAATGTTTGGATAATTAATTCACGCGCAATTTCTTTTGACAGGCCCTTCGCTAACGCTGCTTCCTCAAGTGCCTCAGCCATGTAATACACATATGCAGGTCCACTCCCAGAAAGGGCTGTAACGAGATGTAAAGCATCTTCTTCTACCTCTTCAACAATGCCGATGGCGGATAATAAATTTGTGATACGCTGTTTCATATCCAGCGAAACTGAAGAATTATACGCAATTCCTGTAGCAGACAGACCGATTGTTGCCGAAGTATTCGGCATGGACCGTGCAATTGCTCGACTACCCACACCTTTTTCAATTGTCGAGATAGACACCCCTGCGATGACAGATAAAACTGCTGTGTTATCCTGCAATAAGTGCGAGATATCTTGCATCGCTTGTTGGACGTCCTTTGGTTTCGTTGCCAAGATGACTAACTCTGCTTGTGCCAATTCACGTCGATCTGGACGTACGATCGATACTCCATATGTTTGTTGTAAATGTATTAATCGTTCTTCATCCGATTTATTCATGACAAACACGTCTGTTGCAGGCATGACACGCTGATGAACAATCCCTGCAATGATTGCTTCTGCCATCGATCCTGCACCTACAAATACGACTTTTCCCATTATATCCTTCCTTTCTCCATAAAAAAATGCGTTCTCATCCTGAATCATCAGGACGAAAACGCATGTTTCCGCGGTACCACCTAAATTTGCTGATCGTTGTCAGCACAACTTGAACCTTTCATAACGTGAAAGTACCCGGCTATGTTTTCATAGCAGCTCAGAAGTAGGTTCAAGATAGGAGAGGGATATGCGGCTTTCAGTCGATGACCGCACTTCCTGATTTCCTTCACTATCCATACTCGTCTTCCTCAACGCTCTTTTTTGATTACTAACGATTATTGCACTTGTTAGACAACTTGTCAATCGTCAAAAGCCTTCTTGAAAAAGATAAATGATGCCGATGATGAAAAGAATGATGGCGCTTAAGATCGATACTTTCCAAATGCTAATGGGTGCTTGTCCGCTTACTTTCCCTGTTTGTCCATTGACGAGAAAGCGATAAACTTTGTTGTTGAATTGGAAAGAGGATACCCAAATCGGGAGTAATAAATGCTTGAAAGTGATGGCATCGTAATTCGTATCGACGCTCACAATACGCACTTCATCTCCAATCTCTTTCTGGAAGATTCCATTACGTATACGGTTATCAATTATATCCTTCGCATCTGTCCATCCGTCTTTCAACGGAATGGAATAGCGTTCAGCCAAGAAACCCGATAAATACTCCATCCGATAGTCGACTAAATGATTTAATTGGAAGGGCTCTACTTTGTCAATTAAAGTGGATGCGACATTTTTAGAAGCTTTAACGAGGACATCATCATAAAATTTTTGGTACGTACCACTTTGTGTACGCCATCTAATTTTACGAACTTGCTCCGTTACTTGTTCGGTTTTTCCATCTCGATGGACTGTTCTCGTTTCGGTTACATAATAATACGTCCCAATTTTGACAATATAAGCAGAGTGAGTTTGAGCGTCAAATGTCCAGTAGGGGATATAGGCTCCACTAATTTTTTGCAACTCGTAATCATGTTTCAGTTTATTGGGGGCAAAGTAGCGTTTACGAATCCACAATTTGAATTTTTGAACAGCCTCTTCTTTTGCCACATGGAAGGGAATGAGTAGTGCCGGTTGAATGCCTGCATCATGATTGGTTACAGCAATATGCGAAGAACCACAGAAGGCGCAAAAATCAGCAATTTTATCTTTATCCAATACCGTTTCCGCGCCACAATTCTCACATTTGAATACACGCTTCTCTTCGGTCCAACTATGAGACGGTCCTTCAAGTGCTTCAAGAAAGTCATGTTCAGTCGTATTATGTTGTGTCGTTTCTATCGTTGTTTCAGTACCGCAAAATGGGCATTTCAATCCTTTTGTCGCCGGATCATACAAGGCATTACCGCCACAAGATGCACACTGATTCACTTCTGTTTTTTCAACGAATCCATTTTCAGTTGAATCCTTCTCAATGTTCGTCATCGCTTCACCTCATTACGATTGGCCCGAAAGCCCTTCGCCACATTCGCCACAAAATTTTGCAGAAACGTTGTTCACAGCTCCACAAGCTGTGCATTGTTTCTCCGTTACTTGTTGGGTCCCGCACTCTCCGCAAAACTTCGACCCTTCTTTGATCAATGATTTACAATTAATGCATGGCACTTTCAATTGTTGAACGGCCTGCCCACAATCTGGACAAAATTTAGCGGATGCCCTAATGGATGATTGGCAATGCGGACAAGACTGCTTGGTTTCTTCTTTGGCCACTGGTGCTGGCTGGGCGTTGTTCGAATTGAATGCACTTGCCATCGCATTACCAATCGCTGCTCCGGCTCCAATACCTGCGCCAGTTGCCGCCATTCCTCCGCCTTCATTGCGCGCAGCTTCTCGAATCGCTTCTGCGGCTTGGTATTGTGTATACGTTTGCATGTTTCCTAAAACACCCATGGAAGTGCGTTTATCCATCGCTTGTTCAACTTCTTTAGGTAACGACAAGTTCTCGATATACAGTGAAGTAATCTCAAACCCGAACGCAGCGAACCGTTCTTCCATCTTCTGTTTCCCTTGTGTGCTTAATTCGTCGTAATACATTGCAAGGTCGAGAGCGGGAATTCTGGATTCTGCAAATAAATCCGTCAAACCGGAAAGAATCATTTTTTTCAAATGCTCTTCTACACTCTTCGTATCAAAAGATCTATTTGTACCAAACAACTCTTTCAAAAATACAACGGGATCTGCTACTCGATAAGAATAAATGCCGTACCCACGTAAACGAATCATGCCGAATTCAGCATCACGCATCATAATCGGGTTCGACGTTCCCCATTTTTGATTAATGAATTGTTTCGTGTTAACAAAATAGACTTCCGCTTTAAATGGCGAGTTAAAACCCGTTTTCCATGATTTTAGTTTCGTTAAGACGGGTAAGTTTTGCGTATATAAAAGATGATTGCCCGGTAAAAATACATCTGCAATTTCACCTTCATTGACGAAAATGGCTACTTGAGATTCTCGTACAATTAAGCTCGCACCCATTTTTATTTCATTATTTTGTACCGGAAAACGGTACACCATTGTATCCGTATTTTGGTCTGTCCATTCAATGACTTCAATGAATTGGCTTTTAAAAAAATTGAAAATACCCATTGTCATCCCCCTCTACCTCTTTACAAGTAGTATAGCATACGTATGTAAGTCCCAAAGGTTTCAAGAAATGAGAATGAAAAAGTGACGTTCATGCCAAAAAACGGTACAATAGAATGAATGACGATTCATAAACTTAATTGAAAATTGTTTTGAAGGAGTAATGAGATGATCCATAAACTTACGATTCCCACGCCGTTTGCGGTAGGGGATGTCAATGCATACGTCGTTAAAGGGGATGCATTATCCCTTGTTGACGCGGGACCCAAAACGCCTGAAGCCTATGAAGCCTTAAAGCGGGGGCTAAAAGAACTCGGTTATTCATTCAAGGACATTGAACAAGTATTTCTTACGCACCATCATCCAGATCATGCGGGTTGGATGGATGCATTTGATCGCGCTGAAATCCTCGGTCATCCTTACACAGACATCTGGTTAAAAAGGGATCCAGCTTTTATGGCTTTTCACGATCACTTTTACCTTGACCGTCTAAAAGAAGAAGGGGTTCCTGAAACGTATTTTCATTGGGTTGAAAAGATGAAACGACCGATAAAGCTAATGGGCGAACGAACGCTGGACAGGGAAGTGGGCGAAGGGGAGGAGTGGAGCGGTCATCCTGGCTGGTCAATAATGGAAACATTAGGCCATGCACAAAGTCACCTTGTTTTATTCAATGAAAAGACGGGTGAAATGATCGGCGGAGACTTAGTACTTGAAAAAGTGTCCTCCAATCCACTTGTCGAACCACCGTACAACCAACAGGATGATCGACCCAAATCTTTGTTACAATATAATGATTCGTTAAAAAGACTTCTCGATTTACCTGTCTCACTCATTTACAGTGGCCATGGCAATGAAGTAAAAGACGTTCACCCGCTCATTGAGAGAAGATTGACCCAACAACATGAACGTGCAATGAAAGTACACGGAATGCTAGCTGATCGACCGAAATCAATTTTCCAATTGACGCAGGAATTGTTCCCAACAGTGTATGAAAAAGAATTAGGTCTTACATTATCCGAGACAATCGGTCAAACAGACTATTTGCTCGCAGAAGGATTCATTCGACAAACTAGGAACGAAGAAGGCATTTTGCATTATGAACAAGCGTAAGACAGTGTTAATTACAGGTGCAACAAGTGGTGTTGGGTATGCTGTTGCGCAACGGTTGCTAAATGAAAAGGAGAATTTCGAGGTATTCGTTACGGGTAGATCGATTGAGAAGTTGGCGGCTCTTACCAAACTAGGAGCAGTTGCAATCGAAGCTGATCTGACAAATCCAGCGGACATGAATCGACTAGTCAACAATTGTCCTTCTCCACAAATCGTTCTATTTTGTGCCGGAGTGGGCTTGTTTCAAGCAGCGCATCTATTACCGGACGATGCGAGTCGAGACATGATGGAAACGAATGTCCTTGCCCCGATTGCGCTGACGAAACGCGTGTTGCCTGCAATGATGGACCGACGCAGTGGTCATCTCCTGTATGTCGGTTCTCAAGCTGGAAAAGTCGCTACGCCAAAAGCTTCTGTTTACGCAGCTTCCAAGCATGCTTTACTCGGCTATACAAATGCTCTACGAATGGAAGTGGCAGCATTCAATATACAAGTATCCGTCGTAAACCCGGGCCCAATTGACACGCCATTCATAGATCGGGCAGACACGACGGGCACTTATCGGGCTTCCCTTGGAAAACATTTATTGACGATCGATGAAGTGGCAGATTGTATTCAAGAGACGATTTCAACTCCAAAAAGGGACGTTAACCTACCGGGAATTATGGGCTTTACGAGTAAACTGTACGGACTTGCCCCTACGCTTGTGGAAAAGCTAGGAAGAAAGTACTTTATGAAGAAATAGCGTTACTTGTTTTTTTGAATCATAAGTGGATTAAATGAAAATCCGGCTAATTAGTGTTGATTGATTAGCTACTTGCTTTTTGTGTTTTATGAAGTAAATACAGCTATCTTTTATGTTGCTTGAAGGGGTGGATTGTGGATGTATAGCGTATCTATAGACCTCTAATAATGGATTGTTCTCTTTGAAAATTGACGTGCAAAGAGACTATGGCAGCAAGGCAAAAGAGACGAATCTTATTCCAATTCGTGCTGTCGGTTTCCATGTTATACTAGGACGAAGCAATTCGCGGTTAATTAGCAGGAGGTCGAAGCGAGTGAAGGTTGTTACAATAGAAAACATCGTCAAGCGATTTAAAATGGAAGTGTTGGTCGGACATCACGAATTACATCGCCAATTAAAAAAGACAAAAGTGCGTAGACCCGGCTTGGAATTCATGGACAAATTCGATTTCATTGCAACGGAACACGTTCAAATTCTTGGCAAAAACGAAATCAATTACTTACATACACTGACTGATGAAGAATGCAAATTGCGAATAGCGAATATCGTACAATACGATCCGCCTTGTATTGTCATCACATCTAACCAGGAAGAGCCTCTCGGGTTAAGACAATATTGTATGGAAGAACATATCCCAGTATTGCGCACCCCTGACTCAACAAGTGAAATGAGTGCGAAATTGGATGCATTTGTCACAAAAGAGATGGCGCCGGAAATTGCCGTCCACGGTGTGTGTGTCAATGTCTCGGGCATTGGTATTCTTTTGCGTGGGAAATCGGGTGTAGGTAAAAGTGAAACGGCACATACGTTAATCGGTAGGGGACACAGACTCATTGCAGATGATATTGTTGTGTTAAAAAAACTGAGCCCTCAAACGCTTCTCGGTACGCATGATGAAAAAAATAAGGAATTTTTAGCGCTTCGAAGCATCGGCCTACTGAATGTTGTCCGGTTATACGGAAGGGCGGCGTTTCAAGAGGAAAGTAGAATCGCACTCGATATTGAACTGACTGAATGGCAAGATAACGCATTGAACAACGAGTTGGAATTGGACACGAAGTTCAAGACGTATATGGACGTCCCAATCCCACATATTCAAATTCAATTGCAGCCAGGGCGTGATGTGGCAGGTTTGATCGAAGCAGCCGCAAATAATTGGTATTTGAAACAACAAGGATACAGCGCAGTTGAAGAATTCATGAAAAGGTTGGAACCTGAATTTAACGATTAAAGCATAAGGGTAGAGGGACTGGGTGATAAACAATGAAACAGCAATTACTAGACCTCGTAAAGATGGAGAAAGCGGAACTCCAAAATTACATGGAGAAGCATGGCGATACGCTATTTCCATACATGCTTACTCATTTAGGAACGATCGATAGTGAATTACGAGATCAACTCATCTACCAGGCATTTTGTAAATTAATTACGTATGACTTGCTACGTGAAGAACAGTTGGCACATGCCTTCAGATTGATAATCAGTGACGAATATTTAATGCGTGGGATTGAAGATGGAGAATCGGATGAAGTGTTCACAAGATCATTTTCCACGTTATGGCTGACGGGCCTTTTTTGGATCGACAAACAGAAGCCATTTCTAGAACAAACAATGCGAAATGATGCGCTCAAAAGATGTGCGACTTACTTGCTAAAGGAACGCGATACACGTGGTTTTGTGGAGGATAAAGGTTGGGCACATAGTATTGCGCATGGGGCGGACTTAGCTGCTATGATTGTCGATCATCCAGATATAGAGAAGAGATTAATACCTGTTGTGTTGGAAGGAATCACTTCTTGTTTTTGGAAAGGTCGCGTGTACGTTGATGATGAAGACGAACGATTAGTCGCAGTTTTAATGACTTTGGTAACTGCCGAATATGAAGAGGAAGTTCTGATCGAGTGGGTGGAACAAGTTTTTGATCGCCTCGAACAAAAGACAAGAGTAGACGGGTATGACCGTTTGTTTTATCATGCACGCACTAACAGTCTCCAGTTCATGAAAACATTTTACTTTGCATTAAAGAAAAGCCATCGAACTCCAAACCTCCGCAACACAGTTGCTTTCTTTGTTGAAAGATGGCAAAACGCATAAACAAAAACCGATCGACTTTCTCCAGCATTGGAGCAATGTCTATCGGTTTTTGTTCGTAAAATACATGATTAGGTACTTATTGGAATCAGCGAACTTTTGCCATTTCCACGAGTTGATGAATATAATCGAGCGTTTTTTTCTCTGCTGTAACTAAATCATAATCGAGACGATTATTTAAGATGTTTGTCAGCATTCCTTGCCAAACAAGAATTGTCATATCGTTGAGCGATTCGATGTGATCTTCTGCGATTTGCTTTTGTTGAGCAGCTTGTTGCAATAGCGATTTGCCACGCATTGTAATGCGTCTTTCGAATAAAATAGGTTTTAATTCATCGGGAACGTTAATTAATTCAGCAGGATACATCTCATAGTAATCTTCAATCAATTTTTCCGGATGATCCCCTAAGTTCATAATGAACACGGCATGAAAAATGCTCGGTTGTTTAAAAGAGTGCTTGCAAAAGCATTCCCAGGAGAGCCAATACTTTTCTAATGGCGTTTGTCCGTTTTTAATATAATTGCTCACATCCTCCACGTAATCTTGTAAGAGCTTCATGGAAGCAAAAAATATTAAATGAGAAACCTCACCGAAATAATTGTAAATCGTCGCGCTGTTGTAACCCGCTCGATCAGCTACTTTCCGAATGGTCACTTGCTCAATACCGTCTTCTTGAATAATTTCCACGGTAGCTTCAATGAAATATTTCCACATTCTACTCATTTGTATCGTCTTGTTGCTCATTCATACACCCCGCATCTTCTGTTAATCAATTTAATTCACTTTATCATTCAGTATACAATATTTACAAATCAGTTTATTAGAATTTTAGATTGTTCTTCAATTTTGACTGTGGTAGAATAATCGATATTAATAAATAATCATGATTAGTTTATCTTATCTGATTGTGATTATTGTTGCAATGATGCTTTTGATGTTTATTGTAAAACTACTTCTAGCGTCCGTGAGGTGGTTTTGTAAGCGTTGTCAAACATGATGAAAGCCTTTGCAATCAATTAACTGTCAAAATAGGGGTGAGGACATGAAAAAAGCACGTATTGATTCAACAATTTTTTGGGCGTCTATCGTAGTTATCGTAGCTGTAACCGTGTTACTAGTACTAAACAAATCTACAGCACAACCCATATTGGATAATGTAATGACGGCCATCACTTATAAAATGGATTGGGCATTTCAGTTTTTAACAATTGGTTTGTTTATTTTACTGATTTGGTTGGCTTTTAGTAGATATGGAGCGATTAAGTTAGGCGATGGAAAACCAGAATTCTCAACTTTCAGCTGGGGAACAATGTTGTTCACTGCAGGTATGGGAACAAGTATTATGTACTGGTCAATGATGGAACCACTCTATTATTTCACCGGCCCGCCTTTTGGCATTGAACCTGAGAGTAACGAAGCAGCTGAATGGGCATTGACGTATGGGCTATTTCATTGGGGAATTTCCGCATGGTCACTTTATGCATTTCCAACTGTCGTCATCGCGTATTCATACTTCATCAAAAAGCGACCTTCATTGAAAATGAGTGTTGCACTAAGTGGGGCGCTTGGTAAGTATGCGGATGGTTGGGTAGGTAAGCTAATTGACATATTGGTCATTTGGAGTCTCGTTGGTGGACTAGGAACGTCACTAGGATTAGGTGTTCCAATGGTTTCTGCAGTAGTCGGTGCGATATTTGGACTTGAACAATCCTTAACGTTGGATGCTATTATCGTAATTTGTATTACGATTATTTACTCTGCGAGTGCTTATTTGGGGCTGCATAAAGGGATTAGACGTTTAAGTGACCTTAATGTCTATTTAGCACTTGCGCTAGCTATTTTTGTATTTATTGCAGGACCAACATTATTTATCTTGACGTACTTTACGAATAGTTTTGGTATGATGATTCAAAACTTCGCCATGATGAGCTTCTATACAGATCCAATTAGTCAGGGGGGCTTCCCTCAAGGTTGGACGGTCTTTTATTGGGCATGGTTTGCTGCTACAGCTCCGTTCATGGGCTTATTTGTAGCCAGAATATCTAAGGGTAGAACGCTACGTCAACTTATTACCCATATGCTATTGTGGGGATCTATTGGTGGTTGGCTATACTTCATGGTATTCGGCGGATATACGATGAACTTGCAATTGGAAAATATCGTACCAGTGAAAGACATTTTGGCAGACAGTGGCGGTCCAGCAGCGGTTGTAGCGATTTTACAATCCTTACCGTTAAGTGCAATTGTACTAGTGTTTTTTGTTGTCTTAGCCGTAATTTTCCTTTCAACATCAATGGACTCAGCAACATATATTCTTTCTGCGATTGCTACGAAAGAATTGAATGAAGGTCAAGAGCCAGCAAGATGGCACCGAATGGTTTGGGGCATAATTTTGGCAGCAATTTCACTCTCTCTACTCTTAATAGGTGGATTACGCGTTATTCAAACATCAGCAGTTGTCGTATCCATCCCAATTTATGTATTCTATTTGTTACTTATCGTTTCACTATTAAAATGGTTAAAACAGGACTTTCCAAAGCAATAAGGAAGATTTCAATTTTTGGAGGTAATCGTAATGGTTTTCAACGTACGTGAATCAAATCGTATTATTCGGGAAGAGTTTCCGAGAAAGGTAAAGGAAATTAAGAACATTTGGATTCCGATGTCTGATGGCACTCGTCTTTCTGCAAGTATCTGGTTACCGGAAGATGCAGAACAACATCCAGTACCAGCAATTTTAGAGTATATCCCTTACCGAAAAGATGATTTCACCGCTCTTCGCGACTCGTTGCGTCATCCTTATTTTGCGGGTCACGGCTATGCAAGTATCCGTGTCGATATTAGAGGTGCAGGAAATTCAGATGGGATTTTATACGATGAATACTTAAAACAAGAACAAGATGATGCCCTTGAAGTCCTCACATGGATTTCACAACAGCCTTGGTTTACAGGAGGCGTAGGGATGATTGGAAAATCGTGGGGTGGCTTTAATGGCTTGCAAGTTGCTGCACGACGCCATCCTGCTTTAAAAGCAGTGATTACCCTTTGTTCAACAGATGATCGATATGCAGATGATGTTCACTACAAAGGAGGAGCAATGCTTGCCTCTGACATGCTTTGGTGGGCATCGACAATGTTTGCTTATAATGCAAGACCTGCAGATCCGGCTGTTGTGGGTGAGAGTTGGCGTCAAAATTGGCTTGATCGATTAGAAAAGACCCCGCCGTATGTAGAAGAATGGGTAAAACATCAGCGTCGTGATGACTATTGGAAGCACGGGTCAGTTTGTGAGAATTATGATGACATTGACATCCCTGTATTTGCAGTAGGGGGCTGGGCAGATGGGTATACAAACGCCATCCCTCGGTTATTGGAAGGACTCAAAGGACCCTCTAAAGGCTTAATTGGCCCATGGGCGCACGAATATCCAGAAATGGCGGTTCCTGGACCGCAAATTGGATTCCTGCAAGAATGTCTACGATGGTACGATCACTGGTTAAAGGGAATTGACACAGGCATCATGGACGAGCCGAAGCTTAGAGCATGGATGCAGGACAGTGTTCCTCCACAAACAGATTATTTCGTCCGTCCAGGACACTGGGTTGCTGAAGAGCAATGGCCACCGGCTGATTTGATTGATAAAAAATACTATCTCAACGGGTCTAAACTACAGTGTGAAGTAGGAGCAGAAGAGGAGATTATTGTCGGCAGTGTCCAACAACATGGACTCCATGCAGGTGTATTTTGCCCGTTTGGTCAACCGGGAGATTTACCTGGTGACCAGCGGAATGAAAACGGCTATGCAGTTGTATTTACAACGGAACCGACAAAAGAGAAGGTTCATATTTTAGGACATCCTACGTTTCATGTTGAACTCTCATCCAACCAACCTAACGCATTATTGTCAGTGCGGTTGAATGATGTCGCGCCTGATGGTTCCTCAACGAGAGTTACGTGGGGATTATTGAACTTAACACATCGGAATAGCCATGAATTCCCTGAATTATTAGAGCTAGGAAAAACCTATGAAATAGCTGTGATGATGAATGCAATCGGTCACACATTAGCTGAAGGGCATCGATGGGAGTTAGCGATTTCTCCAACGTACTGGCCGCATGCTTGGCCTTCACCAGAAGAAGTGACATTGACGGTCTCTTCTAACGAAAAAACGTACTTGTCTTTGCCTGTACGTGAACCAAAACCGTTAGATTTCAAATTAACACCATTCCAGCATCCTGAAACAGCTCCAGTTCTTGAGAAGGACATTTTACGCGAAGCAAATCGAACTAGGGAAATCACACATGATGTGGTCACAAAAACGTGGACGCTCGATGATTTTTCAGATGAAGGAGCAAGGAAACTGCATAGTAATGGCACTGAATACGGAAGTACGAATCGCAATATCTACACAATTAAAGAAAATGATCCGCTATCTGCTAAAGTACAATGTGATTGGACATTAACAGTCGGTCGAGATGATTGGCAAACAAGCCTCGAAACTTCAAGTGTCATGACAGCCGATGAAAAGAATTTCTATTTAGTCAATCAGTTAATTGCATATGAAGGGGACGAGGTAGTATTCGATCGTACATGGAATACTGCCATCCCAAGAGAATTTGTTTAAAGGAAGACATGATTGAAGGAGGCGATAATTCGTCTCCTTTTCACTGGATAAATTTTTTTATAGGTTACTAATCATGATTAGTATATAATCAATGTGAAGTGAGGGTTTAATCGTGGTCATTCAAAAGCGAGTCAATCAAATTAGAAAGTTTATGGACGTTAATGATGTAAAGCTTTCCATAGTGTGGGAGCCAGATAATCAATTTTATTTGACGGGTTTTCGAGCCATCTCCTACTCACGCCCGATTGTCACTTTGCTAGAAGAGAATGAAGTGCAGTTAATTATTCCAGGTCTAGAAGAAGCGCATGCCGATGAAAAAGCGAACGTGGATCGGATCCATGTTTACTATGAGCAATATGGCTTGCGAGAACAAGTGTTGACGTACATTGAACATCTAACAAACATTTTGCAACAGTATCCGCGAAATACCAAAATTGGTGTAGAGGTCGGTGTGTTACCAGCATCCGTTTATTTGTTTGTGCAAAATATGGGTTTCCTGCTCGTTGATATTGGAGCTAAAATAACAGAAATGCGCTCGATCAAGGATGCTCATGAAATTGAACTGTTAAAAGTGGCAGGTCATTTGTCCGATTTAGCGATTGGTGAATCATTGAAAAATGTGAGGATCGGTATAAGTGAGCTTGAATTTGATTCGTATGGAGACCGACTTCTTCTCGAAATGGCTTCAAAAGATTATCCAGACGAATTAATCGGTTATGCTGATTGGACATGTTCTGGTTTACCTCGAAGTGAGATGCCACATCTATACTCCAGTACACGTAAATTCATGGATGGCGATGTTGTTGTCCATAGCCGTCAAGTATGGTTTAACAATTACCGTGCAGAAAACGAAAGGACATTTTTGATTGGAAATGTAACTGAAAGACAAAAAGATCTACTCAAATTAGCAATTGAAGCACAGCAAGTAGGGATGGAACTAATTCGTCCTGGTATCACTGCAGGTGAAGTAGATATTGCCTGTTTTAATGTTTTTAAGAAAGCTGGACTGGCTGATTACGTTCAACATCGTGTCGGACACGGCCTTGGTTTATCAGAACACGAAGAACCTTATTTACGGTTTGACAATGACTTGATCTTGCAAGAAGGAATGGTTTATACAATTGAACCAGGAATTTACGTTCCAGGTGTTGGTGGATTCCGTCATTCAGATACGGTTATTCTAACGAATAATGGAAGTTTTTCGGTTACTAAACATGCTCGAGATTTTGAAAGTATGCGATTTTAATTAAACGTAGAGTAGGGGAAAAGTATGCTGTCCATGATATTAACGATAATTGTCATTAACTTGGCGTATGTCTCATTGTTTACATTGCGTGTTCTCTTTACATTTAAAGGATTACGTGTGATTGCCTCTTTTGTTTCAATGGCTGAAGTATTTATCTATTTAATGGGTCTTACGTTAGTACTTGATAACCTCGACAAGCCTATCAATATTGCAGCATACTGTTTTGGGTGGGGATTAGGTGTTTATGTCGGAAGTCGAATTGAGAAAAAACTGGCGCTTGGTTATACCGTATTTGAAGTTGTTGTAAATGATACGGATATGGATATTTGTAGACAATTGCGAGAGAAGAATTATGGCGTAACCTCTTGGTTTGCAGACGGCAAAGACGGTAAACGACTTGTCATGAAAGTACTTGCAAAACGTAAGGATGAACAAAAATTGCGGAATATGATACTTGGAATCGCCCCAAAAGCGTTTATCATTTCGTATGAACCCACTACGTTTAACGGTGGATTCCTTGTGAAGAATTTACGCTAATTTTGAATAGATTCAAGAAAAACCCGAGTGAGACAAATGCATACGTCTCACACGGGTTTTTTGTCGATAGGTATGCATGTGGAAGATGTTGAATGTTTTGAGAGGAAAGAGTTGGTTTGAAGAGTGGATTATAAAGACGCGGGAAGAGTGAAAAAACCGCGTTACGCGTCGATAAGTGCTTTTAATGACGCGCGTGCGGTGAAAAAACCGCGTCCCGCGTCAATAAGCTGCTTTTAATGACGCGCGAGGAGTGTAAAACCTGTGTCCCGTGTCAATAAGCTGCCTTTAATGACGCGCGAGCAGTGAAAAACCTGAGTCCCGCGTCAATAAGCTGCTTTTAATGACGCGCGAGCAGTGAAAAACCTGAGTCCCGCGTCAATAAGCTGCTTTTAATGACGCGCGAGCAGAGAAAAAACCGCGTCGTGCGTCAATAAGCTGCTTTTAATGACGCGAGAGGAGTGAAAAACCTGAGTCCCGCGTCAATAAGTGCTTTTAATGACGCGCGAGCAGTGAAAAACCTGAGTCCCGCGTCAATAAGTGCTTTTAATGACGCGCGAGCAGTGAAAAAACCGCATCCCGCGTCAATAACCCGCTTTTATCGACGCGCGAGGAGTGAAAAACCAGTGTGCCGCGTCAATAAGCTGCTTTTATCGACGCGCGAGCAGAGAAATAACCACGTAACGCGTCAATAACCCGCTTTTAATGACGCGCAAGCAGTAAAATAACCGCGCCACGCGTCATTAAACAAAAAAACCACAAACTTATAGCAGAGTAATCGTTGCTTCTACGGTTACAAGTACGTTTCCTTGCAAAGCACGGCTAATCATGCAAGACGATTCTGCTTTTTTCGTTAACCGTTCAACTTTTTCTATCTCTTTTTCAGAAGCAGTCGCTGGTAAGACAACGAGCGGTTTATGGAGTATCTTTTTGTATGTAATGACGCCATTCGTTACATCTACTATCCCTACAGATTCCATCGTTAAACTCGTTTTCTCTAAATGATTTCTTTCCATCATGGCAGCAAGCGTAATGATATAACAAGTGGCTGCTGCGCCAAGCAGCATTTCATCCGGGTTTGTCCCCACTCCGGGGCCGTCCATCTCAGGTGGAATGGATACGTGTGTTTTTAAATTAGCTGTTTCAATTGTACCTACATCATTTCTCAAGCCTGGCCAGCTTGCAGATAGATGAAATTGGTGTTCTGCCATTGGCTCTTCCTCCTATCGTTATATATGTTTTATAGCTTATCAAATAACGAAAATGCATTCTACTATGGAAAACAACATGTAAAACCTGTTTCAATGCCTACCGTCTCCTATGCTTCAGCACATATACATAAAGGATGCTAGACGAGTGCGGAGGTGTACAATGATTTTCCTTACAATCCTATTACTAGGTATTGTTGCAAACTTGGATAATGTCGGTATTAGCATATCGTATGGGTTGCGTTTTAACAAAATCCCAATGAAATACACGTTATTCATTTCAGCGATTTCGGCTCTCTTTGCTTATGTCGCGTTAAGGATAGGAGCAGAGTTGGCGGAAACACTGCCTGTCATGTTTGCAAATTTGATTGGAGGAAGTTTATTAATCTGTATTGGCATTTGGCTTTTGTATAAAAACTTGTTGGGTACGCAACACGAAAAACCAAATCGGTTGGTAGCGATCAGCTGGAAAGAAGCTATCCTTCTCGGTTTTCTCCTCGCCATAAACTGTTTGTCAATCGGATTTGGTGCAGGGATTACTGGGGTTCCGCCATTACCTGCTGCGCTATCGATCGGCGTGTTCTCTGTAATTTCAATTGTCATCGGTGTCCAACTTGGCCAACAACTTGGACGGTCTTGGTTTGGTCGTCATTCCGATGCAATCGCTGGAATTTTACTCATCATCATTGGATTGTACGAAATGTTTATCTAACGACAAAAAGAGCGCTGTACATTATGACAGACGCTCTTTTCTTTATGACGTTAACTGTTTCACTGATTTCGCATACTTCAGATAGACAATGAAAAACAACAGGGCACTGAAGAATCGTACGGCTGAATTTATGTACATAGCGACGTCCACACCGAGTGTGTCCAAGAGGAGAATACCAATTTGTGGCGCGATCACGGCCACAACAGAGAGTAATACATTGTAAGTCGTAATACAATAGGTCCTTACCGCTTCAGGCGACTGCTCGAGTAGTAAATTGAACAATAACAGGACAATACCAGCCAAGAAAAAGCCTGATGACGTCTGAATAAGCGTTATGTAATAAAGGTTAGTGGACAGAACCGTAAGAAAGGGCGTTGTAGCCATTCCGATCGCAGCCCAAACAAATACGAGCGTGTTGGACCGTTTTTCTGCCCACTTACGCCATACTGGAAACGATATGAATTGCGCGAGCATACTACCGACTGAAAACATACTAATCCAAAAGATCGTTGCGCCTACAACCCGTACATGATAGATGTTGAAAATACCCCATGCCATTTGCCAACCTAGGTTAAAGACAAGCGCAGCGATCAGGAATGCCACATAATTTTTATGTTTGAAGATTGTCCAATCCATTGCTTTCTTTTTCCCGACGAGTCCGTCTGTTTTTAAAGGTTCTTCCTCATGTTTTAGCAATAAATACACTTCAAGTAATCCGAAACAGAACGCAATACCGAACAATACCTGATAAGCTACGACATTCGCGGAAGCATCTTTCATGATGATGCCAATGCTCAGTGTTGAAATCAAACCGACAATTGTCAACAATCGGTTTCGATCACTAAAAAATTGTCCACGTCTTGAGTCTTTTACTAAGCTACTAATAAACGTCTGCCAACCAATATTCGCCACCGTATTCGGCAAATTCATGAGTGCTACGATGATGAGGAATAACCAAGCTTGTGCTGGTTGAGAGGGGATGTTCACAAGAGCAATGATGAGCAAGAACATCAGTCTAGCAATTAATACAGACATCGCTACAAGCTTTTTCTGTAAGTGTGCACGGTTTAACAAGATTGCAGCGGGAATTGTCATTACTAACGCCATGAATGGCGGTAAAGAATTAATGAGACCTACTTGATAATTTGTCGCCCCTAATATTGTCATTGCAAAAATGGGGAAGAAATTGTTTGAGAAATTGACGGCGATCGTTGTTGCCATCCCATGATAAATACTGATCTTTTCGTTGTATGTTCGCATTTGCACACCGTGTTTCTGAAAAATTTTTCTACTTCTCAAATCAAAATTATATACCTCTATTACTAGAAAACAAGCTTTTTTCAAAATATCATTAAAGAATCAGCTACAGATAAGTTGTATTTAGGATAAAATAATTTTTTGATTATCATTGATAAATATTCTCAATTGACGTATGATGGTTGTGAGAAAACTTCTCAGTTAAATGCAAGTTGGGATGGAGAGGATGGGCTCGATGTTTCGAATTATGATTTTAGCACTATTTATAGGTTCTATTAGTAGTATGTCTGCAATTTCCCTTTGGAAAGGCTTCGACATGGAAGGAGTAGCAATCGGACTCCTGACCATTACACTTGTATTCGGTATTACGTCGCTTTTCTATGTGAATTATAAAAAACAGATCGTTCATTCTTGAGCACTAGCACAATTGCTAGTGTTTTTCTTTTGTTTTTCGATGGTTTAGGCAAGAATAATTATGGCATTTCGAGTATAATCAAATACTGGCTATTGAGAAGAGTAGGAGGTACTTATGTTTTTTATTGAAGCAAAACGGATTATTGTCGTCATTTTTGGCGCATTATTAATGGCGGTGTCATTGAATTTTTTCCTAATAAATGCAAATGTCTATGCAAGTGGTTTTTCCGGGGCAGCGCAGCTGGTTTCGAGTATTTTAGATGATCAGTTAGGAGTATTTGTGAGTACGGGGATTTTACTGTTCATCTTTAATATTCCTGTATTCATTCTTGGCTGGTTTAAAGTCGGAAGAGGATTTACGATTTATAGCATTGTTTCGGTCGTTTTCACAACGCTTTTCCTTGAACTGTTACCGGTGCTGTCGATGTCCGATGATATTATCCTCAACGCTGTGTTTGGCGGTGTGATTGCGGGTGTAGGGGTTGGATTATCGCTGAAGCTTGGGGCGTCAACAGGTGGTATGGATATTGTGGCGATGGTGTTATCACGCTTACAAGATAAGCCGATAGGCGTCTACTTCTTGTTACTGAATGGGATTATCATTGTTCTCGCTGGTGTTTTGTATGAACCGGAAAATGCACTTTACACAATGGTTGCATTGTATGTCACCACTTCTGTCATTGATATGTTGCATACACGTCACGAAAAAGTGACAGCTATGATTATTACGCATAAGGCGGATGAACTGCAACAGGCAATCCATGACAAAATGGTGAGAGGTATTACAATTGTTCCTGCGAAAGGTGCTTATTCAAAGGAAGACAAGAACATGTTGTATTTGGTCATTACACGTTATGAGCTCTATGATTTAGAGCAAATTATTAATGAAGTAGATCCGCAAGCATTTACGAATATCGTTCAGACAGTCGGGATTTTCGGTTTCTTTCGAAAAGAAGGCGAGACGGTCTGACCAAATTCCTGATAGTTAAAGGCAGGGGCAATGTTACAAATTGCCTCCTGCCTTTTTACGTATTCTCAAGAAGGATGGTGCAAGAATCGGTATCAAATTCATTTAACAGCATTGAAGCTGCGTTAAATACAAATGACCAAGGAATTGCTTGGTACGCTTGAATTGTTAGATTCTCTTTAAAAGTTTGGCGAGCGATCACTTTGCCGTTTGAATCGATCATTTGTACGTTAAATTGCTGGAGTTCGAGTGGGAATTCACGATTGTTCACGAGAAATACAGTTGCAGAGATACCGCCATTTTTCTTTTGGATGATCCGAATTGGCGTAATGTAAAATGACGCTTGTTGAGGTTGCATTAACTCAAAAGCGCGTTTATAACGGTCTTTTTCTTGATCGTCGACAACTCGTTCCCACACTGGATGAAACGCTAACTTTAGCATATATATCCCACCTATTCTCCTTTATTTTCAATCGCTCCTATTGATTGCTTACAAGTATGCTATAGGAAATACGTAGAAATGTGAACTGAAAAGCAATAAGGTAAGTGAAAATCGATATGCATGATATACTAGTGGGGGTATGTAGATTGGAGGTTAATTATGCAAAAGATGCAAACGTTAGCAGATTGGAATGAAGTACGGAAACAATCTGAAGAGATGCCTATTTTATTGTTCAAATTTAGTAAAACATGTTTGAGTAGTCTTTCAGCTGTAAAAGAATTGAGATCACTCGATAGTGATATTCAAGTTTACGTAGTCGTTGTGCAATCAGCGAGAATAGTTTCAAATACGATTGCACAGGAGCTTGGGGTAAAACACGAATCCCCGCAAGTCATTCTTATGAAAGGTGGTCGAGGCGTTTGGCAAGCAACACACTATAAAATTAAACGAGGACTAGTGGAGGAAGCAATTGTTACGTATCTTTGACCGCGTTCATAGAAAGAGAATCGAGTGATATGCAAAAAACCACAAAAACCCAAGCATACTGGATTCCTGTGGTTAATTACATTACGTGTTGATTCGGACAAGAAGAACCGATTAATCCACTTTTGGTTCTTCTGTATCTGCTAGATCGTTCTTATCATCTAAAAAGGCATTCAATGCTTCAATGTTTTTGTCGAAATCAAGTTCCAATACTTCCCCGACATTTACACGACGTTCAGTAAATGATTTATCGACAGGAATCCGTAGTGTTTCAATTTTTTCAGCTTTATTATCAAGCATACCTTTCCCAATCGAAAGCATTTTCATTTTATCAAGGTTTGTGTCAATGTAGGCATCGGCTGCACCTAGCAATTTTGGTAGTTTTGTTAAACTATGCACGCTGACTGCTTCGTCTTTTAACTTTGAAATAACTTCTTGTTGGCGGGCTACGCGGCCGAAATCATTTTGACTATCATGACGGAAACGAACGTAACCTAATAGTTGGTCTCCATGCAATGTTTGAACACCAGGGTTCAATGTCATGTAAATTCCGTGAGACATTGTGTAAGGAATATCCACTTCAATGCCATCTGGAGCTAAAATGTCCACGATTTTTGGAAAGCCTTTAAAGTCAACCATTGCGTAGTAGTGTGCGTCCAAACCAAAGTTTTCTTTAATCGTCTGACGGACTAACTCAGGTCCACCTAATGTAAATGCGGAATTCATTTTATGCATCCCGTGACCAGGGATATCCACATAGGTGTCACGCATGATGGATACGAGTTTCATTTTCTTTGTTTCTTGGTTGTAGTTTGCAATCATTAATGTGTCTGAACGGCCATCTTCATCTTTTCGCGCGTCGGAGCCGAGCAATAGAATGTTGATCTCGCCAAATTTCGGCTCAGGGCCGTCAAAGATTCCGTAGTCCTCATTTTGTTCTTTTAAAGTTCCATCGTCCGATAATGCAAGCCCTTGGTTATATTGGGTAACCCAGTAAAACACACCTGCGCCAAGTAACAGAACTACAATTCCTATAATAATGCCAAGTTTTTTTCGTTTTTTCGTTTTTCGAATTTCTTGTCTGCTCAAGTGCATCACCACCTCATTTATTAAAACAATTATAGTATACTTAAGCCCGCGTTATCATATCACCTAACTAGCAATTCGGCAAGATAATTATTCCGTATATATAGACGTACGAGCGGCAATAAAGTTCTTGTACAATTACTACTTGCAAAGGAAAAATATTCATCTACCCAATCATTCCCTCGATTGGTTGCTTGAAACCCGTTGGTGCAAATAAATTGATGAATTGTCGAAACACGCTAGTACATGGTCGTTGAGTTTGATACACTAACAATACGTATGAAAGAAAAAAGGAGAAGTGACATGAAAAATCCTGGAATTGCTGCGGTGTTAAGCTTTTTTTGGACAGGTGTAGGACAAATCTACAATGGCCAAATTTTAAAAGGGCTTATCTTGATTGGTGTACAGATGTTGAATGCATTATTGATGTTTTTACTAATTGGTTTTATTACCTATCCGATTGTATGGGTATGGGGAATCTATGATGCCTATAAAACAGCTGAACGATCTAACATGAAGAATAGTCATTTTTAAGGAACACCGTCTCACGATATTGTGAGGCGTTTTTTATTTGGGTTTTATGATGACGTTTATGTACACCTACTACGGGAATGGAAGGAGTGTTGTCTTTTGACGAGCCAAGAGGGTTCGGGTGCAGTGAAATTGTCAGCTCCTTAATTTCCTTCTCGTTGGTCAGTCAGACATTTATCGTTGACAATTGCCACGTTTTTTCTTCTGCAGCAAGTTTCACTTTTGGTCAAAGTTAAAATGACAGCTCTCGATATCTTCAACTATTCGTGACCGTTAATTGAATAAAGATTGTATTTTTTCGGCAACTTCCTTTGGTTTAATATCTATGGTGGACAAATCACTTATATCGACCCACATAGGAATGTAGGTCTCACTATTTTCATCGGAAAATTCTTCGCCTTGACCAGTACCAAATTCGCCACCTACAATATTACCCAAAAAGAAAAATTGCTTACCCTTAAAATCAATTTCAGCAAAACAATCATGAACGTCTATTTCAACTCCTAATTCTTCATATGCTTCTCTTATAGTTGCCTGCTCAGCAGTTTCACCTTGTTCTATACCTCCACCTGGAAAGACATAGTAAAGTAAATCGCCCTTTATTCTCTTTATTAATGCTACTTTTTTATTTTCTATAAGAACGACAGAACCTCTATCTCTCATACTAACCACCTCTGTCTCTTAATTACCTGCTAATAAATTCGTAAGTCCTACTCCACTAACTGGCTCGTTAACGAGTATTTCTTAATCCCAGCAACCCGATACTTTTACAATGGCTTTGTTTTTTCGTAGTTCATAAGATCAATCTCATAATTGATTGTTCTAGTTCGCTTGTAATAAATCATTTGAAAGCTTTCCGCCAAACTTGACTTATCAACTTCTGATAATTTTAAGGTTTCCCAGGGTTCAAAAATGTACTTTTTTGGAAAGACAAAAGTTTCCTTAGGTATATATGAGGAGAGAGTCTATTGAAGCAAGCATCCGATTTACAGGAGCTACTTAGGATTGCTGCTAGATTGGTTGAAAACGGTGCAGATGGACAAACGTTTGCGAATCAAACAAATCGTTCAACAGAAGGAACGCTGTAGTCAGATGAAGATACAGCTGGAAGAAAAGCGTAACAAATTTTAATCGTTATTCCTCATACAAATGTAGATACGACGTAATTTGACTACATTTTCAACGAGCCAAGTTTGAAACAAGTTTTTTATCGTACTCCCCAAAAAAGTTGTATCCGATGAGGAAATGGTCGTCTCATCTCTTCGTTGTAGAAAGAACACGACTATTGCTTGTGAACGAGGAAAAGTATATTGTTCTTTGGAAGCCATGTTATACTAATTGCAAGAAAATAATAGAAGGGATGGGCAAAGTTTGGCCAACATTATAAAGTTTGCAATTGGATTACCAAAAACGATGAAACACGGTGAAAACAAAGAAACAATTTCAGCGATTTGCAAAGAGCAAGTAGTTGAAGCGTATCTAACAAAAAACGGGTTCCGTGGGGATGGGGTAGCAGACCTTAAACACCATGGCGGGCCAGATCGTGCAGTTTGCATGTATCCTTATGAGCATTATGTCTTGTGGGAACAAGAATTTCAAACAAAACTTCCTGAGGCAACTTTTGGGGAAAATATTACAGTTGGCAACATGTTAGAGAAGGATGTACATATTGGAGATATCTATCAAATTGGGGAAGCGGTCATTCAGATTGCGCAAGGTAGAGTTCCATGCAGCACGATTACGAAACGGACAAATCTTCCTGGGTTGTTAAAGAGGATCGTTGAAACCGGCTACACAGGATATCTGTGCCGTGTCTTAGAGGAAGGTATCGTGAGAAGAGATTCGAAAATTGAATTGATCGAAAGACATCCAGAAGGCGTGTCCATCCTATTTGGCAATGAAGTCTATTTTCATAGACCGAAAGATCTCGACGGTATGCGAAAATTGTTAAGCCTTCCTGAACTCGCCGAAGATTGGAAAGAGACAATACAGAAAAGATTCGACAAATTAAGTAGTGCAATACAATAGATTGACAAGAAAAATAGAAGTTTTGTATGATAAACGGGTCGGATTGAGTGTCCGACCCATATACTAAAAGGGGGCCGGTTAATAGGTAAACGGAAAACAATTATAGCGCCAGTGCTGGAGAAATCGGACGACACACATCTTCAGCAGACGAGGTGGAGGAGTATCGAACTGTTCGGCGGATGCCTCCCGATCGACATTGCCCGATTGTAATTTTTGCTTTAAAAACGTTTGAGTGATCAGACGGACAAAGAAGCAAAAAGGCAAAATCATATAAGCAGACAAATGACACTTCTGAATTTAACGAGGTGTGCTTTGTCATTGCTTCAATCGGAGGAATCACTATGTGTGGAATTGTTGGGTATATTGGAACGTCAAACGCGATGGAAATCTTGTTAAAAGGGCTTGAAAAACTAGAATATCGAGGCTATGACTCAGCTGGTTTAGCACTTCAAACTGAAACAGGTGTTCACGTCGTGAAAGAAAAAGGACGCATTGCGGATTTGCGAAATGCAGTTGATTCATCCATCGAAACAAAAATGGGAATCGGTCATACACGGTGGGCGACACACGGGGTACCGGATAAGAAAAATTCACATCCGCATCAGAGTGCTTCAGGCCGATTTACACTTGTTCATAATGGCGTAATTGAAAACTATGTCCAATTGCAGAGAAAGTATTTATCTCATGTACAAATGACATCTGACACGGATACTGAAGTGATTGTTCAACTGATCGAGAAATTTGTGTTGGAAGGAATGAACACAGAAGAAGCATTCCGTCATACGTTAACACTTCTTCATGGATCTTATGCAATTGCGATGCTAGACGAAAACGAACGTGAAACGATTTTTGTTGCGAAAAACAAAAGCCCGTTGTTAGTTGGTGTTGGTGAAGATTGCAATGTCGTTGCGTCAGACGCGATGGCGATGTTGCAAGTGACTGACCAATTCATTGAGTTGCATGATGAGGAAGTGGTCATTGTCACAAGAGAAGCGGTAGAAATTAAAACATTAGAGGGTACAACGATTGAGCGTGCGCCTTATACTGCGATGCTCGATATGAGCGACATTGAAAAAGGGACGTATCCACATTACATGTTAAAAGAAATCGACGAACAACCAAGTGTAATTCGAAATATCGTGTCGGCCTATACAAATGCTGCAGGTGAATTGTCGATTGATGAAGCGATTGTCAATGCGTTTAAGGAAGCAGATCGTCTGTATATCATCGCAGCCGGTACGAGTTTGCATGCAGGGTTAATCGGTCAGCAATACATGGAGAAAGTGGCAGGCATACCGACTGAAGTCCACATTTCAAGTGAATTCGGTTATAACATGCCCTTGTTATCGAAAAAGCCACTGTTCTTGTTCATTACCCAATCAGGGGAAACGGCTGATAGCAGACAAGTGCTCGTGAAAATAAAAGCACTGGGCTATCCGACCATTACAATGACAAACGTCCCTGGCTCCACATTATCACGTGAAGCAGACCATACACTCATGCTGCATGCAGGTCCTGAAATCGCCGTCGCTTCCACAAAAGCGTACACAGCACAAGTTGCGGTGCTTGCAATTACAGCAGACGTTGTTGCAAAAGCATTTGGTAGATCAGTAGCATTTGATTTGAAACAAGAACTTTCAATCGCAGCCAACGCTATTCAAACGCTTGTCGATTCAAAAGAAGAAATGGAAACAATTGCGAGAGACTTTTTAGCAACTTCACGTAATGCCTTCTTCATCGGACGTAACATGGATTATTACGTTAGTCTAGAAGGTGCGTTGAAGTTAAAAGAGATTTCTTATATCCAAGCTGAAGGCTTTGCAGGCGGCGAATTGAAACACGGAACCATTGCGTTAATCGAAGAAGGTACACCTGTCATCACGCTCGTCACCCAAAAACAAGTGAGCCTCAACATTCGTGGTAACGTCAAAGAAGTCGTCGCAAGAGGGGCAAACCCTTGCATCCTTTCAATGGAAGGAATGGAGGAAGAAGACGATCGTTTTGTCCTCCCTAAGGTACACGAATTGCTGACACCTTTAGTATCAGTGCTGCCTCTTCAACTCATCAGCTACTATGCAGCGTTACATCGTGGCTGTGATGTTGATAAGCCAAGGAATTTAGCGAAGAGTGTAACGGTGGAGTAAAAGAATTTTGTTAGGGTATAAATTTAATATTGTACACTTCTTATCATAAAAAGTCTTCACGAATAAATCAGTGTTACAAAGATCGAAAAGGAATTGGGTAAATAGCCTATTTCCCTTCGATCTTTTTTTACGTGGTGAAGTCGTTTTACGTGAAGTTTAATTGGATTTATCGTATAGGAATAAAACATCTAAAAAGAGTCTGATAATTTATGTGGGATTTTGGTATAATCTTATGAAGGAGATAAAATATGACAAATTTCTATGAGGAAGATAGGATGTAGGACTGGCAGAGGAAAAATATTTAATGAAAAGACACTGTTAGAAGGAAAAAGATAGTCATGTAAGTCGCGGCAAACCTCAATTATAGGAGCTGTTTAAAATGGATGGACAAAGAGCATCAACAAAAAAACAATACTCTTCAAAAGCAGAAATCATTATCGGTCAGATTAATGCAAACACGAAGCTAGGTGACTTGCGGAAAATTGCGAAGGACATTAGAAAAGATCACGAACTAGCTATGGAACTGTGGTCAACTGAAATGTTTTTGCCTAGGCTATTAGCAATCTTAATTATGGATAAGAAACTACTTTCGCAAGATGTGCTAAATAGGCTTGTCCAGGATATGCACATACACACATTTGACGAGCGGAATAACTTAATGGATTGGTTAATGGCGAATCAGCTCACTAAAGACAAGAAGAACATCGCATTGATGCAGTCATGGCAAAATAGTCCTTCTGCTCTTCAAAGGCGTACTTTCTGGTATTATCAAGCGAGATTGAGATGGACTGGGCAAACACCACCTGATAACACGGCAGACTTGTTATCTGCAATAGAAGCTACAATTGAGCAGGAAGAACCCGAAGTTCAATGGGCTATGAATTTCACCGCAGGCTGGATAGGTGTTTATGATGAAATGTATCGTACACGGTGTATGAAAATTGGTGAGAAAACGGGGCTTTACAAAGATGAAAAAGTAGCAAAAGGCTGTACGCCAAGCTATTTGCCGGCGTTTATTACAATTGAAGTCAACAAGCGAAACAACAATTAGTTACTATAGAAAAAGATGCCGAATGACATTGTGAAATCAGCTAGACTAATCGGCGGGGTTTTAGGATATGTAGGTGACTCATTTTAGAATATCGCCTGAAAAAACGGATTGAAGCGGGAGTCTTTGAAGTAGAGGGGAGCCTTAGGGCAATGCGTTATTACAGTGTAAGATTGAAACGTTGAAAGGTAATTAAGAAAGTTTATGGTATCTGGGTCGCTTGGTTCTTTTCTTATTTAGTATCTAGTAATGATTAGTACTGTTAGGTTGAAACTACATTTTATAGTTCATCATTAAATTTTCTTGCGATTTATACAGACCTTGCAGCATTAACAAATCAGAATAAACTACTAACTAAAAAGGAGAGGTAGCTTGCGAAGATTTAATCTCAAAATTTATTGGCTAACAATAACTTTCATCATGATTACTGGTGTTTTTCTTATTGCTGTTTTACAAAGTAAGGGTTTCTTTTATGCTTATATTCTATTGTGCTTGTTTTGGTTAACCGATTTTATTATTGATAGAAAAATAAGGGGTAAATCTAAGTAGCTCAAGCCTCTTTCGTTATCATTAGAAAGAAGAGTGTTTTTATAATTTATTGTATATGTTGTCTTCATTGCAATCTAAGGTAGGTGTAGATAGATGATAGTAGAATTGAAAAAAGAAGAATTTTGGAAGTGTAGAGAATTAGTAAATGAGCATGGTCAAATAGAAGCCATTGCAGTAATTGAATCCATCAATCCGGGACGTATATTTGTCGACGATCGGAATCATCCGCTAACGGGGCTTATTTGGTTAGGAAATAATGATGGGTTTATCTTTTTTGGAGATGAACAAAACGAGAAATTTATTCGTGAAATTGATGGTTTTATAGACAGTGTAATCGTACCAGAAGCAAAAAAAGTTCAACTTGAGTGGTTTGAAGGTGTTGGTAATCATGAAAGATGGAATGAAGTTATTAAACATGTTTTTGATCACAGGCAATTAGGGAGCTGGGTTCAACGGGTTTACACATTGAAACGGTCCGATTATTATTTGCATTCTGAACCGGTTATTAATAAAGATTATGATGTGAATGAATTTCATAATTACCAGCCTATGTCTCCCAAGGGTTTGTAGACACAAAAAAGGAAGTACCTCCCCAAGTCTTGTATAATGGTAGTCGACGAAAACATTCCATAAAGACTGGAGGGGT